>NZ_BAAAFP010000003.1:0-326650 GCF_039523595.1 Alteraurantiacibacter aestuarii
CGAACTGCAGAACCGCCGCGTGGAAATCACTTACGGTCCGGGTTCGGGTCGCTAAGCGAAGACCGCAAGGTCACAAAAAAGGGGCCGGAGGGAAACCTCCGGCCCTTTTTTCATGTGCCGGTCCGGCCGAAACATCGACCGGTGGCCGCTGGCACTTGCGATTGGCGACCCATGCCATATTGACCGCAGGCCCGCGCTTCTGCACGTTCGCCGCAACAATCAAAAAGGGTTCAGGATGCAATTGATCAACGATACGCGCTTCTATCTGGACGGCGCATGGGTGGACCGTCCCGATGCTCCCAGGATTGCGGTTCTCAATCCTTATTCGGAGGAGGTGATCGGCCATATCGCCGCTGGCTCCGCCGCCGATGTCGATCTGGCGGTTGCCGCCGCGCGCCGCGCTTTTCCCGATTTCTCGCAGACCCCGGTTGCAGAAAGGCTGGCGCTGCTGAAGCGGATCAAGGCCTTGCTGGAGGAGCGGACGGAAGAATTCGCGCAGGCCATCACTGCGGAAATGGGCGCGGCGATCACCTTCTCACGCGGCGGACAGGTCGCGTTCGGCATCGCGCACGTCAATACGATGATCGATGTGCTGGAGAAGTTCGCTTTCCAGACGGAGCGCGACGGGATCACCATTGTGCGGGAACCGATCGGCGTGTGCGCGCTGATCACGCCGTGGAACTGGCCGCTGTACCAGATCACCGCCAAGGTTGCCCCGGCCATCGCGGCGGGCTGCACCGTGGTGCTCAAGCCCAGCGAGATGTCACCCTTCACCGCGCAGATGTTTGCCCAGGTGATGCATGATGCCGGAACGCCTCCGGGCGTGTTCAACCTGGTTGGCGGGACCGGCGAAGTGGTGGGCAATGCCATGTCATCGCACCCCGATGTCGACATGGTCACCTTCACCGGCTCCACCCGCGCGGGCGTGCTGGTGGCCCAGTCCGCAGCAAAGACCATCAAGCGCGTGGTGCAGGAACTGGGCGGCAAGTCGCCCAATGTGTTCCTGGAAGATGCCAATTTCGAAGAGGCGGTGCCCAAGGGCATTCTGGGGGCCATGCGCAACGTCGGCCAGTCCTGCGCTGCGCCTACCCGAATGGTGGTGCCCGCATCGCGCCTGGCCGAAGTGGAGGCGCTTGCGGCCAGCACTGCGAACGACATCATCGTCGGCAATCCGCTGGACGAGGCATGCGTTATCGGCCCGCTCGCCAATGCGCCGCAATTCGCCAAGGTGCAGGAACTGATCCAGGCCGGTATCGACGAGGGCGCAAAGCTGATCTGCGGCGGCACGGGACTTCCCGGCGGCCTCAACCACGGCTTTTTCGCCCGCCCCACGGTGTTTTCCGAAGTCACGCCGGACATGCGCATCGCGCAGGAGGAGATTTTCGGCCCGGTGGTGGTGATCATGCCCTATCTGGATGAGGCGGATGCGATCCGTATTGCCAATGATACGGTCTATGGCCTCAGCTCTCACGTCCAGTCTGCCGATCAGGAAAGCGCACGCCGGGTCGCCCGCCAGATCCGCGCAGGCCAGGTGCACATCAACTATCCGGCATGGTCCGGCTTTGCCCCGTTCGGGGGCTACAAACAGTCCGGCAATGGCCGCGAATACGGGGTCTTCGGGCTGGAGGAATACCTCGAGGTGAAGGCCATCCTTGGCTATTGATGCAGCGCGAAGGGGGCGGGCGCAGTGGCCCGGCCCAATGGCCGCTGAACATTATGCCCGCCGCGGCTGCGGGCCTTGTTCGTTCGCCTTGGCAGTCTGCAGAACCCGTGTTGCGGGTCAGGCGGACTGCCAACGGCTTTTCATCCGATAGATTGTTGATGCGCTGACGCCCAGTTCGCCCGCAGCCTTGGGGATGCTGCCGCCAGCCCTGTGGATTGCGGCCTCAACGGCCAGCCGCTCGATATCGGCGAGCGTGGTGGGACCGCTTTGGGCAAAGTCCGGGGAGGCGGTTGCAGCGGGGTCCGCCATGAATGCAGCCGGTGCAGGGTCAGCGGCTCTGGCTGGTGCGGGATGGGTGCGTTCGAGCGGCAGATCGTCCAGGCCGATAACCGGTCCGGCGCTCATCACCACTGCACGCCGGATAAGGTTTTGCAGTTCGCGGACATTGCCAGGCCACTGGCGCTGTTCCAGCGCAGCGCTCACTTGCGCGGAAAGCGGCTCGAAGTGCTTGGCTTCCTCCTCCCCGAAGCGTTCAAGGAAACTCTGCGCTATCAGGCTGACATCGCCGGGCCGGTCCCTGAGTGGCGGCAATTCAAGCGGGATCACCGCAAGGCGATAGAACAGGTCCTCGCGAAAGCGGCCTTCGGCAACTTCGCGCGATGGATCGCGATTGGTGGCACAGATAACCCGCACGTTGACCGGTTCGGGCCGGCTTGACCCAACCGGCTGCACCATGCCGGACTGCAGGAAGCGCAGCAGTTTCACCTGCAGCGAAAGATCCATCTCGCAGATTTCGTCGAGGAAAAGCGTACCGCCATCGGCTTCGCGCGCGGCCCCCTTCCGGTCTGCAATCGCTCCGGTGAAGGAGCCTTTCACATGGCCGAACAGTTCCGATTCAAGCAGGTTTTCCGGGATCGCTCCGCAATTGATCGCCACGAACCGCTTGCGCGCGCGCGGACCTGTCTGGTGGATCGCTTCGGCGGCCACTTCCTTGCCGGTGCCGCTTTCGCCGGTAATGAAAACCGTCGCCTTGGACGTCGCGACATTCTCGATGGCGCTATAGACTGCCTGCATGGGCGTGGATTTGCCGATGAAGCCTTGAAAGCTCTCACGGCCGACAATCCTGCTGATGACTTCGGCTTTTTCGTACAGCTTCTGGCGTTCCAGCGCATTGCGCGCGGTGGTCAGCAATCTTGGCGGGGCGATGGGCTTGACCAGGAAGTCATAGGCGCCCAGCCGCATGGCGCTGATTGCGCGGTTGATCGATCCATCGGCGGTGACCACCACCACTGCGCTTTCCTGCGCCAATTGGGGGCGCTGTTCGAGCCAGTCCAGCCCATCGTAATCGGGCAATTGCAGGTCGAGCAGGATAGCGTCGAACGGCTTTGGCATGCTGGCAATTGCACTGTCTGCTTCGGCGCCGTTCTCCACCACCACAACCGAATGGCCGGCCCCTTCTAGGATTCCGGCGTAGGTTTGTGCCAGCGAAGGGGAATCCTCTATCACCAGTATGTGCGTTGCCGGTCTGCTCATAGGGCTTTGACCAGCCGGAATTCGGCCCGATCGCCAAGTTTGCTGGATTCCCAGGTCAGTTCGCGTTCATCGCCGTAATGCTCGATGCTCTGCCTGATCAGGCCATAGGCGATATGCGCCAGCGGCCGGTGCGACTGATAGGATACCACCAGAACACCGTTTTCACGCCTGGTCGTCACGCTGGGCGGCTTGGCCCCGGGATAGAGGATGCGGACTTCCTCGTGAATGTGCGGACCGACATGATCGAGCAATTCGTCGACAGACGTATAAAGCTTCATGATATCCGGGAACAGGACGGTGAAGCGCTGGAAGAGATAGGAGCCATATTTCTGGCACAGTTCATCGACCGGCACGCCCGACTTTACGGATGCGATCGAGACCATTTTCAGCGCATTGGTCGCCGGATAGCTGCCGACTGAGGTGAAGGCTCCGCCATCGGGCAAGTCCGCTTCCACCAGCACCTCGTCGGCGAAAACCAGTCCGAATCCCTCTTCCATGAAGTTAACGAGTTCGGTGAAGATGATGCCCTTCATTTCTTGTCCCTTTTTGCGAAATGCAAATCTGCGTCCGGGCAACTAAGCATATTACGTGCCAAAATGCGAAGATCGGGCGGGTAGTACTGCAAATCCCCAATTGATCGCCCGCAGTCGTTGCATATTGCAGCAAATGCTTTGCAAAATGCAAACAGGCGCTTTGCAGAATGCGAATTTGCGGCGGTATCTGCGCCAAAATCGCTGCAATCCCGTCCAATCGCCAGTTGGCACGGTCCTTGAAACGTCTCCGGCAACTGTTTCCGGAGTCCCATCACATGCGTATCATCGTTCCAGCCATTGCCAGTGCCGCGCTTCTGGCCGGCTGTACCACCGGCCCGCAGCCAGCCAATATTGCTGGTGCACTGTGGATGCCGGAGCAGCAGGCATCGGTATTACAGAGCGGCTGTTCTCAGGCTGCTGGCATGCTGCCGGATCTCCCGCAGATGTCGCGGCCCGATGGCGCAGAGCCCCTGCTTGCTCCGGGTGATCGGCTGCAACTTCGGATCATCGGCGATGCAGACCGGATTTCCGGCACTTATGTGATCGGCGCCAATGGCGACATTGGCCTGAACGGCATCGGATCGATTGCTGCTGCGGGGCTCTCCCTGCCAGAGCTGGAACGCAATCTTGCCGATGAGCTGGTCGCGCGGGACATTGTCCAGCGTCTGCGCAATGCCGTTCGCCTCAGCCTGCTGGAAAGCGCCGGCGTTTCCGTTGCCGTAAGCGGCGCGGTCTTCATTCCCGGCAGTGTCAGGGCCGGTGAGCGGGCGCCTGACGATCGCGTGGGGCAGCGCGAGGGCGAGGCGTTTGGCGATGCCAATGTCGGCCGCACCTTGTCCACCGCGCTGCGCGCCGCGGGCGGCGTTCGGCCCGATGCGGATATCTCGCGCATTGGACTGGTCCGCAACGGCACGCTCTCGGTCCATGATCTGCGCAGCGGGCATGACGGCACCGCGTTTCAGGACGTCGCGCTGGCAAATGGCGACAGCATTATTGTGCCAACCAGCGGCTGTTTCGATGCGCGGCTCGTCCGCCCGTCGCTGGTGACGGCGCCGGGCATCCGCGTGCACATGTCCAACCTGACGCGCCCGGCCAACAACAATGCCGGCGCTGCGGTCGGCCAGCAGACCGCCAGCCTGCCATATGGGACGCGCTTTCTTCAGGGGCTGGTGGCAATGAACTGCGTGGGTGGTTCGCGGATGAATGCCGGGCGCCTCGCCGTGCTGATTTCGCGCAATCCGATGACCGGCCAGTCCGTGGTGGTGGAGCGTGCCGTGGAGGATCTGGTTCGCGCGGCAGACCGCGACCTGGACGATCCCTATCTGATGCCGGGTGATGCCCTGGCCTGTTATGACAGCCGCTGGATGAATTTGCGCGATGCCATCGGCATGGTCACCGATGTGGCGAGTGCGGTCACTCCTGCCCTGCTGCTCGAACAGGCGGTGACCAAGTGATGGCTTCCACGCCCCGGCCCCGGCGCCTTGTCCGATTGTGGTTTGTCATTCGTGACGGACTGCCCTCCATCCACCGCTATCGCCGCTATATCATGGCAATCGCGCCAGCCCTCCTGCTGGTCTGGGGCATAACTGCGGCCTATCTGGTTCTTGCGCCTGTTCGCTTCAGCAGTTCGATGACCCTGATCCTTCCGGGGTCCGGTGTTGGCGGATCGATGAATCTGGATTCGCTTGGTCAGGCAAGTTCGGTCACCGCATCGGCCTTTTCCAGCACCACACTCAGCCCGACCGAGAATTACAAGCGCCTGCTGATGGCTGACACGACCCGCCGCCGGGCCGCCGGCCTGTTGGGTGAAGATGGCGGGGCATTTCCCGAGCCATCCATCAAACTGCTGGATCAAACGAATCTGATCGAAGTGAAGGTGACAGGTGAGAGTCCCGAGCATGCCCGGGCGCGCGGCGAGGCTTTGCGCAATGCGTTCCTCGCCATCCTCGATGACCTGCGCGAGAACGAGGCGCAAACGCGTGAAAGCGCCGATCGTCAGCATATCTCCGAGCTTGAGGGCAAGGTTCAGGAGGCCCAGCTGGCCCTGCTGGACTTTCAGGGGCGCACTGGCCTGGTAAGTCTTGAGCAGTTCAATGGCCGCATCGGCGCGCTGGACGGTCTGCGCGGGCTTGAAAGAAACGCACGGGCCGATCGCGCTCGTCTTGCAGCAATTCGCGGGCGGCTTGGTCAGGTTCTGCAGATCACCCCGGACAATGTTCGCCGGGCCCTGCAACTCAAGGCCGATCCTGTCTTCCGCTCACTGCTGGATCGGTATGCCAGCATCAATACCGACGCGAGCGAAGCCAGCGCTACGCTGGGCAGCGCCCACGCCGTGCGTGAGGAACTGGAGGCCGAGCGCAATGCCTTGCGCGGACAGATTGTCGCACGCGGCAGCTCGGTTGCCGGATTGCGGGCCGATGCGTTGCTCGCTTTCGCCGATCTGTCCGTCAGCGAAGGGCGTGAACGGATGTTTGAATCGCTCATCTCCGCCGAGGGGATGAATGCCGGCGCCAATGCGATGCTGGCGGAGATACGCGGCCAGATCGACGAGCAGGCGGCGCAGTCCGGGCCGCTGGTCGCGCAGGCAAGCGAACTGGTTGAACTGCTGCGGGCACACCGGGTGGCCGAAGCGGTCTTTTCCTCCGCCCTGGCGCGGCTCGATACCAACAAGTCCGATCCCTTCGCCTCTTACCCGCTGGTCCAGACCTTCGAGGAACCGTCCCTGCCCACGTCCAGGGCAACCCCCTCGCTGCTGATCGCACTCGCCGCCGCTGTGGCTGCGTCCTTCTTCATTCTCATGGGATTTGCCCTCGCATGGCTACGCCAACCGATCCTGCGCAAGCTGCTGCCGAACGTCTGATAGCAGGCACTATCGGCGCGACCTGGGCGCTGTGGCTGGTTGGCGGTCTGTATATCGCCGGGCCGGTCCTCGGCTGGAGCCTGGCCGCGCTGGCCGCGTGGAAGCTCTATGCCGCGCCAGCCTTGCCGGCTGCACAAAGACCGGCTCCGCTGGGACCGATCATCTGGACATTCGTGCTGGCAATGGCGGCGATGGAGATCATCCTGCTTGTGGGCCACACAACCAATGACCTTGGCATTGGCCAGACAATCAAGTCTTCCGTCGGCTGGGCTAAGGGCTGGGCCCTGATCGGCCTGTTTCCGCTGGCAGGATCGGTTCTCAATCCACGGCCAGAGGTGATCTGCCGCGCGGTTTGCAGGCTGGGCAGGCAAACACTTTTAATCTTGCCGCTGTTCCTTGTGGCACCGTTTGTCGGACTTCCCGAGACACTGTGGGTCTCGCCGCTCAAGATCATTGGCGGTTCCGGACCGGAATATTTCGCGGCTACCCTCTACACGATTGAACCGGGCGCCGGGACCGCACGCTGGCAGTTTTTTGCTCCGTGGTCGCCGGCAGCCGGGATGATCGCGCTGGTCCATGCTGTTTGCGCTGCCGAGGAGAGGGATCTGCGCTGGAAGATCACCGGCCTTGCCGCCGCCTTGCTGATCGCCCTGCTTTCACAATCCCGCCTGGCTCTGGTGGCGTTGGTGGTCATCTGGCCACTGAGCTTCGGGATTTCCCGGCTGGGCAAGGCGTGGCTGTGGTGGGCAGCAGCGCCGGTTGTGCTGGGTCTTGGATTGCTGGCGCCGAGCCTGGTTGCACTGGCCGAACAGGCGGCCTCGGACTTTTCCAGTGCCCGTGCGGACAGCTCGCGCGTTCGCGAGATACTTGGCCGCATCGCTATCGAACGTTGGCAAACCGAAGCGCCGTGGTTCGGCCACGGGATAGTCGAACAAGGCCCGCATCTGGTTGAATTCATGCCGATCGGCAGCCACCACAGCTGGTATGGGCTGCTGTTCGTCAAAGGCACGATGGGCCTGCTGGCGCTGGCGATTCCGCTGATCATGGCGCTGGCTGCGATGGCGTGGCTGGCGGTTCGCGATCCTCTGGGCCGTATCGGACTATCCATGGTCCTGGTCATGTGTCTCTACAGCTTTGGAGAGAATCTGGAGATACTGGCTTATCTGTACTGGCCGGCGCTGGTGGTCATCGGCATTGCCGCACGCCGCGCCGTGGAGCTGCGCGCAAGCCAGAGGTGAACGGCGCTGCGGCCCCATTCCCGTTCCGCACATGCTTCAGGCGCCTCGCCTGTGGCCGCGGCTGGCTGCATCCTGACATGACAATGCCCCGGTCGCCCTTGGCAGGACGCCGGGGCATCTGCCTGGGGAGCGAAGGGGGAGCGCTCCAGCAGGCATTGTCCGGTCAGGCTGATATGGCGAGCGTGCCGGACAGGCTTTCTGACCGGGACTTCCTGCCCGCCAGTGCCTTGCCCGCCCGGTGAAACAGCGCCTGCCATGCCTTGATGCGGGAGAATTCGGCGCCGGCCATGGACATGCGGGCGGCGACCGACATTTCCTTCAGCTGGGCGGTGCTCAGCCCGGCAAGCGCGCTGGCCAGCATGGCCGGGTCGCTGCAATCAACTACAATGCCTGCGCGGCCCACCTGTTCGGGAAGGCCATCGGCCTGCGACACGATCACCGGACGCCCGGCCATGCGCGCCTCCGCAGCCACCTGGCCAAAGGCTTCGCAGCGAGAGGGAACGACCACGACATCGCAGCGGGCATAAAAGCTGGCCACATCTTCGATACGGCCAGCGAACGCGATATTGGCCATGTCGCCTGCTGCCTTGCGCAAGGCCTGCTCCTGATCGCCAAATCCGCCAATCACCAGTTCGAAACGTGATGCAGGCAAAGCCTTCATGGCCTCAATCAGCACGTCGAAGCCCTTCACATGGTCAAAGCGGCCGATGGCGCCCAGCCTGATCGGCTGGCCTTGAGAGAATTTCGGACCGGGCAGCTTGTCGAGGCCCTGGCTGCCGCTCCACGGATGGAGCACTTTCAGCTTCACGGGGTCGACCGCCTCGATTGCGCGGAGCCATCCGGCCTGACCGTTGGATACCGCAACAACCTCGTCATACATGCGGTAGGCCAGTTTCAGCATAAGCCGGAAACGGGCTTGTGACCTGACCGTCCGGGCCTCCCAGTTTCCGGTATAGGAATGCTCTATATGGATCAGCCGGGCATGCGGATTGCGCAGCCGCAGCGATGCCAGAAACGGCAGGCTGGACCAGCTGGGCGGGAAATGCGTGACGATGACATGGGCATTCAGGCGAGGTGCCATTCTGCCGCGCGGATTGACGGGCCGGACACGGCTATCGACCATGCGGGTCAGATCCGGATGATCGTAGATACGCAGACCCTTGACCACCCCGCCCATGGCGAAATCATCGTTCAGGTGAACGCAGCGCAGCCGGGTCATGCCGCAGCCGCCTTGCCCAGGCGGTTCCGCAGCAGACATGCCATCATCGTTCCGGGCAGCAGCGCGCTGGCCAGGGCGGCCCCCGCCGTTCCAAGCGACTTGACCGGTTCTTCCATGAAAATCGCCGGGTAACGGGCAATCGCCTGCGATGTCAGCGCGCGGGCAAAGGCATAATCGCCCAGCTGTATGGCGCGGCGCGCCAGATAGCGCAGCTGATATGCCGCGGCGGCGTTGCCATGGCGGGCGATCAGCGCTGGCGCATAGGTTCGGGCCTTGTCGATCGCCCGCTCCCAGGTTTCAAACTGGCGCACGATATTGGCCGAAAGTCCGCCACCGATAATGCGATAATCGGTCAGCAGCCCACCAATGCCCTCGAAGCGGCAATTATGCCCAGCGGACATTCGCAGCCACATTTCGATATCCTCGGATTGGCGGAAACTCTCGTCGAACCAGCAGGTGCGTGCGGGTTCATCGGGATGGGCAAAACCCACATCGTCCAGCGCACTGCGACGTATCACCGCGGCCGAGCCATTGCCCACCGGGTTGCGCTTGAGGATATGCGCTGCATCAACAGCTTCGAGCCTTGGCCGCATGGCAACCGCGAGCGGGCGGCCATCGGCGTCAATCAGGCGTGAACCGGCATAGCTGACGGCCACATCGGGATTGCTGCGCAGGTGAATCGCATGCAGCATGAGCTTTTCGGGCGCCCAGCGATCATCTGAATCGAGCAGTGCGATATAGGTGCCGGTTGCATGGGCAATCCCGGTGTTGCGCGCCCCTGCCAGGCCGCGGTTTTTCTGCCGGATGATGCGGATGCGCGGATCGTCGAAACTGCGCACGATATCCATGCTGCCATCCTGCCCGCCATCATCGACGACGATCAGTTCGAGGCAATCGTGGCTCTGGTCCAGAACCGAGCGGATCGCCTCTGCAACATAGAGCTCGACATTATAGACAGGCATGATGACGGAAATTTTTTCAGGGCTGGTCACGGCTATTTCTCCTTGGAGCAGGGGTCAGGCGAAGATGCGCTGGCGCAGCGTCATCGGGATTGCAGGAGCGGTGATGGCTGCAAGCAGAGTGGAGCCTCCGCGTTTCAGATCAGACAGGAAGGCGCGGGGAGACAGGGCTATTCCGCGCATCGCGTAGTAGCGCGCTTCAGCTGGTGGATTGCCGCTGCGCAGGGACCGGCGCGCCAGATACCGGCAATATATCGCCTCGGCAGAAGCTGAGTCCGCATCGCTTGCGTGCAGTTCCACCACCCTGCGCCAGCCGGCATACATGGCGCCAAGATTGACCGAGAGACCGCCGGGCGACAGGCGATAGCCAACAAGCAATTCGTCAATCCCGCGGGCACGCTCACCCAGTGCGACGGCGCGGGCAAGCCATTCCTGGTCTTCCGCATAATCCATGCCGACATCGAATGCGCCGATACGATCGAACGCTTCCCTTGTGGTGACGAGATTGGAGGCTGTGCAGACCGGATTCTCGGAGATGATCTGCTGCATGGTCAGGTCGCCGCGGGGCACGCTCGACATGGTGCGGCTGCGCGGCCGATCATGGGCAGTGGCTTCGAGAAAGGCGATCCTGGCGTAGCTGATGGCCAGCGTGCGATCGGCTTCATGTGCCGCACGGTGCCATGCCAGCTTGGCCGGATGCCACAGATCGTCGGCATCGCAGAAAGCCATCAACCTGCCGCTGGCCAGCTGGAGACCGTGATTGCGCGCGGCGGAAACGCCGGCATTCTGCTGTGCCACCAGCCTGATGCGCGGATCGCGGCCTGCCTGCCGCAACATCCGCAGCAGGCTGTCATCGGTTGAGCCGTCATCGATCAGAATCAGTTCGAAATCTTCGTCGTCCTGCTCACGGATAGAGGCGATGGTCGCCTCGATCGTATCCTGCGCGTTGTAGACAGGCACGATGACCGAGAAATGCGGACGAGTTTGTGCGTTGCGGTTCATATGACCACTCCCTTTGGTGTCTGGTTGTTGATGGCGGACAGGCCGAGTCCGCGAAAAAGGACGAATGCGGTGATCGGCAGCTGCACTGCCCAAAGCGCGAGGACATAGGCCCAGGCCGCTCCGTGAAGGCCGATGGTGCAGCCCAGAGCCAGCGCTCCCAGCGCGGCGATGCAGACCACGATGGAGATCATCGCATCGCGATCAGCCCCGCCGGTGGCGCGCAGCCATGCGGTGGACACCGATGCGGTTATCGCCGGTATCGCGGCCAGGCAGAGTATTGCGACCAGCGGGGCAATATCGGCCCATTGCTCGCCAAACAGGATCGGCACGTAGATATCGGCCAGCAGGACCTGGGCGATCACAACCGGTGTGAAAAGGCCCAGACCCAGCATAATCGAATGCTTCAGCCGGCGCATGCGATCCAGCGCCGATCTGGCGGCGCACAGATAGGGAAACAGCACGATCGACAAGGCGCTGACAAAACTGCTGGTGATGCCAAGTCCGGCGTTGAACGCGAAGAAATAGAATCCCAGAGCCTCCGTGCCGAGCATGGCGCCGACAATGATCTTGTCGAGCTGCTGGCGCGCCACATTGGTAAATTCAGTGACCAGAACCCCCGCACTCAAGCGGGTGAATTCGTGCAAGGGCGCCGCAGCCACTCCGACAATAGGAGACCAGCATTGGGCGCGCCGGACCAGAACAAGCCATACCGGAGCGGTCAGCAGCTTGGGCAGGACAAGCGCCCAGGCCGATGGCCAGACCAGCGCGAGTGCCAGGCACAGGAAATGGTCAGCTGTCGTTTGCGTGGCGGCGATCCGGGCGGTTGTTGCCAGCCGTCCGCTGCGCATCAACAGGAAGACCTGCACCAGGCCGGCCGGCATCAGCGCGTAAACGCCGGTAAGCATGGCCAGCATTGCTGCGATCTCTGCCTGCCCGAAGACACGCCACATGATTGCAGCGCAAGCCAGCTGAACCAGCGCGACGCCGCCGCACCACAGATAGAACAGCCGGTGTGCGGCGTTGCAGATCGATGCGAGCTCGGCATCGGTGGCGGCGATGATCCTTTGGCCAATGCCGCTGTTTGCGAGCACCCGAACAAATTCGAACAGGGCAAGCGCAAGGGCGGCAATGCCGATCTGGGCGGGCGCAATCTGACGGGCGATCACGATGATCGTGAACACCCGCAACACGCGCGTGCCAGCCTCTGCCAGGCCATAGGCAAGAAGGCCGTGCAAGACGGGTCTCAGCCCCTCTGGCAACAGTCTTTCAAGTCTGACGATGAGCGGCATTGGCGTGTTCCTGGCATGGTGTCGCCAAACACTGTTCAATATCCGTGCCAAACGCGGTTTCCCGCCATTGTTGCCCGATTTCGGCAGTCAGGATCGCGCCGATTTGCATAATGGCCAGCAGCACTTCGCAATTCGCAATTCAGAAATTGCATTTTGCGAAAATGGACTGTGCCAAGACGCCCGCCGGGCGGTTAGAAACTAACTAAAAGACGGAAATATAGCGGTTTTCTAAAACTGGCACGATCTCTGCGCCTGTCCTCCCAACTCAAGCGGAGGATATGCAATGTACCAGGATTTCAATTTCGACAGCGCTCTGATGCAGGATTACGAGCGTGGGCCGCGTTCATCGGGCCGTGTGGCTGCGGCGGCAAGTGCGGTCAGGCTGTTCAACCTCGACCTTGTCGACGCCGATCGAAACGAGACCGCGCAAAAGCTGGTGGATCTTGCCGCCAAGGGTCGCCGCGCGACGATCGGTTTCATCAATGCGCACTGCGTCAATGTGGCTGCCCGCGACAGCAGGTATCGCGCTGCCCTGAAGTCCTGCGATCACCTTCTGCCTGATGGATCGGGAATGCGCCTTGCCGCCAGACTTGCCGGGACGAGCTATCGCGACAATCTCAACGGCACGGATCTTTTCCCGCTCATCTGCGAGGAGGCCGCCCGCAAGGGAGTGTCGATCTACCTGCTCGGCGGCGGGGAAGGCATTGCCGAAGCGGCCGGACGGGCGATGCAGCGCCGCTATCCCGATCTCAACATTGCCGGAACGCAAAACGGCTATTTCGAACAGTATGAAACCGCGCGCGTCATCGCCGATATCAACGCCAGCGGAGCCGACATGGTCTTTGTCGGATTTGGCGTGCCGTTGCAGGAATGCTGGCTGGCCGATCACGGCGCCAGCATTGATGCCCCTGTGCAGCTCTCGGTCGGTGGATTGTTCGATTATTATTCGGGCCGAATTCCGCGGGCGCCCATGCCGATCCGCAAAGTCGGTTGCGAGTGGATCTGGCGTCTGGCGCAGGAACCGCGGCGCCTTGCCGGTCGCTATATCGCCGGGAATGGTATTTTCATCATGCATGCCCTGGCACATGCGTTTGCCATCCGCAGCGGGATCGATTGCGGTGCGGCTCTCAAGCGGGCCGGAGACCTGATCGCCGTTACGCTGGGTCTTGCGCTGCTCGCCCCGCTGTTCGCGGCCATTGCCCTGGCCATCAGGCTTGAGGATGGTGGCCCGGTGTTCTTCAGCCAGACCCGGATCGGCAAGCGCGGCAGGCCGTTCAAGGTGCTGAAATTCCGCAGTATGGTGGTCAATGCCGAGGCAATTCGCGCCCGCCTGCTGGCGCAGTCAGACAGGGATTCGATCTGTTTCAAGATGAAGAGAGATCCCCGGATCACGCGGGTCGGGTCCCTGCTGCGCCGCACGTCGCTGGATGAATTGCCACAGCTGTTCAATGTGTTGCTGGGGGATATGTCGCTGGTTGGTCCGCGTCCTGCCCTGCCGCATGAGGTGACAGCCTATTGGCAGCGCGCGCTGCGGCGGCTTGATACCCGCCCAGGTATCACCTGCATCTGGCAGGTATCGGGACGGGCAGAAATTCCCTTCAGCCAGCAGGTGGAGATGGATATCGATTATGTCGAAAGCCAGGGCATGATGCGCGACCTGGGGCTGCTGCTGCGCACGATCCCGGCGGTGGTTACCGCGCGCGGCGCCTACTGATCCATTGCCGGCGGTTCACTCGACGCTGAAACGGTGACGGATATCGGCAATCGTATCCGTCACCACCTGATCGAGCACCCCGGCATCGATTTGCGCACCTTCGGCCAGCAGCGAAGCCAGCCTCATCGCGCCGATATTGCCGCCAACGCCGCGCAGGCTGTGCGCCTCCCGCCGGGCCTTCCCGTGGTCGCCAGACCGGATCGCGGCAGACAGCTTCTTGCCCAGACTGGCCATATCGCGCAGCGACAGTGCCAGCACCGTGTTGCGCCGATCTTCGGGCAATGCATCGAACAATTGCCGCGTGGCCTCTTCATCAATCAACGGGATGGTGGCCGGGTCGGCGGCGGTGCCCGCGCTCTGGCGCAACACTTCCTCCATGCGCGCGGTCAGGGACGCCAGATCGACGGGTTTGGAGACCAGCGCGTTCATTCCCGCTTCCAGCAGCTCATCATGGTCCGATTGCATGACATGCGCGGTCACTCCAACCACGGGAACCTGACCTTTCGCGCCGGGCAATTGCCTGATCAGGCGTGTTGCTTCCTTGCCATCCAGCAGCGGCATGTTCACGTCCATCAGGATAATATCGAAATCACCATTCTGAACAGCGACAATCGCTTCCCGGCCATCTTCGGCAAACTCGAACGTGCACCCTGTGAGTTCCAGCATGGAGGCCAGTACTTGCCGATTGGTGGCGATGTCTTCTGCGATCAGCACATGTGCGGCCAGCTTGACGGGCGGACTGGCAACCGGCTGCCTGGGCACATGGCCGGTCCTGTCGAAAGAGAGGATGCGAACCAGCGGAATCTCGAACCAGAAACGACTTCCCTTGCCGACTTCGCTTACAACGCCGATCGTGCCTTCCATTGCCCTGACCAGCCGCTTGCAGATCGCCAGGCCCAGGCCTGCGCTATATCCGGACCCTGCGGTCATCGTCCGCAGCCGGGTGAAATCGGTGAACAGCCTTCGCTGCAGTTCCTCCCTGATTCCGGGGCCGTCATCCTCGACCTCGATCCGCAGGGTTGCGCCCTTGTTCTGTGCGATGACCTGGACCGTGCCGCCGGGTGTATATTTCAGTGCATTGGACACGAGATTGTCGATCAATTGCCGGAAACGGGTCGGATCGACGAGTACGGTTTTGGGTATGTCCGGATCGATGCGGCTGGTAAGCACGACATTCGGATTGGGATTGGCCACCTGCCAGAACTCCACGATATTGCCCAGGGCCATATGCAGGTCCACCGCTTCGGGTTGCAGCTCGATCTTGCCGGTTTCGGCGCGCACGAATTCGATAATGTCATTCAGCAGGATGTTGAGCTGGAGGCCGGAACTGCGCGCTAGGTTGAGCTTGTGGCGCTGCGCATCATCCAGATCGCTGTGAGACAAGGTTTCGAGCAGTCCCAGAATACCATTCATCGGTGTGCGGATGTCATGGCTCATCATGGCAAGGAACTGGGACTTCGACCGATTGGCTTCCTCGGCTTCGGCATGGGACAGGGCCAGCTCGTCTGAAAGCTTGCTCAGGGTCTTGACCCGCCGCCCGGCAATAAGGCTGAGTGCGCGTGCATGCCTTTCCGTGTGGCGCTGCAAGGTGATGTCCTGAACGGTACCAAAGACTGATTGAAAACGGCCCCGATCATCAGTTTCCCGGCGCAACGTCCACCTGATCCAGCGCACCTCCTGATCCACCGGCCTTATGATGCGGTGTTCGTAGATGTGATCAATGTCGGTTGGCATTTCAGTGTAGAATTTTATCTCGTCAGTAGCCACGCGCTTGCGGTCCAGCCGATGAATTCTGGTCTGCAGCAGTTCGGGATTCAGGTCGCAACCGGAAGGCAGGCCGAGGATCTGGCGCAATTCGGGAGAGTAGATGAACTTCCCCCCGCGAGGCCTGAATACGGTGGCAATCCGGGCGGTGCGCTGGGCTGCCAGCAATTCCCGGTTCCCCAGCTCCAGACGGCTTTGCAGCACTTCTTCCCGTTCGAGCAGTTCACGATTGATTCTGTCGAGTTCGCGCGCACGCCTTTCCAGCAGCGCTTCTGCGTCAAGCCGCGCTTTTTCGGAGCGTTGCAACCTGCGCTTGAGCAGGTTCACTTGCTCTTCGGGCGTCAGTTTGCCCAGTGCTTCTTCGATACTCACCACAGTCTACAGGCATTCGCTCATGGAAGTTGCTGTCGAGGTATGGTCTATCTTACCCAGGACAGATTGCGAAATTCTCACCGGTACAGTAGCGCATTGTTGATACCTCAGGCCGTCAGGGGATATTGCCCGGGCGCAGCGAGATGGTCCGGCCGGGCCCCCCGGGTAAGGCCGCTGGCCCAGTGCCAGCCGGATTGTCTGAAACCGCGGCAGCCGCCAATCCCGGCGCGTTATTCGCGCCGGGGTGCTCCTTCATTCTGCGCGGCTGAACTGACCTGAACCGACCTGCTGACGTCGAGGCTGGCGCCTGCATCGAAAGCGCCACCGGGACCGGGGCCGACCGTGCTCACGCCGGCACCAACCCTGCCGATGGAAACGCTCTGGCCGGCATTGTTGTCGACCACAAGCTTGACCCACAAGCTGTTGTCATCCCTGAACCAGGAGGTCTCACCGGCAGCGCGCAGCGCGGCCAGGCTGGCTTGCTCTGCACCCCCGGCAGTGGTGCTGAATCCGGGCAGTTCAAAGATTACCGAGGAGCCGTTGTCCATTTCCCGCAGGGACAGTGACAGGGCTTCCCTGCTGGTCTCCACCCTGACGTCGGCTCCGCTGCGGATCGTGGTCTGCCCGGTGTACTCCCACCGCCTGCCGTTACGGCTGAGCATGACCGGATCGGTGATGGGACCACCGCCAAATCCGAAATTGCCGCCCACGCCAAAGTGGCCGAAGTCACCGCGGCACACAGCAGCGCCCCAGTCCGGCCTGATGTCACAGGCTTCGTCATCGGACGCGATGCCGTTGTCGAGCACGATATAGGAATTGGGCACACCGCCGACAGAGCCATCCCGGTCATGGATCGCCGCGCCCCTCCAGGCATTGGCACGCCCCAGATCGGAGGCCCAGCTGCGCACATATGGCGGGAAACTGACCGGCTTGGAATTGACGAACTGTGCGCCCTCAATGGCGTTTTCGGTGCTCATCCCGAAGCTGGTATACATCAGGTAGGAGATCGCTCCCGCATCGCGCGTATCGTTGGGCATGAAGTTGACGAAAGTGGTGTTCACCACATCGTGCCGCATGTCGTAATACTCGTAACCGCGGATCGGGAAATCCGTGAGGTCGTTCGGCATGCTGCGACCATAGGCGATTTCCTGCGGCGTGCTGGGATTTCCGATATTGCCGGATTCACCCACGAACACCGAATCGACCACCTTTGACGTATAGGCGGCCTGACCAACTGCGGCAGCCGCGTGGGTAAAGCCGACAGCATTGTCGGCCACTCTCAGGTTGGTGAACAGATGCAGTTCACCGCGACCCCATACGCCGCCGTGCCGGTTCTTGTAGCTGGTGAAATTCTCGAAGTGCGACACCAGCTTCTCGCTATTCGTGTCGGCCGGATCGGCATGGGCGAAATGGTAGTTGCTGCCACCGACACTGAAGGTGTTGTCGGGATTGGGACCACGGTCGAACATGAACCCGTCGTAATTGGAGTGGGCGGTGTTGCCGCTGAACTCGCGCACCGCAGTGCGGCGCGGCCATGTGTTGGCACTGGTCTCCGTACCTTCAAACTGGCCCGTAGGATGAACCGGCAAGGCGAACCAGAAACCTATCTGGTCGGAACCTGCAGCCACGTTGTCACGATAGATATTGTCCGGATTGGTGATCCAGAACGTTGACGCCGTGTTGTCCGAGGCAATCAGGACATGGTCGGAGCTCTGACCAGCGGCACTCGATGCAAAAGTCGATGTATCGGCCGATCCTGCCGGTCCCAGGTTGGTCGGCTGACAGGGCAGGGTGGGGTGACACTTGGTCATGATCCCCAGATTGTGGACGAACTGGTTGCCCGTCTCCACCGCGTCTTCCAGGAAGAAGCAGTGACCCACGGTGTTGAAGGTGACGTTGTTTTCCACCCGCACATTATTGGTGCCATGCACCGTTACGCAGCGGCTGTAGGTATCGTGGATTGCGGAGTTCTGGATGTACTGCCCCTGGCCTTCGCCAACGAGGTGCCAGTGCATCGGGTAGCGGGCCAGATGCATGTTCTGCCCCATGCGGTTCAGCTCCACGCCGGAGACGCGCACGGTCGATGCGAGCATCGCCATGATGTGCCCGCCGAAGTAGTTGTTGTCCGCGTCTTCCGAAGCCTGGATCACGATATTGCGCGTCAGCAGGCCCACTTCGCCGCGCTCGTCCACGCCGAAGGTGATTTCACCGAAATGCATGTATTCCAGCGCGCGATCGAGCGTGATCACGTTCCCGTTGACGGCGGCGATGGTTCGCCTCTCTGCCTGACGCGGGTTGAAGTCGGTTGATGCCAGCACGATCTGATCGCCCTGTCGCCAGTCACTGGCATCCAGCACTTCGATTTCGGCGCTGCCGGCCTGCGCCGTTCTGGCAAGCTTGGTCCAGGTGTGCTCCCGGTTGCCATGCAGGTTCAGCGTGCCGCCCATGATCAGAATGCCGCGGTCCCCCATGGTGTTGATGTCTTCATCGGGGACATTGTCTGTCAGGGTAATGGTCGCATTATGCGTGAAGGGCCGCTCCTCGCTGCCGATCTGCAATTCGCCCCGGCGCAAATAGATCCACTCGGTCTCCAGCGCGATATCGTGATCGTCCGCAAAGCGCAGCTTGCCGTCGATGGTAAGGCTGCGCAGCGCAGGCGGGCTGACGTCCAGGACAACTTCCATGTCCCGGCCAATCATGACCTCTTCGCCTGCGCCCGGCACCTTGCCGTCCGGCCATGCGGCAGGATCGGACCACTGCACTGTCCGGACCACCGCAGGAGGCGCATCAGTGCCCGCGTCCATATGCTGGTGGGCTTCCTGAGCATCAGCCTGTGCACCCATGCCAAGCAAAACGGACACAGGAAGAAGCAAAGACACAAGGAGCAGGCGAGATTGCATGCGCATGACGATTATCCCCTCAACCGGGACTTTGAGCCCCGCTTTTTATAATTGGCCATGACTTTGCAACGGATGGCCGGATTTGCCAAGACGATATCAGGCCTGCGCCGAGACTGGTTGTAATTGATTGTAACAGTTTTCGCATCTTTGCAGTTGCCCGCACCTCTGGCCCACCCCTGTGAGATGGACCGATACAGCGATGACGCCTGGAAAGTGGCCACCAGCGACGGGCGGCAATCGATCGGGATCGATCTCTATCCGATATTTTCAGGTGAGTGGTGCCGCTTAGGTGACTCGAACACCTGACCCCATCATTACGAATGATGTGCTCTACCAACTGAGCTAAAGCGGCACTGCACTCGCGCCATTATCGCTGGCCTTGGGCAAGCGCAATGGGCGAAAATATGGAGGCCCGAGCCGGAATCGAACCGGCGTGCAAGGATTTGCAGTCCTCTGCGTAACCACTCCGCCATCGGGCCGGAACCCTCGCTATTCGCGGGGGAGGCGGCGGACTAGCGGGGAATTGCCATCATGGCAATGCTTCCTTTCCTGCCCCCTGCCGGGCTGGTTACAGGCCGGCCGGATGCGGTGACAATAATTTCGCCGCGGCCGCCTGAAAAAAGTGGTATTTTTTGCCTCGCTCCGGTCGCCGGAGCGGAGGGGGTGCCATGACGGATATACGCAAGCCAATATTCGATGCCGTGCGCGCAGCGGGCAAGTCCGGCCTGTTCAATGACAGCGCGAAGATCACTGCTCTTGATGCGCTGCTGGACGATTTCGGCATCCCGAAATCGGAACCTGCGGTCACCGATGTGACGCTCAAGATCCTGCTGGAAATCGCTAAGCACGAAGGAATCGTGCCCGAAGCCTATAAGGATAGCGTGGGCGTGTGGACCTGGGGGATTGGCGTCACCAACGCCAGCGGGCACCAGGTCTATCCGCGATACAAGGACAATCCGCAGACGCTTCCCTATACGCTGAAGGTCGCCGTGTGGCTGATGCGGCAGAAGTATCTGCCCCCTGTGCTGGCGGCGTTCGAGGACTGTAATCTGACCGAGAACGAGCTGGGTGCGGCGCTTTCCTTCCAGTACAACACCGGCGGAATTGCGCGGGCGACGTGGGTCAAGCAGGTGGTTGCCGGCCAGCTTGCAGAGGCGCGTGTGTCGATCCTCAACTGGAACAAGCCGCCGGAGATTCTCGGTCGCCGCAAAGCGGAGCGGGACCTGTTCTTCGATGGCAAATGGGCAGGCGACGGCAAGGCGCTGGTCTATGGCGTCGCCAAGCCGAGCTATCATCCCAAGGGTGCGGTCAACACCGATATCACCGCAGCGGCGCGCGAGGCGTTGAAACCTTAGCGGCTCCGGGCCTGTCACATTGGGTCCATCACACTTGTCGAGGCTGCGCGCAGGCTCTAGCCACGGGGCCACAGCGCAACAGGATATGGTGCAGATGGCCGACGACAAACCCAAATTGCAGCGGATCGCGGGGCATAGCGAGGAGCGCTTCCTCGGCTCCGACGTGTTCGAGAGTGACCGGCGCAACCTGCCGCCGCCCAATGGCTCCGGTACCATCCGTGAGGATGCGCGCGATATCGATATCTACCACCAGTGCGATGTGGCGGTGATCGGCGGCGGACCGGCTGGTTGCGCGGCGGCGTGGGCTGCGGCCAGGGCGGGCGCCGATGTCACCTTGGTGGAGCGCTACAACTGCCTGGGCGGGCTTTCCACCGGCGGTCTGGTGATGTGGATTGACCGCATGACAGACTGGCAGGGCAACCATGTGATCCAGGGCTTTGCCCGCGAATTCATCGAGCGCATGCCGCCCGAGGCCGTGGCCGGTCCTCCGCGAGCGGACTGGGGCAGCCGCGACCCGGTGAAGGCGGGCTATTGGGGCAATCGCACCACTGCCTTTCACGGCATCGTGCAATGGGCGCCCACGCTCGATCCCGAACGGATGAAGCTCAACGCGCAGGAAATGCTGCTGGAGGCGGGCGTGCGCATCGTCTTCCACGCATGGGCCGCGCGCCCGCTGGTGGAGGATGGTGCGGCAAAGGGCGTGATCTTCGAAAGCAAGGCCGGGCGCAACGCACTGCTGGCCAAGGTGGTGGTGGATACCACCGGCGATGGCGACATGTTCGCCCGCGCCGGGGCCGAATTCGACACCGATATCGAGGAAGGCGACGTCCACCATTCGATGAACACCGGCTGGGTGCTGGGCGGCGTGAACATGGATCGCTGGATCGACTGGAAGGTGCATGACCCGGACGGCCTGCGCGAATTCATGGCGCGCGGACGTGAGGAGCTGGGATATTTCCAGACTCCTTATGTCAGCTGGCGGCCCGATATCGCGCTGTTCCTGGGGCCGCGCCAGTCTGGCCTGTCGGCGCTCGACGTGGATGACATGACCGAGGTCGAGATTCGCAGCCACCGTCTGATGGAGGGCCATTGCCAGTTCTTCCGCAAACATGCGCCGGGCTTCGAAAGCGCCTATTCGCTGCAAAGCGCCAGCCAGCTGGGCGTGCGCCACACGCGGCGGCTGGCAGGGCTTGGCCGGATAGAGCGCAAGGACTGGGGCGAGGATATTCCCGCAACGGATGAAGTGGGCATTTCCCCCTCGATCAGCCCCAAGTTTCCGGTCGTGTCCGTGCCATACGGATCGCTCGTCCCGCGCGCGCTGGACGGGCTGCTGGTGGGCGGACGGCACATCAGCTGCGATGCCAATTCCCACGGCTTCATGCGCGAGATTCCGCAATGCTGGCTGACCGGCCACGCGGCAGGCGTGGGCGCCGCGCTGGCTGCCGATGGCGGCGTGCAGCCGCGCGATGTGAATGTGGACCAGATTCGCAAGGTCCTGCGGGCGCAAGGTGCGCATCTGACCGACGATGCAGCGGTGGCGGCGGTGCGGGCGGAGGCTGTTCCGGCGCAATAAATCACACCTGATGCAGCGGAGAACAAGGGGGCAAAGGTGCGGCCTGCCGGCAGGCGCGCGCTCTGCTGGCGCTGGCGGCAGGCTGGCGGCGCGCACGGCCAGCTTGGCCAGAGCCCTCACCATCTATGGCGAGTGAGGAGCCCGCCTGTCGTGCTTGGTGACCTGCCTTGTCGATATGGCACTTATCAGGGGCCGCACGCCGCCCCGCGCACTTCCAGTCCTGATCGGCGAGACGGCCACGCCCGCCATTCCAACCTGCATGCAGGAACCCTTCACCTTGGCTTCGTACATCAGGTGATCCGCTTCGCCCACCAACAGCTCCAGCGAAGCGCTTCCGGGTGGGACCAGCAAGGCACCCAGGCTACACAGAAAATTGCCCTCCGGCCCGGTTCGCCTGTCGTTCAATGTTGTATCCAGTCGTCTGGCGAGGCCGCGCGCTGCGTCCTCACTTTTCACCGGCATGAAGATGACGAATTCGTCCCCGCCCATCCGGGCAAAGACGTCTCCGCGCCGGATTGATTTTCTGACAAGAGAAGAGAAATCCTTCAGCCGCTTGTCTCCGGCGGCGTGGCCGTGCCGGTCATTTACGGCCTTCAGTCCATCAAGATCGGCATATATGAGAAGGCGCCATTGTCGGCTGCTGCACAAGGACTCGGCAAATTCAAAAAACGCCTGCCTGTTCAGTGCTCCGGTCAGCGGTTCGATCCGTGCCAGCCACCACTCTCTCAGGAAGGCACCGCGCACCGCCGCGATGACAATTATGAGCATTGAAAGAGCGACAAATCGCAGCCCAAGGTCCCACGAAAGAGCCGCTGAACCATAGGGGTAGAGTTCAAATCCATTGATCCAGAATGTCAGCAACATGCAGCAGACCGCAACTGCGTAGCCCCGCGTCAGGCCCAGCAGCCACGTGGCACCGCACATCACAAACAGATAGACCGGCCCAAACCAGACGTTTGCCCCGGTGATCACATCTGCCAGCAGGGCAAGATCGACCAGCAACAGAACTATGATCCAGGCAGTTGCCCGCCGCAGGCGTTGGGTTGTGTATGCCCAGCTCGATATGTGGCTGAAAGCATTCAGTGAAGGCGGCGCTTGCATGGCCCTCTTTTCGGCCAAAAAGGTAAATTTGCGCTTATCGAATTGCCCTGTTTCGTGAAGCTATCTGGGTTTCGTGAAGCTAGCTGGACGCATTCTCACCATGTCCGTGCAATTGGCCGGGATTTTTCAGACATCGCAAACAACTGGCGGAGCTATAGCTCAATCTGCTCGGTGCAGGAAAGAGCGCGCCGCCAATCGGTCTGGCGGCGCGCCTCACTTTCGATTCCGGATCAGCAAACCTGACCGGGATACCATTCGGTGACCATCGGCGTGCCCGAAATTGTGCCCTGTTGATAGAAGATTGTCAGGTTGTCATCGCAGACATACTGGACGCCATTCCCATAGGAATTGAACCAGGTCACGACGTACATTGCCTGTGCGGGGGCTGCCATCCCGAGGGCGGCCAGAGCAAGTCCCGCGGCTGCGAGCCGCTTACGGCGGAAGTTCAACATATCCATCTCCTCTGTACGCGACTCCAGTAGTCGCAAGCGAAGGATATGAATATAAGAAATGGAGTCAATAATAGTAGTTGGAGATACGCAATGTTACTTATTTAGAATATTATCACAAAATATATGAATAATATTCCGTTTTCCTTGTCAATTCACTATTCAAACGCGGAGCGGATGGCGGTTTTATATGGCTGATGGACGCTCGTCCCGGATCGGATTACCATACGATGGAAGCCGATATTGTGAATACCGCACGGCTGACCAGTCAGGCGAATGTAGTCTTTTTGATCAGTGTGCGCCTCACTGCCATGGGCCGCACCCTGCTCACGCACCAGCCAGAAATGCGCGCAGCACGCGCTCGCTGCCTTCGGGATCATCGCGGTAGCTGCCGTGGCCGCAGCCTTCGAACACTTCCAGCTGCGCGCGTCCGGCAAATGCTTCGGCCAGTTCCTGCGCACAGATCACCGGAGTGATCGGATCTTCGGTTCCGGCCAGGATCAGCGTGGGGCAGGTGATGGCGGCCAGCTGCGGGCGCAGGTCCATGTCCTGTAATTCGCCCTTGAAGAAGTGGATCGTCACCTCATCCTTGCGGATTGCGCGATTCATTGCCGCAGCGGGATCGGTCGCGGGGTTGCGGTTGTAGAGCGGCAGGCAGACACTGGTATAGCGCGCGAAGCTCTCCTTGCTGGGCTGCTCCCAGTTGGCCCGGGCCACTTCCACGGCCTCGGCGCCGCCCAGCTTCTCGAATATCGCCAGCGTATGGTCATAGCGCATGCGCGCAGCGGTAGAGGAGAGGATCAGTTTTGATGGTCCATGCGGGTGCCGCGCGGCATAATGCATCGCCACCATGCCGCCAAAGCTCTGCCCCAGCACCACCGGCTTTTCGATCCCCAGTGCGGCGCAGAAATCGGCAATGTCATCGGCCCAGCGGTCCAGATGCATGTCAGCAAAATCGCCGGTGGAACGGCCGTTGCCCCGGTGGTCCAGATAGATCACCTGATGCGTATCGGCGAAACGATCGAAATAGGGGCGCAAGGTCGAGTGATCGAACCCTGGCCCGCCATGCAGCACCAGCAGGGTGGGGCGCGGCTCCATGCCCTCCGGCCCCGGCATCAGCTGCGATCCGGCGGTGTCGAAGAAGATGCGCGCGCGGTCCAGCTGGATGAACATGGTGGTCTATTCCTTGGCTGGCAGCAACACGCCTCCGGTGCGCATCGGCTGCACGTCCTGGCGGAAGGTGCTGAGGTAGCCGGTGGCGGGAATGCGGAAGCCCGGGCCGGTGCGGGTGGCCATCTCCTCGGCTGTCAGGTCAATATCGATGCTGCGGTTCTGGACAGAGATGCGGATGATATCGCCATCCTGCACCAGCCCGATGGGACCGCCGATGGCTGCCTCGGGCGCCACTTCGGCCACGGTCAGGCCCTTCAGGCACAGGCCCGAAAGCTGGCCATCGGTGACGAAGGCGGTGGTCTTGGCAAGGCCTGCCGCGTCGAGCGCAAACAGCACCAGGCTGGCGCTGCCGCCCATCGCCGGGCCGCCTTTCAGCCCCTGATTGCGGGCGATCACCACGTCGCCCGGCTTGACCACGCCGTCCTCGATCCCCTGCAGGCACTCCATGGAACTTTCGAACACGCGGGCAGGGCCTTCAAATTCCTCTGGCCGGGAGCCATCGCGAATGCCCAGCCGGACCACCGCTGTATCGGCGAAATTGCCGCCGAGAATGGCGATGGCGGGGCCGGGGCCGATGGGATTGTCCAGCGGGCGGATCACGTCCGGTCCCTCAACCTCATAGCCTTCAAGATTTTCCGCCAGCGTCTTGCCGGTGCAGGTGAGCGCGGAACCTTCGATCATCGGCAGCAGGCGCTTCAATATGGCGCGCGCGCCGCCGGCATCCTCAAACTGTTCGATCCGCACTTCGCCCGTTGGCCGCACGGCGGAAAGCACCGGCACATCGGCCATCTCCTCCCACATGGCGAAGATATCGAGGCCGTTTTCCGCCTCGATGGCGGTCGCCTGCAAATGCTTGATGGCATTGATTGAGCCGCTGACGGCCAGCACGGTGGCGATCGCATTGCGGAATGCGCCTTCGGTCAGGATCGAGCGCGGCTTGAGGTCCTCACCCACCATTTCCACGATGCGGCGGGCGGCGGCGCGGGCGTTTTCCTGCATCTTGGGCGAATTGCCGCGCACGGGCGCATGGCCGGGCAGTGCCATGCCCAGCGCTTCGACCACCGAATGCATGGTGTTGGCCGTGGCCATGCCCGCGCAAACACCGGGCCCCATGATGGCATTTTCAGCCAGGTCGGCGATGGGGAACTTGGGCTTCTTGCCGAACCGCTCACCAATCTGGCCCGACCACACATCCTCCACGTCCACCGGCTCACCATCGATCTGGCCTGCCTGCTGGTAGCCGCCGATGACAAGGATGGTGGGAATGTTGAGGCGCGCTGCGGCCATCAGGTGGCCCGGCGGCGTCTTGTCGCAGCTGGTCAGGCAGATCATGCCATCCAGCAGCGCGGCTTCCACCTGCACCTCAATGTCATTGGCGATGATGTCACGCCCGGCCAGGATATAGGACCCGGCCTTGTTGGCGCCGGTGATGAAGTCCGACGGGGCGGCGGTGCGCACTTCGAATGGTATGCCGCCAGCCTTGCGGATTTCCTCCTTCACGATCCTGGCGATGCCATCGAGGTGGGCATAGCAGATCGCCAGCTCGCTGGAGGAATTGACCACCGCGATCTTGGGCTTGAGCATGTCCTCCTGCGACAGGCCGAGCGCCTTCCAGTTCGCCCGGCGAGACGGAGAGTTCGCGGCGAGGCTGCGTAGTTCTGGCATGGGTAAATCCTGCTTGGGTGGCCTTCTATTCGGCCGGTTGGGGCTGCGCATCTTCCAGCAGGCGATCTGCCGCCAGCTTGCGCGCGAAATAGGCCAGCGCCATCAGTCCGATCACCACACCCACCAGGCACAGTGCCGTGAACATATAGCCATCGAGCACGGCGGACTTGCTGGAAAGGAACCAGGCGGCACCCACATTGGGCGCGGCCACGGCGGCGAACTTGGCCATGAAGCTGGCCCAGCCACCCCCGGTGGCGCGCACGGCGCTGGGGTAATAGATGCTGGTGATGGAAATCACCGCCGCATGTCCGGCGCTGATCATGATCGATCCGGCCAGCACCACGGGAATGAACAGCGCGCCTTCCAGCAGCGCTCCCGATCCGATCAGCATGGCCAGCGGAATCCCCAGCAACGGCGCGGCGGCAATCCATGCAGGTCCGCGCTTTTCGGTGAACACCAGCAGCAGCACACCGGCAATGGCGCCGATCATCCCGCCGATGGAGCTGAGATCGGCGGCCATCGTGCGCTCTATCCCCAGCTCCTCCAGGAACAGCACGCCAAAGCTGGATTTGAGATAGATCGCAAAGCTGGAGCAGAAATAGGCGAACCAGATCAGCGGGGTGATATAGATCAGCCAGCCACGGAACAGCTCCGCCAGATTGGCCAGCGGGTCCTGCCGGGCATTGGCCTTGCGCTCATCCGACAGCACGAAATGGGTAAAGCGCTTGAGGTCGGCAGCAGGATCGAAGCGGTTGAGCAGCGGCACTATGCGGTCTGCCGGCTTGCCCTTGGCGGCCAGCCAGCGGGCGCTTTCAGGCATGGTGAACAGCAGGATCAGCGCCAGCACGCCGGTGGCGGCACCGCAGGCAAAGAACACGCCTTCCCAGCCATAGACCGGGGCGAGGAAATTGGTCACCTGACCTGCCGCCGCACCGCCAAAGCTGAAGCCCAGCATGATGATGGTGACAGCGCGCGCCTTCTTGCCCGCGGGCATGCTTTCGATATTGATCGACCATGCCGGAGCCAGCAGGCCGCCAATCGCCAGCCCGCCCAGCAGACGCAGCACGATCAGCATCCACGGCCCGTCGGCAAAGCCGGTGATGAAAGTCAGCACCGCGCTGAGCAACGTGCACCAGATGATGACCGGGCGCCGCCCGACGATATCGGCGATATAGGAGCCGACCAGCGATCCGATCATCTGCCCCAGGAACGCTGCCGAACTGACCAGGCCGGTCATAGTATCGGTCAGCGCCATTTCCTCGCGCAGATAGGGCAGGGTGAAGGAGATCAGCGAGAAGTCCAGCCCGTCGAAGAATGTGACGCAGCTGGAAATGACAAGCAGATAGATATGGAAGCGCGTCATCCCGCGATCTTCCAGGAATTTCGCGACGTCCAGCGTATTGGCCGGTGTAGTGGCCTGCGTACTGGCCATGATCGATCCTCTCCCCAGATCCCCTTTTATGGCGATGACGATAGAGGCAGGCGGGCAAGTCCGCTAGGTGGCAATTGGTCAAAAATTGTATTGGCTGAAAAAGTTCAGAATTGGGATGCCTTGACCTTTTCGCCTTCATGCCAATCCAGATCGCGCAGATAATTGTCCAGGGCATCGGCCTGCGTCGGCGTTTGCGCGAACATGAACGGCGTGTGGTTGACGATCCGGTAGCCACCTTCGGGCGCGGTCTGGATCAGCGTTTCGCAATCCGCTGCCGCCAGCTTGGCCCGCAGGCGCGATACATGCACTTCCACGCTGTTGGTTTCCGGCTCGTGGCTGATGCGCCACACGTCTTTCAGCAATTGCCCGCGCGTGACCCGTTCGCCGGGATTATCGGCCAGACGCCACAATACGCCGAATTCGCGCGGATGCAGGCTGAGCCAGCGCGCTCCGCGCCGTGCATCGCGGTGAAACAGGTCCAGCGTGATCGGCCCCAGCGTGCGCCAGCGCGGCAACAGGCCGAACATTTCCGCCACGCGCTGCGATCTGGCGGAAAGTTCGCGCATGCTGGCGCAATCGGGCAGGACTTCCGCGCACCCCATGGACAGCAGACTGGCGCGTTCGGCGGCATCGGCCACGCCCACCAGGATCAGCCGCCACGCCGGACGGTCAGCCTCGGCCAGGCCACAGCGCTGCGCCGGGGTAAGGCTCCGCACATCGCAGATCAGGACATGCTTGCAGTCGGCCCGACAGCCATCACGACCCCTGCACAATTGCCAGCCCCCCAGCCGCAGGTCCCACTTTTCGGGCGGTTCAGATGTATCGGCTACCCAGCCGAAGTATGCCACAACTCCACTCCTGCCCCATTTCAGCTGTGCATGGCACAGCCAAACGGACAAACATGCAATTCAGTATTATGCACGATTGCTCGGACTGCCCATGGGCCTACATGATTTGCTTTTCGGCACCTCAGGCGGCGGAAGAGTTTACCCCCATGCTTTGCAGGTAGCGTTTGATATTGCGCGCTGCCTGCCGCAGCCTCTGTTCGTTTTCGACCATGGCGATGCGCACGAACCCTTCGCCATCCTCGCCATAGCCCACGCCCGGCGCCACGGCGACTTCGGCGTGGATCAGCAACTGCTTGGAAAATTCCAGGCTGCCCATTTCCTTCAGTTGCGGCGGCAAGGGCGCCCAGGCGAACATGCTGGCGGGGGGCGGGGGAATTTCCCAGCCGGCGCGGCCAAACGCCTCGACCATCACGTCGCGTCGCTTGTGATACAGCAGGCGGTTCTTTTCGACGATGTCCTGCGGCCCGTTCAGCGCGGCGCAGGCGGCCGCCTGAATCGGGGTGAAGGCGCCGTAATCGATATAGGACTTCACCCGCGTGAGGGCGGAGATCAGCGTCGGATTGCCCACGGCAAATCCGATCCGCCAGCCAGCCATGGAATAGGTTTTGGACAGGCTGGTGAATTCCACCGCCACATCCTTTGCACCCTTGGCCTGCAGGATCGAGGGAGTGGGCTTGCCGTTGAAATACAGCTCCGAATAGGCGAGGTCGGACAGCAGCCACACCTTGTGGAACTTGGCCCAGTCCACCAGCTGCTCATAAAACGCCAGATCGACCACTTCGGCGGTGGGGTTGGAGGGGAAATTGACCACCAGCACCGTGGGGCGCGGGACGGTGAAGTTCATCGCCTTTTCCAGCTCCGCCCAATAGCGGTCGTCGGGCGTTGTGGGGACAGAGCGGATCGATGCCCCGGCAATGATGAAGCCGAAAGTGTGGATCGGATAGGACGGATTGGGCGCAAGAATGGTATCGCCCGGCGCGGTGATCGCCGTGGCCAGGCTGGCCAGACCTTCCTTGGACCCCAGCGTGACGACCACTTCCTTTTCAGGATCGACTTCCACCCCGAAGCGGGTCTGGTAGTAATTGGCCTGAGCCTTGCGCAGGCCGGGAATGCCCTTGGATTGCGAATAGCCGTGCGACGAGGGATCGCGCGCAACTTCGCACAATTTGTCGATCACATGGGCAGGCGGGGGCAGATCGGGATTGCCCATGCCAAGGTCGATGATATCGCGCCCTTCCGCTCGCGCGGCCGCTCGCATCGCGTTGACTTCGGCGATGACATATGGCGGCAGGCGCTTGATGCGGTAGAATTCGGTATCCATGATTTCCGTTTCATCAGGTTGATGGTGCTGCGCGAGTGTGGCCGAATCGACCGCGTCGCGCAACGCAGGTCGATACATCGGGCGGTATTGTCTCCCAAATCACATATTTCCTTCTATGATGATTAAATGAGCAAGAAAACGGGCGAAGCCGATAAAGCGGCAGACATATTCACCGAAATGCTGCGCATGCAGGGCGAGGCGGCACGGCAGGTCATGCAGACCTTCGCGCCCGAAGTGGCCCGCCACATGCCCGACCAGCACGATGTGGATGAGCTGGGCGCATCGATCATGGCCTTCCAGCAAAGCTGGTTCGACATGAACAGCAAGAGCGATGGCAAGGGCGGGGTGATGCCCGCGCCGTTCATGGCCGATCCGGCGCAGTGGATGGCGATGATGCAGGCCTGGTATGACCAGATGCCGTTCCTCGATCCCGAAGAGCAGGCCGAGCTGTGGGAAGAGGGCGTGCAATTGTGGGAGAAGATCCTCACCCATTACGGGCCGGAGGGCGAGCAGGAAGATGCCGCCGCCAGCGCCACCGATGATCCGCATTTCCCGCGCAAGGACCGGCGCTTTGCCGATCCGGCATGGCGCCAGCAGCCGGTGTTCGCGCTGATCCACCAGACCTATCTGCTGCTGGCAGAGCGCGTGGCAGAGGCGGTGGACGAGGTCGACGGGCTGGAGCCGGAGGAGCGCGAGCAGTTGCGCTTCGCCACCAGGAATATCCTCGACGCGATGAGCCCGTCCAATTTCCCGATGATGAATCCGGTGGTGCTGCAACGCACGATCGAAACCCATGGCGAGAATCTGGTGAAGGGCATGGAGCGGTTGACCGCCGATATCGAAAAGGGCCAGCTGACCCACACCGATACCAGCCAGTTCAAATTGGGCGAGAACATCGCCTGCACGCCGGGCAAGGTGATCTATGAAACGCGGCTTTTCCAGCTGATCCAGTACACGCCCACCACCGAGACGGTGCTGGAAACCCCGCTGGTAATCTTCCCGCCGTGGATCAACCGCTTCTACATCCTCGATCTCAACCCGAAGAAGAGCTTCGTCAAATGGGCGGTGGATCAGGGGCTGAGCGTGATCATGGTCAGCTGGCGATCCGCTGACGAGAGCATGGCCGATGTGACATGGGACGATTACATCCGCGCGCAGGTGGAAGCGATTGACGTCGTGCGCGAGCGGCTGAAAGTGCCAAGCGTGCACACCATCGGCTATTGCGTGGCGGGCACCACGCTGGCCGCGACGCTGGCGGTCCTTGCGCGGCGTGAGCAGGCGGACAGGGTGGCCAGCGCCACCTTCCTGACCGCGCAGGTCGATTTCGAACGCGCGGGTGAGCTGAAAATGTTCATCGACGATACCAAGCTGGAAATGATCCGGCAGGCGAGCCAGGGCGGGTTTCTGGACGGGCGCTATATGGCGGCCACGTTCAACATGCTGCGCGGGACGGACCTGATCTGGAACTATGTGGTCAACCACTATCTGCTGGGTGAGAACTACCCGGCTTTCGACCTGCTGTACTGGAACGGCGATGTCACCAACCTGCCGGCCAAATGGCACGAATCCTATCTGCGCGATCTCTACCGCGACAATCGGCTGGTGAAGCCGGACGAGATGTCCGCCGATGGCACGCCGATAGACCTGAGCCGGATCACCACGCCCGCCTATGTGCAGGCCGGGCGGGAGGATCACATCGCTCCGCCCGAAAGCGTGTTCCGCATGATCGGCCAGCTGTCAGGGCCAGTGCGCTTCGTGCTGGCGGGCAGCGGCCATATCGCCGGGGTGATCAATCCGCCGTCCGCCCACAAGTACCAGTACTGGACCGGTGCAGCGGACAGTTCGTCGCTCGAGGATTTCGAGGCCCGGGCGAAGGAACACCCCGGCAGCTGGTGGACGGACTGGATCGGCTGGATTGAATCGCTGGGATCGGACCGCGTCAAAGCCACCGGCAGGCGCAAGCCGGGCGGCAAGAACAATCCGGCACTGGAGGATGCTCCGGGCCGTTATGTGGCGATGCGCTGAGGGCACGAAACCGCCCGCAAGGGACGCGCATCCTCACTTATGGTGCACTGCAACATTTTTCCTTGACTTCGCACCTGCGATTGCTATTTGTGCATTGCAGCAATTAGCTGTCCGGACACCAATGCAACAAGCGAGGAAACATGGCCGACCCGAAAGAGTCCAAAGCCAGTGAAGCTGAAAATGCCAAAACCAATGCAGTGTCATCTGCTGCGGTGAAGGCAGACAAAGTGGCAACGCCCGCGCCTGCTGCTGTTGAACCGGCAGCTGTAAAGCCGGCGGTTGCTCCTGTCGCCGCGGTCCCCGCAGCGAAGAAGGCACCTGCCAAGGCCGCACCGGTCAAGAAGGTGGCTGTGACGAGGAAGGCAGCTCCGGCTGCCAAGACCAGGCCAGCGGCCAAGCCGGCCAAACCGGCAGCAAAAAAGAAATCTCCTCCGGCCGCAAGAAAGGTTCCGGTCAAGACCGCAGCCAAGCCCGCGACCACACCAGTTACCACCCCCCACAAGACACCCAGTGTCACCGAATTGAAGGAAAAGATAATGGCTACCAAGACCGCCGACGTAACCGAGATGATGAGCAAGTCGATGACTGAAGCCGTCTCTGAAATGCAGACCAAGGCTCAGGAAGCTTACGACAAGGGTACCGGCATGGTTTCGGAAATGACCGAAGTTGCCAAGGGCAATGTCGAAGCGATCGTCGAGAGCAGCAAGATCATGGCCGGCGCCATTCAGGATCTGGGCAAGACCTATGCTGATGAAGCGAAGTCTGCCTATGAAACCATCACCGCCGACATGAAGGAAATGGCTGCCGTGAAGAGCCCGACCGAGCTGTTCCAGCTTCAGGGCAAGATCCTGCGTCGCAATTTCGATGCCATGGTCGCCACTTCCTCGAAGAGCAGCGAAGCCGCCATGAAGCTGGCGAATGATGTCATGGCGCCGATTTCCGGCCGCGTGACCATCGCTGTCGAGAAGCTTTCCAAGGTCGCATAAGCGACACGATCTACCGCCGGTCTCTCCTCTCCCGCCGGCGTTCTGAATGGGCCGGGCAGTCAGACTGCCCGGCCCATTTGCATCTGTTGGCCCGGACTCCAGCCCCCGCCGGACAAGCCACTTGGTGATGAATTTCACCGGGCATCTTGCACCTGAACACTTCGATACGATATTTGGCTCTTCCATGATCCGCGATTTCGAACCCCTTGAACCGAACCACACTGATGCGTGCATGGGTGCGTGTCCGCTGACGCTTGCCGTTGGCCAGCGCGCCGGAAACAGGAGTCATGACGGGGGTGATGGCGGCGATGATGGCGGCGGAGCAGGGGACGGCGACAAGGGTCCCGGCGACGGCCAGCTTGGCGTTGCCACCCGGACCCGCACCAAATCCAAGAAGCCCAGCCAGTACAAGGTGCTGATGCTCAACGATGACTACACCCCGATGGAATTCGTGGTGATGGTGCTCAAGCGCTTCTTCCGCATGGATCTGGAACAGGCGACGCGGGTGATGCTGCATGTCCACCAGCGCGGCGTGGGCGTGTGTGGCATCTTCCCCTATGAAGTGGCCGAGACCAAGGTCAATCAGGTGATGGATTTCGCCCGCGAGAACCAGCACCCGTTGCAGTGCACGCTGGAAAAGGCCTGACCGTTTCGGCTCGTGCGCAGATTTGCGCGCATTTCTCCACCGGTATATCAGGGCATGACCGCGCCCACATTCTTCGCTAAGGCCTTGGGTAGCAATCCGCACTGAACCGCTGGGTCCATTCCTTGTCGCACTTCATCACCGCAATTGATCGCTACATTTTCCGGCTTGTGCTGGTGCCGATGATCGGCATCTTCGTGCTTGCCGCCAGCCTGCTGCTGCTGGAAAAAATGCTCCGCCTGTTTGAGTTCGTATCGACAGAAGGCGGGCCGGTGAACGTGGTCTTCCGGATGCTGGTCAACCTCATTCCCGAATATGCCGGTCTGGCGATTCCGCTGGGGCTGATGCTGGGTATCCTGTTCGCCTTTCGCAAGCTGGCCATTTCCAGCGAGCTGGACGTGATGCGCGCGGTGGGCATGTCCTACACCCGCCTGCTGCGCGTGCCCTACCTGATGACCTTTGCGCTGATGGCGCTCAATTTCGCCATCGTCGGCTATCTCCAGCCGCTGGCGCGCTATGCCTATGAGGAAATGGAGTTCGAGCTGCGATCGGGCGCGCTGGGCGCATCGATCAAGGTGGGCGAATTCAACACTATCGAGGATCGCATGGCGCTGCGCATCGAAGCCAGCCAGGATGAGGGGCGCGACCTGATGGGCATTTTCGCCCGCGTCGCCAATGACAAGGGGCAGGTGCTGTCCATCTCCGCGCGCGAGGGGCGCTTCCTCGCCAATCGGGAGGATCGCAACACCATCATCCTGCGGCTGATCGACGGCACCATCATCCATACCGTGCCCAGTGGCCGCTCACGCGTGCTCAGCTTCAGCCAGCATGACCTGCCGATAGACCTGCCCGCGCTGGAAAGATTCCGCGCGCGCGGCGATGCGGAGCGCGAATATGTCCTGCCCGAGCTGCTGGAGATCGGCTGGAGCCGTGAAGCCAGCGTGCAGGACCGGCAGGGCAGCCGCGCCAATTTCAACTATCGCATGGTGGAAGTGGTGATGATGATCATGTTGCCGCTGATGGCGGTGGCGCTGGCCATTCCGCCCAAGCGCTCCACCTCGTCTCTGGGCATCTTCCTCTCGATCGTGATCGTGGTCGCCTATCACAAGGTCAACCAGTATGGGGAAAGCGTGGCGGAGCTGGGCCGGATCGATCCGTTCCTGGCGCTGTGGGGGCCGTTTGCCCTGCTGTTCGCGCTGATCGGGTGGATGTATTATCAGGTCGCCTTTGTGCCCGGCGGACAGCCGATTGGCGGGCTGGAGAATATCTATGCCAAGCTGGCACGGCAGATAAAGGCCCTGCTGCGCCGCCGCCATCGCGGAGAACGGTCCGCAGAGCCAGAGGAAGAGACAATCATTGCTGCTTGATTTCTTCCCCTCGCGCCGCCTGACCATTTATCTGGCCAAGATGTTCGCCGTGCGCATCGTTGCCGTGCTGGCGATGCTGGTGCTGGTGCTGATGATGCTCGACCTGCTCAGCCGCACGGCCGATATCCTCGCCTTTGAGGGCAATGGGGAGAGCGAGCTGTTCACCTATGTCAGCCTGCGTGTTCCGCAGCTGATCCAGCGCTTCCTTCCCTATTCGGTGCTGCTGGCCACCATCCTCACGCTGGCAGGTCTCAACCAGAACAGCGAAGTGGTGGCGATGAAGGCGGCAGGCCTCTCCGCGCACCAGATCCTGGCTCCGCTGCTGCTGACGGCGGCGTTCGTGGCGCTCGCCAGTTTCAGCTTCAACGAACGCGTCGTCACCCGCGCCACCGCCACGCTGAAGGCGTGGGAGAACGTGGAATATGGCGTGGTCCCGGTCGATCCCGACACGAGGCTCAACGTCTATTTCAACGATGGCAATGATGTGCTGATGGCGCGCGAGCTGAGCGGGCTTGGCGATGATGCCGTGCTGACCGGTGTGACTTTCTATGAACGCGACGATGCAGGCATGATCACCCGCCAGATCACCGGCAGCCGCGCCACTTTTGCCAATCCCGGCTGGCTGCTGGACGATGCGCAGGTGTTCGATGTGGTCACCGCGCAGAGCACCGCCGCGACGGAGCCGCTGGTTGTCGCGCCCGGCACCACCATCAGTCAGGTGGAGCTGCGCAAGGTCGATCCCGATGCGGAAACGCTGGCGCAGCTGTCACGGTCTATCGATGCGCTGAAGGCCGCCGGACGCCGCACGGCGGAGCTGGAAGGCAAATGGTGGCACAAGATATCCGGCCCGCTGTCCGCCATGCTGATGCCCTTGCTGGGCGCAGTGGCGGGTTTTGGCCTGGCGCGTTCGGGCCATCTGTTCGCCCGCGCGGTGATCGGAATGGCGCTGGGCTTTGCCTATTTCGTGGTCGAGAATGCCGCGCTGGCGCTGGGCAGTTTCGGCGGATATCCGCCGCTGCTGGCCGCATGGGCGCCCTTCATACTCTTCTTCCTCCTGGGAGAGACGGTGCTGGTGCGGACCGAGGAATAGGATTGCCCGCCGACGGTCGTGCCTGATCTATCTTGCCTTGTTTTTGCCCTTTTTGGGAACAGCTGCATCGCCCAGGAGTCTCTCTGCCAGTAACCACCAAGGAGTATTGGTATGATCAAGCGTAGTCTGACAGCCCTTTCCGCCCTGGCCATTCTGGGCCTGGCGGCATGCGGCGACACGGTGGAAGAAGGCGATACCACCGTTGTCGAAGCCAATACCCCCGAGCCGGCCTATGTGCCTGCGCCATCTGCTGCGCCTGCCGATGCCGACAACAGCTCGGCTGGTGACAGTCTTTCGATTAGCGAAAAGGGTATCAGCGCCACCATGAATGATGGCGGCACCACCATTAGCGCAGATATTGACGGCAACCCCTCATTCTCCGTTGAACGCAACTGAAGCGACAGGTTTAGCCACCAGGCAGGAAGGCCCTCGCCCGATGGCGGGGGCCTTTTTCGTTCTGGCTGCTGGTTGCTTTGTGTCGTCTGCGCGGGCCTTAGCCGCGCCGCCCCATGGTGCTGCGGCCGATCCGCCAGACCAGCGGCCACATGCCCTTGTGCACCGCGCCCTGATAGGTCGATTCCACCCCCAGATGCGCGGCAATGCGGTGATGGGCTGTGTGCAGCGAGTGATAGGGCAGGCTTGGCAGCAGGTGATGCAGCGCGTGATAGCGCAGGCCTACAGGCGCCCACAGGCCGGCAATGAAGGTCGGAACGTTGACCGAATCCAGATATTGCGCGGTCACCGTCATCGCCTCCCCGTCATTCTCCCACAGATGGGCGACCAGCGTGCGCAGCTGGTTGAAGGTGGCGACCGCCGATGCGATGGCCATCGCCACCAGCAGCGGCTTCCACCCCAGCCAGAACGGTGTGGAGATCAGGAACAGCGCCCAGATGCTGGCGCCGATCTGCTGCCACGCGAACCAGCGGCGCTGCTCGTCATTTTCGGGTGGGCGGCGACGGAAATCGGGATTGATGGAGAGCGAGGATGCCCGCTCCCACGTGAATTTGCGCACGGCCGGGAAGATCAGCCCCAGCGGCGCCAGCACGCCCCAGCGGATCAGCAGGCCCACAGGGGCCAGTAGCGCCACCAGGATGAACAGCGGCAGCGACCACGGCTTCATCAGCGCCAGCGGCAGATATTCCGGGTCCTCCGGCGTGCCATAGCGCATGCGCGAATGGTGCAGCGTGTGCACCTGCTCATACATCAGGCTGGGGGTGAGCATGGGGATGCCCACCAGCATGTTCCACGCGGTGCGAAAGCCGGGCAAGGCGTTGCGATGCAGATGGGTGATTTCGTGAATGAACAGCAGCGCGCGGTACAGCGCCATGAAGGACAACAGGCCAAATGCCACCGCCACCCACGTGTCCGTGGCCAGGATCGCGCCCGCCAGCGCGCCATAGCCCACCAGCGCCGAAAGGATCATGTCCGGCCAGTAGATCGCGGGCCGCGCCACGTTGATATCGCGCGTCAGCTCCGCCGCGGCGCGCAGCATCGCCTTGTCGTCAGCGATCTGCGACTTGCGCACGCGCGTGCTGCCATCGGTTGCCATGGCACCTGCGGGGCCGAGAGATTGGGTCGCGGTCATATCCAGTCTTCGCCAGTTCTTATCTTGCCTTGTGCGGCTTGCCATTGCCAAAGATCAATCTTCGGCACGGCGCGGGGCCGCTTGACATCGCCGGCAAAGCATAAGCAGAGCGAAGGCAGAATGAACAAGGGCAATGGATCGTGTCTGGCAGTAAAATAGATATTGTACCGGTATCCGGCAAGGGTGGGCTGAAGGCCTTCATAGAACTGGCCTATCGCCTCAATGCCGATGATCCCAACTGGGTGCCGCCGCTGCGGGCCGACATGGTGGAACTGCTGACGCCGGGCAAGAACCCGTTTCACGAACATGCGCGGATGCAATTGTTCCTCGCCCGGCGCGATGGCCGCGATGTGGGCCGCATTTCCGCACATATAGACGAGCTGGCGCTGACCCAGCCGGAGAAGCAGGGCATGGGTCCGGGCACCGGTAACTGGGGCCTGCTGGAGGCCGAGGATGAGGCAGTCGCCCACGCGCTGATCGCCGCCGCGGAAGACTGGCTGCGCGCGGAGGGAATGACCCGCGTGCTGGCCCCGATCAGCCTGTCCGTGTGGGAGGAGCCGGGGCTGCTGACCCACGGCCATGACCATCCGCCAATGTTCATGATGGGCCATGACAATGCCGCCTATCAGGCATGGGTGGAAAGCGCCGGTTATGAAGTGGCGAAGAAGCTCTACACCTATGACCTGGAGGTTCACGAAGGTTTCCCGCCGATCGTCAACCGCATCGTGAAATCGGGTGAGCGCAATGAAAACATCACCGTGCGCACGGTCGACCTGAAGCATTTCGATCGCGACGCGGCCATCTTCATCGATATCCTGAACGAGGCATGGTCGAACAACTGGGGCTTCGTGCCCTTTACCGAGGCCGAGAAGGCCTATGCCGCCAAGAAGCTGAAGCCGATCATCATTGAAGGCGCAAACATGATTGCGGAGGTCGATGGGGAACCGGTCGCCTTCATGATGTCTCTGCCGGACATGAATGAGAAGCTGATTACCATGCGCGGCAGGCTGTTCCCGTTCAACTGGGCGCGACTGCTGTGGTGGCTGCGCAAACCCAGGGGCGCGAACTTCCGCGTGCCGTTGATGGGCGTGGTGCGCAAATACCAGAACAGCCGCCTGGCCAGCCAGCTGGCCTTCATGATGATCGAATATATCCGCCGCTATGCGGTTGCCGAACACGGCGTGAAACGCGCCGAAGTGGGCTGGGTGCTGGAAGATAATCAGGGGATGGTGGCCATTGCCGAAGCCATCCAGGCCAAGATGAACCGGGAGTACCGGATCTATGGCAAGCCGCTCTGACGGGCAGCAATTGTTGGCAGTATTGCAACAGTTGCGCCCATAAGAGTGCTTTTTGTGCAGCGCCGGGAACCACCAAGCCACTGACCACGTTAGCTGTCCGGATGGCGTGGGCCATCTGCTGGGGACACTATGGCAAAGAACAAGCCTGCAAAGCCGAAGAAGAATCCGATGCAGCGCGTTCTGCTGGTGGAGGATGATCCGGTACTGGCGCTTTCACTGGAAGCGGCGCTGATCGATGGCGGCGCGGGTGAGGTTATCATCTGTTCCAGCATGGCGGCCACCGTGGCCGAACTGGAGAAAGCGCGCCCCGATGCCATTATCCTCGACGTCCACCTGACCGATCGCGATGATGGCTGGGCGCTGGCCGAACTGGTCAGCCTGCTTGGCCCAAAACGCCCGCGCATCGCCTTTTCCACCGGATCGCCGGAAGATATTCCCGCCTCGGTCAAGGAGATGGGCGCGGTGTTCGAAAAGCCTTACGATCCCGCGCAGCTGGTTGAAGTCCTGATGAGCGGCAACAAGACCGGCCTTATCGCCCGCCTGCGCAGCGCGCTGCGCTGATCCGAGCTGCGCTGAGCCACAACCACTCTTCCACTCCACATTTTCCCGCAGTGGCAAATTAACCCGGCCCCAAAGTTAAAAGGCCTCCGCTCAATGGAGCGGAGGCCCTTCGGGATCATGTCACCAGCCGTTTGGACGGGAGGGGGGGTCTCGGCGGTGACATAGGATAAAATGCGCCAATCATTGCGCGGTTCCGGCGGCCGCAAAATAATTTTCGCGCCTTTTCAAAAGCGCTTTGCAATCAGGGGGTTGCCATTGCGGACCAGAGCATGTCTGGCTGCATATAACGCCAAATTTTCCGCCGCCGGAACCAGCTTTGATCCGGCGCGTTCAAGCCCCAAGCAATCATCGGGAAGGGTCCTATGTCCATTGGTGCTGAAGTTGCCGCTCATCTTCCGTTTCTCCGCCGCTATGCCCGCGCGCTTACCGGCTCGCAGACAACCGGCGATGCCTTTGTAAAGGCCACGCTGGAGGCCGCGCTGGCCGATCAGGACGTGGCAGACAGCCTGCGCGGCGGACGTGTGCCGCTGTACCGCGCATTCAACAAATTATGGTCCAGCGCCTATCTCGACGATGGAGAGGGCAATGGCGGGGCCAGCCTGCATGAAGTGGCAGCGCAGGATCAGCTCAAGAAGATCACCCCGCTCAACCGGCAGGCGCTGTTGCTGACCACGGTGGAGGATTTCACCCCGGCCGAAGCAGCCCAGATCATGGAGATCGACGAGGCCGACGTGGAATCGCTGGTGCGTGAGGCGGTGGAGGAAATCGACCGCGAGAGCACCACCAACGTGCTGATCATCGAGGATGAGCCGCTGATCTCCATGCAGCTGGAAGACCTCGTGCGATCGCTTGGCCATGACATTTGCGGCACCGCCGCCACGCGGACGCAGGCGCAGGAAGTGGTCGCCGGAGAAATGCCGGGCTTGGTGCTGGCCGATATCCAGCTGGCAGATGGCTCCTCCGGGCTTGATGCGGTGGACGATATCCTGGCCACGGGCAGCATGCCGGTGATCTTCATCACCGCCTATCCCGAGCGGCTGCTGACGGGTAACCGGCCAGAGCCGACCTATCTGATCACCAAGCCTTTCCAGGAAGACACGGTGCGTGCGGCGATCAGTCAGGCGTTGTTCTTCGGTTCCAGCCGTCCGCTCAGCTGATTGCCGGGGCGCCAGCGATGGACCGCCTCAAGCTGAAGATCCAGTTGCTGTGCGCGGACCAAATCGCCATCGGTCCGGGCAAGGCAGACCTGCTCGATGCGATCCGGGATACCGGCTCCATCTCCGCGGCCGCGCGCGCGCTGGGGATGAGCTATCGCCGGGCTTGGCAGCTGGTGGATGTGATGAACCGCTGTTTCGCTGAAAAGCTGGTGGAAACGCAGCCCGGTGGCGGCGGAAGTGCCGGTGCCCGGCTGACCGATGCCGGCACGCAGATGCTGGCGGCCTATCGTGCGTTGTCCGCGCAGGTGGAAGGCCATACCGGCGGCGAGGATTTCGACACTCTGGCGCAAGGCTTGCGCAAAGTGCCGCTGCCGCCTGCCGACTGAGAATTTCCTGCCGATCAGGCGGCCTGCGGCTCTGCCCGGTCCATGCGCCGGTGCGAGAATATCCACCAGGCAATCGCCATCGATACTGCGCCGCCCGCCAGATTGGCGAGCAATTCGCCGCCATAGACCGCGTCCGCGCCCCAGGCGCCTTGCAGTATCAGCGCGAACGGCACCATCACCAGCGCCACGCGGGCGAGTGACAGCATCAGCGCGGTGGAGGCCTGATCGATGGCATTGAACGCGCCATTGCCCATGATGAATAGGCCATAGGCCCAGTATCCCCACACGGCGATTTCCAGATAGCGCATGGCGGCATCCACCGTGGCTGCATCCTCGCTGAAGATGCCGGCAAACCAGCCGCGCCCGAAATACAGCAGGCCGCCCGCCAGCAATCCGTACAACAGGCAGAAACCGCCCGCCTGCAACATGGCCAAGCGCGCGCGGTCATATCGCTTCGCGCCCCAGTTCTGCCCCACGATCGCGCCGATGGAGCCGGACAGGCCGAGCAGCGGAACCACGGCAAACATCTGCAATCGTCCGCCCACGCCAAAGCCGCCGACCGCCGCCTCTCCCTCATGGGCCAGGAAAGTGGTCATCACGGCAAGGCCCACAGGGTTGATCGAATTGGTCAGCGCGGCGGGCACCGCCACGCGCAGCACATCGCGGATGCCGTGGACCCAGTCGGCATGCAGCAATGATGACAGGGCAAAGGGTATCTGGCCCTTTTGCAGCATCACAAAGCCGACGATCACCCCCAGCACCCAGCCGCCGATGGTGGCATAGGCGGCCCCGGCAATGCCGAAGCCCGCAAAGCCGAACGCGCCATCGATCAGGATCGGATCGAGCACCCAGTTGGCGATGGCAAAGCTGAGCGAGACCACGGTGCTGCGCCGCGCGGCACCCTGCGCGCGCAGCACTCCATTGATGCCCGACACTGTCAGCAGCAGCGGAAAGCCCAGCGCGAACGGCAGCATGTACAGGCCGATCAGCCGCAGCATCTCGCCCTCTGCCCGCATCAGGCCGAACAGTTGATCGTGAAACAGCGCCAGCAGCACGGCCACGGCAATTCCGGTCAGCAGGCCAAGGGCTATGCCCAGGCTGGCGCACTGGCTGGCGCGGTCATCCTTGCCTGCCCCCAGCGCGCGGCTGACAACAGAGCTGGTGCCCGCCATCACCCCCACGCCAAGGCAGGAAAGCGCCGTGCTGACCGGGAAGATAAAGCTCATCGCCGCCAGCTCCGTGGCGCCAAGGCGGCCGACGAAATAGGCATCGATAATGCCGATGGACATGATCGCCGCCACGCCCACGATCAGCGGCGCTGTCTGGTTGACCAGATGGCCGGCGATCGAGCCGGTGATCAGTTTGGCGTTCTTGGCCATGAATGGATGCGCAGCCCCGAGGTCAGGGCGCGATCATCACCTTGCACTGGGTGGTGCGATGCTTGAGGCTTTCGAACACATCGGGGGTGTTCGCCAGGGAGATCGTGTCGGTGATCAGCCGGCGGGGCTCGATTGCGCCCGCTTCCAGCGCGGCCAGCGATGCGACATATTCCTGTCGGGTGAAGAACGCGCTGGTCACCAGCCGCACCTGCTTTGACAGCATGGCGAAGGTGTTGAGCGTATCGGGCTTTGTGCACAGGCCCAGCAGCACGATGGTGCCATCGCCGCGCACCTGGCTGACTGCCTGATCGATCAGACCGGGAATGCCCACGCATTCGAACACGATGTCCGCCTTGCCGCCCAGCCCCTGTTCGGCGCTGCCGACCGGGTCCTGCGGATCGACCACGAACACGTCCGCGCCCATCTCCAGCGCGCGCATCTCCTGAAAATCGGCGATGTCCTGCACCGCCACCTTGCCTGCGCCAAAACGCTTGGCCCAGAAGGCGACCGCCAGCCCGATGGGGCCTGCGCCCAGCACCAGCACCTTGTCGCCGGTCTTCATGGCCGCAAGGTTCACGCCGTGCAGCGCCACCGCCATCGGCTCTATAATCGCGCCATCGGCCAGCGTCAGATCGGTGGGCAGGGGGATGCACTGGTTGGGGCGGGTCACGGCATATTCGGAATAGCCGCCGCCCTGCAGGCCGAACTCGGCGCACCACTGCACCGCGCCCTTGCGGCAATGCTCGCAGTGCCCGCAGCTCTTCAGCGGGATGACGGAGACCAGATCGCCGGGCCTGAACTGCGTGGTGCCCTTGCCCAGCGCCATCACTTCTCCGGCGAATTCATGGCCCAGCACATCGCCGTGCTTGCAGCCGTAGGCCGCATCCTCGGTCATGTGCAGGTCGCTGCCGCAAATGCCGCAGCGGCCCACTTTCACCACCAGCTCGCCCTCGCCGGGCGTGGGGTCGGGAATGTCCTCATAGGCGAGCTTCTTGTGCAGGCCCTGGAAGGTAACGGCTTTCATGCGGGCATATTCCTATTCGGTCCAGATCGGCTGCTCGCCCATTGCCACCTGGGTGGAATTGACGAGGATGAAATTGTCCAGCACGTCTATCGTGGTGGGAAATTCAGCGCGCACCAGTTGCTGCAGATCGGCGGCATCGGCGGCGCGGGCGACCAGCTGCGGCCACTGGTCCAGATAGCGTGCGGTGAACGCCAGGCCGCTGGCATCATCGGGCAGGCCGGGGCGGGCATGGCCGGCCACCACGATGGCAGGGTCCAGCGCGATCAGGCGGTCCACCGAAGCGCCCCATTCGGCCACGGCTGCGGGATCGTGTTCGCCCAGCCACAGATGCACTTCGTTGAACACCAGGTCGCCCGGCAGCAGCGCGCGGATTTCCGGCACCCACAGCGCGGTGGAGTGGACATGATCGCCTTGCATTGGCCCCAGCACGCGCAGTTCATGCCCTTCCAGCATGATGACATCGCTGGTCAGTGCATGCGGGGCGCTGGGGTAGGAGGGGCCATTTTCGGCCAGGCCGGGGCTCCAGCGGATGACCTTGAACGGCAGGGATCGCCAGATATCGGCCACCACCGTGGGATGGGCGACAATCTCCGCATCGGGAAAGGCCTGTTCCAGCACTTCCATCGCGAAGAAATGATCGGGGTGATCGTGCGTGACGAAAATATGCGTCAGCGTCTTGCCGCTATCCAGCACCATTGCCGCCACCCGGTGAGCATCGGCCAGCGTAAAGGGCGGATCGACCAGCACCGCATCATGCGCGCCCATGATCAGGGCGGAATTGACATGCAGCGATCCGGCGCTGGTGCGCAGCACTTCCACCCGCAGCGGGGGTTCATCCTGTGCGGCCAGCGGCGTTGCCAGCGACGTTGCCAGAGTGAGCGCGATCAGGGCGAGGAGTTTGCGGATCATCGCCTTCACTCTGCCGATATGCGCAGGACAGGCTTGACCACTTCGCCGCTCTCGCTGGCTTCGATCGCTTCATTGATCTTTTCGAACGGGAAATAGCGGATCAGCCGGTCGAACGGGAACTCGCCGCGCGCGTGATAGGCGATCAGCTCGCACAGGAAGGCTCCGACATCGCTGTCCCCGCCCAGAATGCCGATCACCCGCTTGCCGCCGCCCATCAGCGAGCTTTCGTTGAGCACCAGATCGTCCGTGGGGGCAGAGGCACCGACAAGGCCGAGAATGCCCTTGGGCGCGATCAGCGGGAACACGCCTTCGATGACCTTTTTCACACCCGTGGTGTCAAACGCATAGGCCAGCCCCTGCGGCACCAGCTGCGCGATCTGCCCCATGGCATCCCCGCGAGCGCTGATCGTGTGCGTGGCGCCCAGTTCCTTCGCCAGATCGAGGCGGCTGTCATGCATGTCGACCGCGATGATCGGGTTTGCGCCGGCAATCTTGGCCGCCATCACCGCGGCAAGCCCCACCGTGCCGACGCCGAAAATGGCAATCGGCATGCCCGCGCGCACGTCCATGCTGCGCAGCACAGCGCCCGCGCCGGTCATCAGCCCGCAACCGATCGGGGCGAGGCGTTCGAGCGGGATATCGCTCGCGCTGTCGGGAATTTTCACCACGTTGCGCTGATGCGCGATGGCGTGGCTGGCAAAGCTGGACTGGCCGAAGAAGTTGCCGCTCACCGTCTCCCCGCCTTGCGTGATGGTGGCGCTGCCATCGGCGCGCGCTCCGGCAAAATTATGCGGGAAGAAATTGTAGCAATAGGTCGGCGCGGAAACATCGCAGCTGGGGCAATGGCCGCAGCTGTTGAAGCTCATCAGCACACGGTCCCCTGCCGCCACGGAGGTGACATTGCTGCCCACCGCCTCGACAATACCGGCCCCTTCATGGCCCAGCACGGCTGGCAGCGGGGTGGGCAATTGCCGGTCGCGCACCGCCATATCGGTGTGGCAGATGCCGCTGGCGACCATCCGCACCAGGATTTCGTCCCCGCGCAAATCATCCAGCTGCACATGCTCAAGCGTGAAGTCCTTGCCCGGTCCCTGGCAAATGGCGGCGCGTGCCTGTGTGGTCATGGTCTCTCCCGGAGATGTGTCTTGTCAGTCGTTCAGCGGCTTGATCGGTCCCAATTGCATGCCGCCATCGATCATCACGTGGCTGCCGGTCATGTAACTGCCGGCATCGCTGGCCAGCAGCAGGGCGAGCGGCTTGATCTGGTAGGTTTCGGCCATGCGGCCAACCGGCACCAGCTCGTCCCACGCCTTCTTCGCCGCCGGGTTCTTCTTCACCCAGCCATCGCCGATGTTGGTGACGAACGGGCCGGGCGCGATGGCGTTCACACGGATGCCATAGGCGGCCAGTTCATAGGCCGAATGGCGCATGAAATGCTTCACCCCCGCCTTGGCAGCCATATAGGGCACGCCGACGATGGCCTCATTCACTTCGGCAGCGTTGGAGCTGGTGATGACGATGGAGCCGCCGCGGCGATAGCCGTTGGCTTCATTCGCCTTCATCACCCGCGCTGCTTCGCGCACGGTGTGGAAGCAGCCATTGAGGTTGATGCCGATGGACTTGTACCAGCGCTCGGGATCATAGACGTCGATCTGGCCTTCGGGGTTGCGGTTGCCCTCCGGTGTCCAGAAGCCATTGCCCACATCAAGCCCGGCATTGGCAAAGGCGACATCGCATCCGCCAAATGCTGCCACGTGATTGTCAAACGCCTGCGCCACCTGCGCCAGATCGGACACGTCGCAGACATCCCAGCGCGTCTGATAGCCCTGATCCGCCAGCCGCTTCGCCTCCCGCTCTGCGCCCGCCGCATCGACATCGGTCAGCGTAACCTTTGCGCCGGCCTCGGCCAGCACTTCGGCATAGGCCAGGCCAATGCCCGAAGCTGCGCCGGTGACGATGCCGGACCGTCCGGTCAGGTCGAACTGGTCGAGTGTTTTCACGCTGTTTCCTTCTCCTGCATGGCGGCTTTGCGCGCGGCCAGCAGCCGCTTGTTTACCGCTTCATATTTCAGCACCGCCTGGTCCATCGCCAGCGGCATGATACGTGTACCGGTTGCCTGCATGGTGCGCCACTGCGCCTCGATCATGCGCTTGTCCTCGTGGAATGCCCTGAGGCCAAGGTCGGCGAAAAAATCCTGCTTTTCGGCTTCTGCCGCCCATGGGCCGAAAGCGAAGAAATAGCAGGTGGTGTCGGCGGTCAGCGGGGTGACCGCCTGACAAGTGAACGTGGTGAACTGCGAAAGACCTTCGCAGCGGCCCTGACTGGCGCGGTCCATCGTGCCGTGGGGATAGGTTTCGGTGCGCAGGATGAACACGCCCGGCACGGTGAAGTCATAGCGGCTCCACACGTCGGCCTCATCCACATGACGGCCACCGGCCGGGTTGGGCGGCATCCCGGCCATGGCGCGTTCCACCGCCACGCCGTTGGGCAGGGTGATGTTGGAAATCTTCGCCGCCAACCAGCCATCAGCCGATTCCTCGCTGCCCCCGGCAAAGGTCGCCGCGTGGACATAGGCAATGTGCGAAAGGTCGAGCAAATTGTCGTGAATCAGCCTTGCGGGCGCTTCGTAATCCAGCCGTCCGGGCGTCATCGCCCAGTCGGGATGGCGGTAACCGATAAATTCGGGAATCTGCCCGGCGTCAGCCAGCGCCGGATCGCCCATCCACACCCAGATCGCGGCGTGGCGTTCCACCACCGGGTAGGCGCGGGCGCGCAAGGCGGGCGGGATCACATCCTGGCCGGGCACTTCCACCGCGCGTCCATCGCTGGCGAAGCGGATGCCGTGATACAGGCAGCGCAGGCCGCCGCCTTCGCACCGGCCAAGCGACAGCGGCGCGGCGCGGTGCGGGCAGCGGTCTTCCAGCGCGAACACCGTGCCTGCTTCGTCGCGGGCCAGCGCCAGCGGCTGGCCGAGCATGGTGATCGCGGTAATCTCGCCGGGCGGAACATCCTTGTCCCACCCGGCCATGTACCAGGCATCGCGCGGGTGCTGCCAACCCACCGCGTCTATGAAGGCTTCGGTCGTCATCCCTACAGATACAGCTGCTTGTTGATCTCGAGGCCGTTCTCTTTGCAGTAGGTTTCATAGTGGTTCATGAACCACCACACGTCGAGCGTTTCGACGAACTCACCGTTCTCGTCATAGAACTCGTTGGCGCCCTGCATCCAGAAGAAGGCCTTCATGCCGTCTTCCTCATCGGTCACCAGCGTGTGCGCATGGCCGGGGAATTCGGTGATGAATTCGCCGGGATGGCAGACCCAGTCATATTCCAGATAGCGGAAGGTGCCTTCCAGCCCGATGGCCCACACCATGCCGCGATGCTTGTGCGTGCCGATCACGCCCTTGGACTTGATCCACAGCACATTGGCATAGACGTTGTTGCGCACGTCGAAGGCCAGGTGGCGGATGGCGGCATTGTCGCCAAAGGGAACCCACGGGCTCTCCTCCTCCGACAGGCCGACATACGTGCCCGACACGCAATATTTGTCGAGCATGTTGCTGTGCGGTTCCGGCACGGAAACGATCTTGAATGCGCCGGATGGGGGTGCCTTAATACCGCCCAGCCTGGATTTTTCCTGTGTGGCCATGATGGTCTCTCCTTACAGGTACAGCTTGGGATTGAGGGGGATGCCGTTTTCCTTGCAGTAGGTCTCATAGTGGGTGATCATCCACCACACGTCGACCGTGTCTGCATAGACGCCTTCGGCATCGAAGAAATCGATCGGGCCGTTCATCCAGCCGAACAGCTTGCAGCCTTCGGGATGCTCGGTCACCAGCGTATGCGCCTCGCCCGGAACTTCCAGGATCAGCCCGCCCGGCGTGCCGACCCAGTCATATTCCAGATAGCGAACACTGCCCGTCAGCGTGACCATCGTCACCGTGCCGCGGTGAAGATGCGTGCCGATGGTGCCGGGGCCCTTCATCCACAGGATGTTGGAATAGGTGTTGGTGCGCACGTCGAACATCAGGTGCTTGATCGCCGCGCCATCGCCAAACGGAACCCACGGGCTGTCCACGTCGGTGCCCATGTCGATATAGCGCCCGCCCGGGCTCAGCCGGTCCACGGTTTCGCGGTAGGCCCATGGCACATCGACGATTTCCTTGGTGTCGGACGCGGGGGCTTTCATCTTGTTGGTAGCCATTGTTTTTCCTCTTAACGGATCAGAGTGTCGACATAATCGGCACCGATGCCGACCTTGTCATAATGTTCGCGGGCGGCCTTCATGTAGTCAAACACGTCATAATGGCCGACAGTGTTGCCCTCTTCATCCAGCCACATCAGCGGACCGGAGACGACGAAGAATACCTTCATCGGGTCGGGATGCTCATAGGAGACGAGCGTGTGGCTTTCTCCCGGAGTCTCGAAGATGAAATCGCCTGCCGTGGCGGTCCATTCATGCTCCAGATACGCCCATTTGCCGCTGATGGTGTAGGCCCAGATCGGCTTGGGGTGGTAATGCCGGTTCACGATGCAGGCCTTCTTGGCCATCAGCACATCGGCCCACATGTTCAGCGACGGGCTGATCCAAACGGGCTTGGAGAACACGTCTTCCACGATCGGAACCCACAGCCGCTCATCCCCTTCGGCGATCTTGGCCATATAGGCTTCGGGCTTCGCGCCGGGGCGCAGCGCGTGGGGAACAGGCTTGGTACCGGCCCATGGTTCTGTGGTGGGTGCTTCAGGCATGATGCAGCGTCCTCTCGATAATTGCGCAGCCTTGCTGGCCGCATCCTATCGCGGCAGAATAGGCCTCCCTTTGATCGAACGCTAGGACTGAAGCGAAAGCGGGCAGGGACTCAAGCGCAACGACTCAAGCGCAACTGGGGGCAATCAGTTGCGAATGCGAAACTCGCGCGGGGTCACGCCATTGCGCCGGCGGAAACAGCGGGTGAAATAGGCGCTGTCATTGAAGCCGTGATCGAAGGCGATCTGGGTGATTGTCGCCTCGGGATGGGTGACCAGCTTCTCCGCCGCGCGGACAAGGCGGCGTTCCTGGATATAGGCGCTGGGCGTGGTGCCCATCGCAGCAAAGATCATCTGCACCGCACGCACGGAGATCTGGCAGTCCAGCGCAATGGCCGAACCGCTGAATTGCGGGTCCTGCAGGCGCGCTTCCACCAGCGCGCGCACGCGTTGCAGCAGCGCCGGTTCGCTGCGCCGGTTGTGGTCGAACGCGGCCCCGCGCAACGCCATCGCCAGCAATTGCGAGAACACGCTGCTGACTTCGTCTTCCCACCCTTCATGGTGGGTTTCGCGGTAGCCCTGCTGCCACAGCGACAGCAGGAAATCGTGCAGGATGCGCAGCGATGGCGATGTGCCGGGCAGCTTGCTGACCAGCCATTGGTTCAGCCCGTCGATCTCGCCCGCCAGCAGGTGGCGGGGAAATTCCACCACCAGCGTTTCATGCCGTGACAGGTCAATGCGATAGCTGCGATCGGTGCGGCACAGCACCGCATCGCCGGGGTTGAGCCGCACGCGGCGGCCACCCTGTTCGTGATCGCTCACACCGCGGCATTGCAGGTGCATGATCAGGCGCGGCTCACCATCGAGGATCGGCGTGCGGGTGACGCGGCACGCATTGGTGCGCGGGCGCAGCAGGCGCAGCCGGCCCAGGTTCCACGATGACACCTCGCCATTGAAGTCCGAATAGGCAGCATCGACCTGGCTGCCAGCATAGTGCTGCTGCGCCAGGTCGTTCCAGTAACGCGCCCGCTGGTCCGGGGCGACGTCGAGGGTATTGAACTGCTCAATCGTGCTCAAGACGGCCTCCGAAACCGGAAGTTAGAGCCGCGCTCCTTGTGCGGTCAAGCGAACTCTGGCGTGATCCCCTTGCGGCGCAATGCGGCCGGCGCGGTTTCGCGAAGGCCCATGGATACAAATCCGCTGACCACGGCCAGCCCCATCAACAGGTACAGGAAGCTGTCAGCGCCAAAGCCATCGTTGATCCAGCCCGCCACAATCGGTCCGAACACGCCGCCCAGCACTTCGCAGCTGCCCATGGCCAGACCCAGCACGGTGGCATGGTGGATCGGCTTGAAGCTCTCGGAAGGAATGGTGGCCATAAAGATCGGGAAAATGCCGTTGACCATCCAGCCGATGAAGAAGATCGGCACCAGGACAAGCGCATAATTGGACAGGCCGAACAGGCCCGTGCCCGCAAAACCGGCCGGATCGAGCAGCAGCACGCCCAGCGGGCCGACTACGGACAGGAATGGCAGGAACACCATCACCGGCTTGCGCCCGATCTTGTCCGAAAGGCCGGACACGACGATCGAATAGATGGCTGCGGCAATGCCCAGCGAACCCATCAGCCAGCTCATCGATGTTTCATCCATGCCGCGTTGCTGCACCAGAAACAGCGGCATAAACGCCCAGGTGGTGACAAAATGCCCCACCATCAGCACGCCCACGACCACGCTGATCCACATGTTGCGAACCGCCAGGGCCTTGCCCGTTTCGGCCAGAAAATCTGTTACCGTCTGGCCCATCGTCTTCTTGGGAGCAGGTTCCTTGGCGGGCATCTGCGGCTCTTCCAGCATGAACCAGATGAGCGCGGCACTGATCAGGCCGGGAATGGCGGCCAGATAAAAGGCCTCCCGCCAGCTGAACATTTGCGCAAAGGCCACCAGCACCACCGGCGCGGCAAAGCTGCCCAGAAGGTTGGAACCAAGGTTCTGCGCCACGCCCTGCGCCAGTCCGCGCCGCTCCGGGTTCACCTCGCTGGCCACCATCGCATGGCTGATCGGCATCACGCCGCCTTCGGCCACGCCCATCAGCAGGCGCGCGGCGAACAGGAACAGGAAGCTGGTGGCAATGCCCGAAAGGAACGAACACAGCGAAAACGCCACCGTGGCAATCACCAGCAGGATCTTGCGCTTGCCCATCGAATCGGACAGCCGCCCGACGAAGAATGCGGCAATGGCCCAGGAAAAGCTCAGCCCTGCGGCCAGCAGGCCGACTTGCGTGCCGGTGAGGCCCAGTTCGGGCTGAACGAACGGCATCAAGGCATTGAGCGCCTGCCGGTCGAAGAACACGATACCGAAATTCAGGCTGAGCAGAAATACCAGCAGCGCCTGATATTTTGGCGAATTTTTCATCCAGTTGCCGGTGGGTGTCGTGCCCTCAGCGGCAATATCTGTTGCAGTTGCCATAATCTGTCAGTCTCTCACATGAAGGGCCGCGCCGGGTCGTTGCCATCCCAATTGCGGGAGGCCTCCCAGAAGCGGGTGAAGGTCTCATTCATGCCGGGGGTGACCGGCAGAAGTTCGATAAATCCGATGTCGGCACCAGTGCCGTTGTCGAGGTAGATCACCTCTCCGCCGGTCGGCACGGCGGCGCGGTAAGCCTCATGGTATCCGCGTGTCTGATAGTCGGCGCTGGCGGCTTCCACGTCATCGCAGGCAATGCCCATGTGGTGATAGCCATAGCCGCGCTTCTCGATCGTCTCTCGGTATACGGACGGGTTTTCATCCAGCGGCTGGATCAGTTCGATCATCATGTGACCGGCAAAGCCCATCGCCAATGTCACATCGGCAGTGCTTTCGCTGCCGCGATAGGTCTGGCCGGGGCTGAGCAGGTTGGGCAGCACGAAGAACGGGCCTGTGCCCATGTTGGCAACCCAGTGATGGATCGCCGCCTGCAGGTTCGGCACGATGAATGCCGTCTGCGCCACGCCCCCCATCGGCTGGCCAAAGCCAAGCTGCGTTACCATCGAATCCTCTCCCCCCAAATGCGGGCCGTGCGCCGACTTTGGCCGGTCGCGGCGCATTGGCTCGCGAATTGGCGGGGCAAAGTCAATCTCGAACCGGAATATTGCGCGCCAAGGCGTCAGCCGAAATCGCGGACAGGGTCGGTTCCGTCCCACCCTTGCGCCGCCTGCCAGTAGCGGGTGAACATCTCGTCCATCGCTTCTGTGTAAGGGATCAGCTCCAGATAGCCGCGATGCACAGGGTCTGGCGATTGCAGGAACACCACCGTGCCGCCGGTGGGCACGGGCGTGGAGCCGACCAGCTCATACCCCTCACCATAATAGGCGGGCAGCACCGCCTCCACATCATCATGCACCACGCCGTAATGGTGGAAGCCGTATCCCTCCGCCTCCACCGCTTCCTTGAACAGCGATGGCGCATCGTCATGCTGCTGGATCAGTTCGATCTGCATATTGCCGACAAAGCCCATCGCCAGGCTGCTTTCGGTAAGCGATTCCATCCCGCGATAGATGCGGCCCGGCGCCGTGCGGTGCGGCAGGGTGAAGAACGGGCCGATATTGAGCGTGCGGGTATAGTAGTGCAGCGCCGCCGCCAGGTCCTCCACCACGAAGGCGGTCTGTATCACCGTCTTGGTCGGACGGCCGAAACCCATCATAGTCTGCATCACGCCTCTCCCCATTGGCGAAAGACTATCCTATCCCTACAAGCACGAAAGAGGAAAGTTTGCGTGGGAGATGACGATGGCAACGCAGTTGAAGCCGGATGCGGCCAAGCCGCCGATTGATTGCAGCGATGAGGAATGGACGGCCCGGCAGGAGCTGGCCGCCTGTTACCGCATTTTCGATCACATGGGCTGGTGCGAGGGGATCTATAACCACATCACCCTGCGCGTTCCGGGTGAACGCGATGCTTTCCTGATCAATCCGTTCGGGCTGATGTGGGATGAGGTGACAGCCTCCAACCTGATCAAGATCGATGGCCAGGGCAACAAGTTGTCGCCCAGCCCCTATCCGGTCAATCTGGCGGGCTTCACCCAGCATGGCACCTTCCACAAGTCGCTCGACTGGGCGCATGCCATTGTTCACACGCACACGACCGATACGATGGCGGTGTGCTGTTCGAAGGAAGGGCTGACCCCGACCAATTTCTACAGCTGCTTCTTCGAAGGGCTGGTCGGCTATCACGATTTCGAAGGCATCACCGTGCGCGCCGAAGAAGGCGAGCGGCTGGTCCGCAATCTGGGCAACCGGCAGGTGCTGATGCTGCGCAATCACGGCCCGGTGGTGATGGGCAAGACCATCTATGAGATGTTCTTCCTGTATTACATGTTCCAGCGCGCGTGCGAGGTGCAGGTCAAGACCGGGGCGCTGGGCGATCCGGTCGTGGTGCCGCCCGAAGTGATCGAAGTGCACCAGCGCGACCGCGACCTGATGCTGGTGGATGATTTCGGCAAGCTTGATTTCGAAGCCTGGACACGGCGGATCGACAAGATCGATTCCAGCTGGCGCAACTGATGGCGCCGGAATCCCGGACCTGTCCCAAATGCGCTGGAAGAATGGCCAAGGGCACAACCCTGACCAAGGATTCCAACGGCGCCAGGGTTGTGGGCAACTGGGTCGAAGGCATTTTGGAACGCAGCATCTGGACGGGTTACAAGACAAAGGGCAAATCGCTGTTGCCCATCACCACCTATCGCTGCGGCAAATGCGGCCTGCTTGAAAATTACGCTGAGGGCTGACAGGCGCTTCCCATGACCCAGATGACCGTCAATGACCGTCCGGTCCGTTTCGATATGGACGCGCAAACGCCCCTTCTGTGGGCGCTGCGCGATGCCGCCAATCTCACCGGCACCAAATATGGCTGCGGCGTGGGCGATTGCGGCGCCTGCCTGGTGCTGATCGATGGGGAGGCGCTGCGGTCCTGCCTGGTCACGCTGGCAGAGGCGGAGGGGCGCTTCATCACCACCATCGAAGGGCTGGCGCGCGATCGCAGCCATCCGGTGCAACAGGCGCTGGTGGCCGAACAGGCGATCCAGTGCGGGTTCTGCACGCCGGGCATCGCCATTGCCGCCGCCGCACTGATCGCCCGCAATCCCGATCCCAGCGAGGCCGATATCAAACAGGCCGTGCCCAATCTGTGCCGCTGCGGTGTCTATCCGCGGCTGGTCAGGGCCATCCAGCGGGCAGGGCGCGTGGCCCGCCGCCGGGAAACCATCAGCGCCGCGCCTGCACCCGGCATCGATCCTGCCGATGCCGCGCAGGCGGTGCCGGCACTCAGGATGCTGGGTGAGGAAGAATAACTCGTTATTGCGAGGAGCGCAGCGACGAAGCAATCCAGTGCAGTGCAAGCCAAACCGCAGTGGCGGGATATGTTCGCTGCCCTCGGCCCTTGATCGCCGTGGATTGCCGCGGCCCTTACAGGTCCTCGCAATGACGAAGTGCCTGTTGCCCTAGAACTTCATCCGGGCGCCCAGCGTGGCTGTCAGCGGCTTGGCGGGCTGGATGTTGTTGTCGCCGTGGGCGGAGGGGTAATATTCCTCGTCGAACAGGTTCTCGATATTGACCTGCAGGCCAAGGCTGTCGGTCACGTCGAAATAGATCGCCGCATCCACCCGGGTATAGGCGGGCAGCACCACGTTGTTGGACATGGAGGCGAACTGGCGCGACTGGTGGATCACGCCTGCACCAAAGCCCAGCCGGTCCGTCACGTCATAGCGCGTCCAGGCGGTGATGTGGTGCTTGGCCACCTGTTGCAGCGTGGTTCCGGCAACGGCGGCGCTGGTCGTTTCGGTGATCTCGCCGTCCAGATAGGCATAGCCCAGGCTGACATTCAGATTGTCCACCAGTTCCCCCGCAAGGCCGAATTCAAAGCCTTCCACCTGGCTTTCCCCGGCAGCCACGGTCAGGCCGGATCCGGCCGGATCGGGAGCCTGCGTGTTGTCGCGCGTCAGGCGGAAGATGGCTGCGGTCAGGAACAATTCGGGATGGATCGACCATTTGATACCGGCTTCCCAGTTCTCGAAAGTCTCCGGCTTGAGCGCCACATCGACCGAATCGAGCACGGTGAACTGGTCGCCCGACTGCGGCAGGAAGCTCTCCGAGAAGCTGGCATAGAGCGAGATATTGTCCTGCGGCTTGACGATCACGCCCAGCCGCGGGCTGAAGCGGCTGTCCTTGCGGGCAGCGGCATAATTGGCGACCAGATCGGTCGAAGACAGGTCGAACTCGTCATAGCGAACGCCCGCCACCAGCTGGACAATGCCCAGGTCCATCTGTTCCTGAATGTAGAAGGAGACGGTGGACAGGTCGGATGTGGTGGCGCGCTGCGGCACCAGGGTGAAGGCGGGCGGCACGATCACATCGGCCAGCGGCACGGTGATCGACGTATCCGCGCCATTGTTGAACCGGGCCTGATTGCGCACCGAATCGGTATCGCCAGAGGTGAACTCCGCGCCCACCAGTATCGTGTGAGCAATGGAGCCGGTGTCGAAATTGCCGACCAGATTGGCCTGACCGATCAGATTGGTGCGGGTGGTGGCGCTTTCATATCCGGCCAGCCGCGTGGTGGTGGCGGTGGTGCCGCTGCTGGGGACCAGATTGGCATAGAACTTGTCATAATCGGCATATTGCAGGCTGGCATTCACGCTGATCGCGCGCGAGAAATCATGCTCCACCCGGGCGCGGGCGATGTGTACTTCAACTTCGCTGTTGTTGTAATCGGGATCGCCGAAGAAGGTCTTGTCATAGCCCGCCAGCGGCAGGCCGTTCAGGCTGGGGATGCCGCGATCGGTGACGCGCTCGTCATTGTCATAGGTGTAGCTGGCGATGAAGCGCGTGTCGGCGCCCGGCTCGATCGTCAGCGTGGGGGTAACGCCGATGAAGCGGCCATTGTAGAAATCGCGGTGGTTGGCGAAATCCTCATAGGTGGCATTCAGGCGCAGCGCCGCAGTGGATGACACGGGCGTGTTCACATCGCCCGAAACGCTGAACGCACCAAAGCTGTCGATGCTGGCCGCGCCGCTGCCAAAGGCCATGTCGGTTTCGGCCATCTTGCTGACGCGGTTGACCGCGCCGCCGCCCGCACCGCGCCCGAAGATCAGCGCATTGGCGCCCTTGAGCACCTCGATCCGGTCAACATTATACAGCGAGCGGTAATATTGCGCATCGTCGCGCAGGCCGTCGAGGTAGAAGTCGGCGGTGGTTTCCTGGCCGCGGATGAACACTTCATCGCGGTGGCCCTCGCCGCTTTCCAGGCTGACACCGGGGACATAGCGCAAGGCATTGCCCAGCTGGGTCACGCCCTGATCCTCAATCTGGTCGGAGGTGATCACGGTAACGGTCTGCGGCACGTCGATCAGCGGGGTGGGGGTCTTGGTGGCGGTCGATCCATCGTCGCCCACATAGCTGTCGACCTGTGCTGTCACCACGATGTGGGTCGGCAGGTAATCGCGCTGGGCGGCTTCGTTCGCCTGCGCCGGCACTGCCAGGAACAGGGACGATGCGGACAGCAACAGGGCGGAGCGAAGAGTGGTGGAATGTGTCAAGTGACCCTCGATTTTCTTGCGAATGATTTGCAAAAGCGCCTCTATTGAGAGTCATTTGCAATCGCAATAGAAAACTGGGCCTTGGCCAAATTTTTGTGCCGGGCTAGGCCTCGTGGCTACAATTCGAAGGGGAGTTCGAGCCGATGAAGGCCACCATCTGGCACAATCCGCGTTGCAGCAAATCACGCCAGGCGCTGCAAATCCTGCGCGATGCGGGCGATATCGACATCGAAGTGGTGGAATATCTCAAGCAACCGCCAGGCCGGGAAAAGCTGGCTCAGCTCTACCGCGATGCCGGCATGTCTCCGGCTGAGGGATTGCGGCTGGGCGGAACTGACGCCAGGGAACGCGGACTGCCCGGCGCCGATGCAGACACGGTTCTGGATGCGATGGCCGCCGATCCCGCGCTGATAGAACGTCCGCTGGTGGAAACCGAAAAGGGCGTGCGCCTGTGCCGTCCGCCGGAACGGCTGGAAGAAATCCTCTAGGCCGGCATCCCAACCCCTTGCGAAATTCGCCATGCGAGACCAATTTGCGACCTGAAAGTTGCAAAAGCCGGACAATTTTGCGACTGGATCGATAATCCTGAAAGGCGCGTCATGTCGTGTCGGCTGAGCTGGGGGCATGAAATTTTTCAATGAATGGCAATGAATTGGCCGAGCAGCGCGGAATTCCGCGTCTGCTGAACAGGTTGAAGCGCTCTTTTGGACCGGCTGGCGTGTTCTTTCGCGGCTTCATGGACAATCCGCGCATGGTCGGCGCGATCATGCCGTCTTCCCCCATGACGGTGAAGGCGATGCTGGATCCGGTGGACTGGCAGCGCTGCAAGCTGTTCGTCGAATATGGTCCGGGCGTGGGCACGTTCTGCCAGCCCGTGCTCGACCGCCTGCCGCGCGACGGGGAATTGCTGGTGATCGACACCAACCCGATGTTCATCGATTACCTGCGCCGCACGATCACCGACAGCCGCTTTCACGCCGTGCTGGGATCGGCAGAGGATGTGGAGGACATCGTCCGCTCCATCGGCCATGAACGGGCCGATTACGTGCTCTCCGGCCTGCCCTTTTCCACCCTGCCCGAAGGCGTGGGCCCGGCCATTGCAGCGGCCACTGCCCGCGTGATCCGCAAGGGCGGAGCGTTCCTGACATACCAGTACACCGGCTCTGCCCGCGATCTTACCGCGCGCTATTTCCCGCGGGTGGAATCGGGTTACGTGTGGGCCAATATCCCGCCCTGCGTGCTCGCCTGGGGCTGGCAGGACTGACAGCTGGCGAGGGCCAGACGGAGGGGCAGAGTGCCGCCCCGGCCAATCCCTCAGCCGCCCGGCTGATTACCCAAAAGTCTGGTTCAGCGCGCTGGTGGACGGACCGGACAATTGCCGGTGGATGGCTGCCAGAACCGCCACGAACAGAACCGTGACCGCGGCGCCGACCAGCGACGATATCACCGTCAGCACCGTGCTCAGCACCCCGCCGGATGTCAGCGCGCCCAACGCTCCCACGATCATGCCAATGACCAAGGCCAGGACGATATAGGCGACGATGATCAGCGCGAAGAAGGCAAAGATACGCACGCTGTTGCCCTTGGTCAGCTGCCAGCTGCGCTGCAGCACGCGGATGGGATTGGAAACCCGGTCGATCGCGATCACCGGCGCTGCCAGCGAGAATTTGACCGAAACATAAATCATCCCGACCACGCCGATCAGCGATGCCAGGCCTATCAGCACGCCAATACCGCTTGCCGCTGAGACGCCGATCAGCAGCGTCAGCGCCAGAGTGGCGCCGATCACGAACAGCAGATAGGTCCCCAGTGCGGGCAGAATGCCCTTGATCCCGGTCTGGATCGCCGCACCTACAGTGGGATGGCTGTCATCGCGCAGCAGCGCCAGCAGCGACAGATATCCCACCAGCTGGGCCATGAAGCTGATCAGCACCAGCCACCAGTAATCGGCATAGAATGCCTGCACCACACCGGTGAACCGGGCGATGGCGGCCTCATCAACGGATTCGAGCGGCGGAAAATCGGGTGTGGTCAGCGAGAGAATCACCCCAGGCAGGAAGAAGAACAGGCCCGCCACAATCGCCAGAACCTCACGATTTGCCCCGATCATGCTGGTCGCCTCGCTCCAGGCCTTGCTCATATCGAATTTCATGGCGCTATTCCTCTCCCCTTGTCGGCGCATGTGATAACCGCCAAAGCACCCTCCACGCAATCTCCCAAAGAAAATGGCCCAGAGACAATGGCCCAATTGCCCGATCCCGATACGCATCCGCCCGCTGGCCCGATCGAATGGCGCACCAGCCACACAGCGGTGCCCTATCGTGAGGCGCTGGCCGTGCAGCAGGCGCGCAATGAGGCGATCCATGCCGGCGGCGAGCGCGAACTGATCTGGCTGCTGGAGCATCCGCCGGTCTATACCGCCGGGACCAGCGCCGATGCCGCCGAAGTGCTCGATCCGCGCTTCGAGGTGGTGGAGACCGGGCGCGGCGGGCGCCATACCTATCACGGGCCGGGGCAGCGGGTGGGCTATGTGCTGCTGGATCTGGCCAAGCGCGGCAAGGACGTGCGCCGCTTCGTCCACGGGCTGGAGAACTGGGTTATCGCCACGCTGGGCGATTTCGGGGTGGAGGCGTGGGCAGTGCCCGACAGGATCGGCATCTGGACCACCGACATTGACGGGACCGAGGCGAAGATCGGGGCGATTGGCGTGCGCGTGCGGCGCTGGGTCACGATGCATGGCTTCGCCGTCAACCTGTCCCCCGACCTGACGCATTTTACCGGCATCGTGCCGTGCGGAATTGCCGAATATGGCGTCACCAGCATGGACAGGCTGGGCATCACGCTTGCACCGGGGGAGTGGGATGAGGCATTGCAGCGACGCAGCGGCGAATTCCTGGCCGCCATCAGCGATCATCAGCCATCCTGGCCTGATTGAACCGGAGTGAAACAATTGCGCGTGACCCGTATTGCCCAGCGTTCGGCCCAGCGTTCGGCCCGGTTTTTGACCCGGTGTTTGACCCGGTGTTTGACCCTGTGCGGCCCCGTCCTGCTGCTGGCTGCCTGCAGTGATGATCCCGATGCGGTTCAGGAAAGCGACGGACGTGAGGCTTCGGGCGAAGTGCTCGAAGGATCGATCAGCGATGAGATGATCCCGCTCGACCAGCTGCAATCGCAGGCACCGCATTTGCAGGAAGTACCCGCGAGCGGTGCCCCGACCGCTGCCGCAGATGAAGGCGATGCCGAACCATCGGCGGATGACACGGGTGAGGCGGCGGAGCCCGAAGCCGCGCCCGCACCGCCTGAACCGGAGTAAAGCTCAGCCGGGTTTTTCCGGACCGACGTTTTTCCCACGCGCGCTTCCCCGGGTGGTGCTATCACCCGCCATTATTGCAAAAGACAATAAGGGGGGAATCATGCAAACCGACAAGAAGACCGAAGGCTGGGATACCAGCTACGAGTGGAAGATCATCCTGATCCTGAGCCTGACCTTCGGGCTGGTGGGTCTGGATCGCTTCATCCTGCCAGTCCTGTTTCCGGCATTCATGGATGAACTGGGCCTCACTTATGAGGATCTGGGCAATCTGGTCGGCATCCTTGCCGTGTTCTGGGGCATATCCGCCTTTGCCATGGGCTTCCTGTCGGACCGGGTGGGGCGGCGCAAGGTCCTGATCCCTGCGGTCATCATCTTCTCGCTGATGTCCGCGCTCAGCGGCATGGCGGGCGGACTGGTGGGCCTGCTGATCATCCGCGCCATCATGGGCCTGGCCGAAGGGCCGGTGGCCTCCACCGGCGTGGCCGTGGCGGTGGAAGCATCGCATCCCAAGCGGCGCGGCATGAACAACGGCATCTTCCAGTGCATGATCTCGCTGTTCGGCAATGCCATCGGACCGATCATCGCCACCCAGCTGCTGCTGGTAACGGACTGGCGCACGGTGTTCATGCTGGTGGGTATTCCCGGCCTGATCATGGCTGCGGCCATGTTCTTCGTGATTCGCGAACCTGCCCATCATGTGGCCGCCGGCAAGGCGGCACCGGGTGAGCCAGCTGCGGCCCCGGTGGTGCGGCCCAGCATTCCCGATCTGTTCAAGCACCGCAACGTGCCATTGGCGATGTTCACGCTGATGTGCGCGATGGGCGGCGTGTTCGTGATGGGCGCAATGATGCCCAATTACCTGACAGACTATCTGCAGCTGTCGTTGCAGGACATGGGCATTGTGACTGCGGCCATCGGCTTTGGCGGCTGCATCGGCCAGTTTGCCATGCCGACCCTGTCCGATTTCATCGGCCGCAAGGTGACCATCCTGATCTCCTATATACTGGCGGCGGTGTTCACCTATCTGTTCACGCAGGCGGGAGCGGAAAGCCTTTCCACCCTGTTCTGGCTGCTGTTCTTCGCCGCGCTGTTCAACTTCTCCGCCCTGGCCATTCTGGCCGGGCCGGTTGCGGCAGAGGCAGCTCCGCTGGGGATGGTGGCATCGGTGGCCGGTCTGGTGATCGGTGCGGGTGAGATATTCGGCGGCGGCGTGGCGCCGGTCATTGCCGGGCAGATCGCCGGGTCCAGCGGCATCCAGCACGTGTTTACCTTTGCCATCGCCAGCCTGATCGTGGGCTTCTTCATCGCCCTGTTCCTGAAGGAAACGGCACCGCGCAAGACGGGACTGGAATAAGACGGGTCTGGAGTAATCACCGTATCGGCGGGCGTTGCCTTCTGGTGAAGGCGCGCCCGCCGCGCGGTGCCGGTGGCTGGCCCTAGCGCACGCTTTCCAGCAGGCGGCGTGCCTGTGCCAGATGCGGCTGGTCGATCATCCGCCCTTCCAGTTGCAGCGCCCCTGCGCCCGGACTGGCGGCAAAGGCATCGACAATCGCCTGCGCCTCGGCAATCTGCGCCTTGCCGGGCCAGAACGCCTCATTGATGATCGGCACCTGATCGGGATGGATGGCCAGCATGCCGCAAAATCCGTCGGCAAAGCTGTTTGCGGCAATCGTCTTCAGGCCGTCCAGATCCCTGAAATCGGCATGCAGCGTGTCTATCGCGGCCACCCCGCGCGCATGGGCGGCCAGCAGCACCATGGACCGGACCATGCGGAACAGGTCTGTCCACGCCCCGTCAGCATCGCGCTTGCGTGATGCGCCGATGGCGGCGGACAGGTCCTCTGCGCCCCAGGTCAGCCCGGCAAGCCGGGGCAATGTGTCACTTGCATAATCGGCGATGGACAGGCTGGCGCGGGCGGTCTCGCTCACCAGCGGCAGGATGCGGGTGGCATTGGGGGCAATGCCGCTGCGCTGCTCGATCTCGTAAAGCTCTGCCGCCAGCATCCGCAACTGCTCAGGCCCCATCGCCTTTGGCACCATGATTCCGTCAGGATGGCCGGGCAGGACAGCGGCCAGATCGTCGCGCCACAGGTTCCCGTCCAGCGGGTTGATCCGCACCCAGCGCTGAAACCCATCGCCCGATGTCACCTGCCGGCGGTGCGCGGACAGCCATTGCTGCGCCATGCCGCGCGCGGCCACCTTGGCATGCGGCGCAACCGCATCTTCCAGATCGACGATGACCACATCGGCGCCCGCAGAGGCGACCTTGGCCAGCTTCTTCTCGCTATCACCTGGCACGAACAGCCAGCTTCGCATCTTCATCCAAGCTCTCCTGACCCGTGATGGGCCGATTGTATCAGCCGTGCACATGGCAGCAAAGCCTAAGGGCTTGATGAAACGGCGCGGTTAAAGCTTGTAAATCTCTCTTCCACTTCGGCCAGGTCCGGGCCGCCCAGAGACAGCCGTGCCTGATCGCGCAACAACACGCCCTCGCGGTGCAGAATGGCAATCCTTTTCAGGTCCCTGATCGGGGCGGCTGCATTGCGCAGCGTGTCCAGCATGACCTTGGCGGCAATCGGGTTGGTGGCCACGGCGCTGCGGATCGCGCCAAACCCGCGCGCAACATAATGGGCAAAATCATCGGGCAGCGGGTGGACCCGGCATGATCCGTCATCATCCGGACAGATCAACTTGGTCAGCCTGCGGCAGCCCAGCTCGGACGTTGCCGCGCCCAGCCAGTGCAGCGCGGTGATGGCGGTGAAGGGATCGTTGATGCCGGGGGACAGCGCGCGCAGGCCGATCTCCACCAGCTCATCGATCAGGAATTGCGGGTCCTGTTCGGGCGTGCGCGATGCGCCCAGTGTGAAGTTGTCGAGCAGGGCCTGCCTGATTGCATCGGTGTCATCGCAGCCGCTCACCTGCAGCAGCGCCATCCCCGGATGCACGAAATCGCCGGTGCGCACCCGCAAGATGATATCGCAGTCCTCCTTCGCGCCGATGGCTGCCAACTCGGTAAACTCGATCAGCTGCACATAGCCGGGCCTGTGCGCCAGGATGGCCTTGCCCTGGGGCCGGTCCTGCCCGTCATCCTCGCCGCCCGGATCGGGATAGGTCTCCTCAATGCCCTCGATCAGCCGCTGGCCGATGCCTTTCAGCACATTGTTGATGCGAATGCCCGATGGCACGTGGTTGAGGAAATAGACCAGCACCGCGATCGAAAGGGCCATCAGCGCATAGGCGACCAGCAGCGAGAGTTGCGGCACAAAGCCGGGCAGGGCGGTGGAGGCGGCATCGGCGGCACTGGCCGCGCTCTCATCCTCGCCGCGGATGGTGCGCAGCACGGTGATGGAATAGACGAATGTGCCGATGAAGGTGGCGAGCGAAAGCTGGTTGCCCTTGTCCTCCATGAAATTGGTCAGCAGGCGCGGGCCATAAGTGCCGCTGGCATAGCTGACCGCGACGATGGTGATGGAAAACACGGTGGAGGCAACCGCGATCATCGATCCGGCGATCACCGTCAGCATGTTGGACGCGCCATCTGGCCGCGCAGGCGTGATCCAGCTCAGGTCATTGACCCACGCGGCAAAGCCATTCCGGTCAAGATAGATCAGCGCAAGGGCCAGCGCCGCACCGATGATCGAAAACAGCGCCGGATAGAACCAGTAATTGGCGTTAAGCCGCGCCCAGAACCATCGGATTTGTGCTGTCATGTGAAAGGTAACGCGCGGGCGGCGGGATGGTTGCGGTGAGCAGTGCAACCATCACGGTCAATCCCCGCTTGGATTACCCAGATCGCCCTTGCCCACGGTGCCCGCGGCCATTTCCAGCATCTTGTCCAGGCTCCTCTTGGCATCCAGCCGCAGCTGTTCCTCGATCTCGATGCGCGGCTCCAGATCGCGCAGGCACAGGTACAGCTTCTCCATCGTGTTGAGCGCCATGTAGGGGCAGATGTTGCAGTTGCAGTTGCCGTCCGCGCCCGGCGCACCAAGGAAGGTCTTTTCCGGGATCGCCTTTTCCATCTGGTGGATGATATGCGGCTCTGTCGCCACGATCAGCGTGTCGCCGGGGAAGGTCTTGGCGAAATTGAGGATGCCGCTGGTCGAACCGACATAATCGGCATGGTCGATGATGTTGGGCGGGCATTCGGGATGCGCGGCCACTGGCGCTCCGGGATTGGCCTGCATCAGCTTCATCAGTTCACGCTCGCTGAAAGCCTCATGCACGATGCACACGCCGGGCCACAGCAGCATGTCGCGGTCAAACTTGCGGTTGAGATAGCCGCCAAGGTGGCGATCCGGGCCGAAAATGATCTTCTGGTCCCTGGGGATCTGCGACAGGATGGTTTCCGCGCTGGAACTGGTGACGATCACGTCGCTCAGCGCCTTCACCTCGGTCGAGCAGTTGATGTAGGTCAGCGCGATATGATCGGGGTGACGTTCCCGAAAGGCCGCGAATTTCTCCGGCGGGCAGGAATCTTCCAGCGAACAGCCGGCTTCCATGTCGGGCAGCACCACGATCTTTTCCGGCGAAAGGATCTTGGCGGTCTCGGCCATGAATTTCACGCCGCAAAAGGCAATGACATCGGCGTCGGTCTCCGCCGCTTTCTTGCTCAGTTCCAGCGAGTCACCGACAAAATCGGCAAGGTCCTGCAGCTCCGGCCGCTGGTAATAATGCGCCAGGATCACCGCATTGCGCTCCTTGCGCAGGCGGTTGATCTCTTCAAGCAGGTCCGTGCCTGCGGGGATATTTGCGTGGGCGCTCATGTTACCTCTTCATTGCCAGAAACGGGCCGTATCTGAACGATATAGCGCGCTCACGGAAAATTGCATTATCTGCCAGCGATCGGGGACCAGCTTTCACCCGATCTGGCCACCTCGCCGCGCCGTTCCAGCTCAATCAGATGGGCATGGACGCTCTGCGATGCGGCGGGCCACAGCTTCTCGTCCACGCCCTTGTACATCACCGGAACCAGCGCTGCGATGGGGCGTGCCTCCTCCTCAAGCAGGCGGATGATCTGCCGTTCGCGCTGTTTGCGGTGGCCGAACATGCCGCGCACCAGCTGGCGCGGATTTTCCACCGCCGGGCCGTGTGCGGGGTAATAGATGCGGTCCTCGCGCTCATACAGTTTCATCAGGCTGGCCATGTAATCGGCCATGTCGCCGTCGGGCGGGACCACCACGCTGGTGGACCAGCCCATCACGTGATCGCCGGTGAACAGCGCGCCGCTCTCCTCGTCCGATCCCTCTACGTCCAGCGCATAGCACAGGTGGTTGGAGGTGTGGCCCGGCGTGGCAATGGCGGTCAGCGTCCAGCCGGTGGCGCAGATACGCTCGCCATCAGCAAGTACCAGATCGGGCGCATAGAGCTTGTCGAACGGAGCATCCACGCGCGGCGCGTCGCTCTCTATCGCCAGCGCCGCGCAGCCGATGATCGGCGCGCCGGTCGCCTCGGCCAGCGGGGCGGCGGCGGGCGAATGGTCGCGGTGGGTGTGGGTGCAGGCGATGGCCAGCACCTGCCCCTCGCCAATCGCGCCTAGCAGCGCCTGGATATGATCGCCATCGGCGGGACCGGGATCGATCACCACCAGCTCGTCATCCGTTCCCACCAGATAGGTCTGCGTGCCGGTGTAGGTGAAGGTCGAGCCATTGGCGGCCAGCACGCGCCGCACCAGCGGCTCCAGCTGCTCACATTTGCCGGTCGGCCAGGGTTGCGGGGGGAGTGTCATGGCGGGCATATGGGGCACGAGAGAGAGGATTGCCAATGACCGATCGCCTGATCCTGGTGCTGGATGAGGGAACCACCTCCACCCGCGCCATGCTGTTTGGTGCAGACGGCGCGCAGCACGGCGTGGCGCAGGCAGACCTGACGCAACATTATCCGCGTTCCGGCTGGGTTGAGCACGATGCGGGCGAGATCTGGGACAGGACTCTGGCCTGCGCGCGCGAGATGGTGGCCAAGGCGGGCGGGGCGGACCGGATCGCCGCCATCGGCATCACCAACCAGCGCGAAACCGTGGTGGCGTGGGACCGGCAGACGGGCGAGCCTTATGCGCGCGCCATCGTGTGGCAGGACCGCCGCACCGCCAGCATGTGCGAGGCGATGCGCGAGGCCGCGCTGGAGGATGCCATCCGCGCGCAGACCGGCCTGCTGCTCGATCCCTATTTCTCCGCCACCAAGATGCGCTGGCTGCTGGATAATGAGCCTGCCGTGGCCGCCGCCGCGCAGGCCGGAACGCTGGCCTTGGGCACGGTGGAAAGCTGGCTGACATACAAGCTGACGGGCGGCTCCAAGGGTGGCCGGCATATCTCCGATGCCTCCAACGCCAGCCGCACATTATTGCTGGCGCTGGACGGGGCGGGCTTTGATGAAGGCCTGTGCGATGCCTTCGGCGTGCCGCGCTCCGCCCTGCCAGACGTGGTGGACAACGCAGGCCAGCTGGGCGTGACCGCGCCCGGACTGCTGGGCGGTGCGATCCCCATTTGCGGGATGGCGGGCGATCAGCAGGCGGCCACCATCGGGCAGGGGTGTCTGTCCCCCGGCGATACCAAGGCGACCTATGGCACGGGCGCCTTCGTGCTCGCCAACAAGGGGCGCGACATTCCGCAATCGGCCAACCGCCTGCTCGGCACCGTGCTCTACCAGATCGGCGGGGAGCGGCATTATGCGCTGGAAGGATCGGTGTTCGTGGCCGGATCGCTGATCAAATATCTGCGTGACACGCTGGGGCTGATCAGTTCCGCAGCGGAGACGGAGGAGCTGGCGCGATCGGTAGAGGACAATGGCGGCGTGGTGGTGGTTCCCGCCCTGTCAGGCCTTGGTGCGCCCCACTGGCTGCCCGATGCAAGGGCCACGATCACCGGCCTCAGCTTTTCCGCCGGCAAGGCGCATATCGCCAGGGCCGCGCTGGAGGCGATGGCGCACCAGACGCGCGACCTGGCGCAGGCTTTCGCGGCCGATGGCGCGCCGTGGAGCAGGTTGAGGGTCGATGGCGGCATGTCCGCCAACAGCTGGATGGTGCAGGATATCGCCAATTTGCTGGACCTGCCCGTGGAGCGCCCGCATCTTGTGGAAACCACCGCGCTGGGTGCCGCGATGCTGGCCGCAGTGGGGGCAGGTATTCACCCCGCGCTGGATCAGGCCGCCGCTGCGATGATTGGCGAGTCCAGCCGCTTCGCCCCGCAGATGCACGGCCCGGACCGGCAAAAACGTCTTGGCGACTGGGCCGAAGCCATCGCCAGGATGTGATCAGAGCCGCTGGACGGCGTTGCCGAGGCGCTCGCGCAGGCGGTGGACGGCGGCGGGTTGCATGGCGAAATGGTCGCGCCAGGCGCGATCCAGCCGGGCAATCCGGTCATAGAAACGCTTGGTGCGATCCACCAGCTGGCGCAATTCGGGATCGAGCATGATCAGCTGCTGCGGGTCGCCATCTGACTGCGCAGGGGGCAGGCGGCCGTGGCGGCGCAGCTGGAATTCGCTCAGCTCGCCGGCAAAGAAAGCGCGGTGGTTCAGCAGCCAGGCAATCGCATGCATCATCCGCGTGGTGGTGCGCAGGGCCTCGCAGGAAAGCGCAATGCGCGCCAGATCCTCATCGCTGCTGACCTGGTCAAGTCGGCCCGACAGGTCGAACGCGGCGCGCGTCTCGTCTGCCAGGTCCAGTGCATCGCGGTAAAGCGTCTCCACGATCGTGGGGCTGATATCGGCGGGTGCGGCCATCACGCTTGGCTAGCTGGAAGCGCGCGGCCACGCCAGAGCCGCCGCCGCCAATTCACAGCTTGCGTGGCATCTGTCCCGCACAGAAACGGTTTGTGCGTTTGCCGGGCCAGGATTTCGGACTGTTGCCGGTCAGGCGATGATATCGGGCGTCAAATAATCCTCGACCATGGCGATCTGGTCTTTCAGCAGCAGTTTGCGCTTTTTCAGCCGCGCCACCTGCAACTGGTCAGGCCCGCCGGTGGACGTCAGCGCATCGATGGCCGCATCCAGATCGCGGTGCTCCACACGCAGCGCCGTCAGCCTTTTGCGCAGTTCCTCTTCGGTCAATGCGCCGATCCCCTGCCTGTCACCATGTTGATGCCTGTGTTGATAATTGTAGCCATGCTGATCCCACCGGCCACACGACCGGCCTTGCTTTCGCGGCAACTGGGCGTGTCGGCCCGTCTGCCATTTGCCGATCTAGGACTTCTGTGTTTTGATGACAATTGCGCGGCTCCCAGACAGCCTGCGAGTCGCGTAAAGGTACGACTTTCGGGCCTGCTGCCTGCATGGCCCCTAGCGACAGGAGAACGCCAATGGAATCCTCGCATGTCACTGCTCTCCAGCAAAAACATAATGGTCTCGATCAGCGCCTGAAGGCGGAACTGAACAGGCCGGCTCCTGACATGGTGAAGGTCCAGTCTCTCAAGAAACAGAAGCTCAGGCTGAAGGAAGAGATTTCGCACCACTGAGCTGGTGATGAGGCCGGTGTGGGCCGCAAGATTTGTTGCGGCCATGCACCGGTAACATTTTCAAAGCGGCAATAATGCTATAGGCGGAACTTATGCAAGGAGCCGCCGCTGCCGCCAGATCGATCCTCACCCAATTACATGAGGTTATGGCTGCGCGTACGCATGTGCAGGCCAAGCTCAACCGGATCGTCGATGTCATCGGCGAAGCGCTCGATAGCGAGGTGTGCTCGATCTATCTGCTGCGCGAAGGCATGCTGGAGCTTTATGCCACCCGCGGCCTTAACCAGAGCGCGGTCCACGTCACCCGGCTGGGCGTGGGCGAAGGCCTGACCGGCACGATTGCCGAGAATATCGAAACGCTCAACCTGGATGAGGCAGCGACCCATCCCGAATTCCAGTATCGCCCCGAAACGGGTGAGGAAAAATTCCACTCCTTTGCCGGCGTGCCGATCGTGCGGCGGGAACGCGCCGTGGGCGTGCTGACCGTGCAGCATGTCGACAAGCGCAAGTATGAAGAGGTGGAGATCGAGGCGCTGCAGACGGTGGCGATGGTGCTGGCCGAACTGATCCACAATGCCGGCCTGGTGGATGGCGAGATGCTGGGAGAGCGGCCCGAATCGCACAGCGGCCAGCTGGTCCTCGAAGGGCTGAGGCTGGTGAAGGGGCTGGCCTTCGGCAAGGCCGTGTTCCACCAGCCGCGCGTCAACATCGAACATACCGTGGCCGAGGATACCGAGGCCGAGCGCCAGCGCGTCTATCTCGCCTTCGACAAGATGCGCGAGCAGATCGACCACATGACAGGCCAGGCCGAATTTGGCGTTGGCGGCGAGCAGGAACAGGTGCTCGAGACTTACAAGATGTTCGCCTATGACGAAGGCTGGTCGCGCCGCATCAATGAGGCGATCGACAGCGGCCTGACGGCGGAGGCAGCGATCGAGCGCGTGCAGCAACGCACCCGCATGCGCATGCGGGAGATTTCCGATCCGCTGCTGGCCGAACGCATGCACGATCTGGAAGATCTGGCGAACCGGCTGATCCGCATTGTCTCGGGCCAGCTGGGAACGGCTGCGACCATGGGCCTGCACGGCGATTCGATCCTGATCGCCAAGAATCTCGGCCCGGCGGAATTGCTGGAATATGACCGGCGCCGGCTGAAAGGCGTGGTGCTGCAGGAAGGCTCGCTCACCGCGCATGTGGTGATCGTGGCGCGGGCCATGGGCATTCCGGTGATTGGCCGCGTGCGCAATGTCCGCGCGCTGATCCGCGAAGGCGATCTGGTGCTGGTGGATGGCGATGCAGCGCAGGTCACCGTGCGCCCCGGGCAAGGCGTGCTGAGCGCGTTCGAGGCCCGTTTCGCGCAAAAGCAGGAGCGCAAGGCCGCCTATGCCGCCATGCGCGATATCGAACCCTTCACCCGCGACGGTACGCGCATCGAAGTGATGATGAACGCCGGCCTGCGCGATGATGTGGCCATGCTCGCCGTTTCGGGCGCGGACGGGATCGGCCTGTACCGGACCGAGTTCCAGTTTCTGGTGTCCGCCGCCCTGCCGCAGCGCGATCGCCAGACGCGGCTCTACCGCGATGTGCTGGAAACTGCTGGCTCCAAGAAGGTGATCTTCCGCACGGTGGATATCGGCGGGGACAAGTCGCTGCCCTATCTCGCCAGCGAGACATCGCGCCAGGATGAAAACCCGGCGATGGGCTGGCGCGCACTGCGGCTGGCGCTGGAGCGTGAAGGCCTGATGAAAGTGCAGGCCCGCGCATTGCTGGAAGGCGCTGCCGGGTATGAGCTGAACGTGATGTTCCCGATGGTTTCCGAAGTGTGGGAATTCGATGCCGCCAAGGCGGTGTTCGAAGGCCAGCTGGAATTCCTCAAGAAGCACAAGCACAAATTGCCCAGCGTCATCCGCTATGGGGTGATGCTGGAAGTGCCGTCGCTGGCCGAATGCCTCGATCTGCTGCTGCCCAAGGTGTCGTTCATCTCAATCGGCACCAATGACCTGACGCAGTTCCTGTTCGCGGCCGACCGGGCCAATCCGATGCTGGCGGAGCGGTACGACTGGCTCAGCCCGTCTATCCTGCGCTTCCTGCGCCGGGTGGTGCTGGGCTGTACCGGCCACCCGGTGGACCTGGGCGTGTGCGGGGAAATGGGCGGACGGCGGCTGGAAGCGCTGGCGCTGATCGGTATCGGCATTCGCCGCCTGTCGATCACCCCGGCTGCGGTGGGGCCGATCAAGGAACTGATCCGCAAGGTCGATACCAGGGAAATCGGCGAGGCGATGGCCGGCTGGCTGGCCAATCCGCCGGAAAATATGCGTGCCGCTTTGCTCGAATGGGCTGAAGCGCACGAAATCGAGGTGGAATAGCAGCACCGGCCCGCCTGCATCCTTGACTTGTCATACTGGCGCTTCATTGATGGTGAATACTGGGTTTGCACAAGGACCGGCAGCTGTGCCGGAGCAACAATGACCGATCAGATCGAGATGCCTGAAGAATCGCTCACTCCGCGCGGCGTTGGCCCGCAGCTGCGCGTTGCGCGGGAGAAACTGGGGCTGACGATCGAACAGGTTGCCGCCAACACCCGCATCTCGCAGCGCTTCATCGCCGCGATCGAGGCGGGCGACTTCGGTGCCTTGCCGGGTCGCACCTATGCGGTGGGCTTTGCCCGCAACATGGCCAAGGTGGTGGGGCTGGATCAGGGTGACGTGGCCGCCATGGTGCGCGCCGAACTGGGTGCGTTCAGTCCCGATATGGAAGATCGCCGCGCCACTTTCGAGCCGGGCGATCCGGCCCGCGCCCCCTCGGGGCGGCTGGCGTGGTTCTCGCTGTTCGCAGTGGTGCTGCTGGTGGCGGGCCTGTATTTTGTCGCGCGGATATATTTCTCTCCCGCTGTCGAACTGCCCTCGCTGGTCCAGCAGCAGCAGGCGGAGGAGGCGGAGGCTGCCGCGCTTGCCGCAGCCGATCGCGATGCCAGCCAGCAGCCTGCCAATCCTGCGGGCGCGGTCGTCTTCACCGCCACCGAAGACGGTGTGTGGGTGCGGTTCTACGATCAGGACAACCAGCGGCTGATGGAAAAGGAAATGGCGCTGGGTGAAAGCTATACGGTTCCCGCCGATGCCAGAGGTCCGCAATTGTGGACTGGCCGGCCCGATGCCTTGTCGATCACCGTGGGTGGCCGCGCGATACCGCGGCTGGCCGATGGTCTGGTGACGATGCGCGATGTGGCGGTGGACGGCGCATCGCTGATGGCGCGCAGCCAGCCTGCCGCCAGCGCTGCGCAGGCGGACCCGGCAACAGCGCAATAAGTGATCGCCCCGACAGCTGATCTGCGCCGTGGATTGTGGCCCCCGGCGGGTGACGGCGGCTTGGTTAATGTTCTATACTGCCCGACACGATCATACACACATGATGACACGGGCACCGAACCTCTTGGGGAAAAGGCATGGTTTTGATGGCAGGCAGGTTTTCTAGGCTGAGGGCGACTTGCGCCGCGCTGGTGGCGGCGGGGTTTGTTGTGGGCATGGTTCCCGGCGCCGCACAGGCGCAGGTGGATGACCGCATAAACCGCATAGAGACGCAATTGCGCGCCTTGCAGCGGGTGGTCTTTCCCGGCGGCGATGAGCGCTTTTTCGAGCCGGAAATCACTGCCGCTCCCGGCCAGAGCCAGGTTCGCCAGCCGGGCACCACGTCCGGCACCGCGCTGACCGACATGCTGGTTCGGCTCGATGCGATTGAAGCGCAACTGACGCGGCTGACCGCTTCGACCGAGGTGAATGACAATGCGCTTTCCCTGCTGGAAGCGCGGATCGTGGCGATGGAGGAGCGCGCCGCGCTGGCGCAGCAGCCCACCGGTGTGATCAATATGCCGGCGGACAGGCCGGCGGATCAGCCAGCAGCGCTGGCCTCAGCCGACCAGCCCCAGCAACCGGCATCGGCAGCAGCGACTGCGGCGACAACCGCCGCGGCCGGTCCCACGCCGGAACGGCTGGCCGGGGTGCAGGCCATTACCAAGCCCGCCACCGATGATGCGGGCGACGATGAATACACCTATGGCTTCCGCCTGTGGGACGCCAAGTTCTATCCCGAAGCGCAGCAGCAGCTGGCGCTGTTCGTGGAACGCTATCCCGATCACTGGCGCACCACCTATGGCCGCAATTTGCTGGGCCGGGCGTTTCTGGATGCAGGCGATGCGCGCCGCGCGGCCACGCATTTCTTTGAGAATTACCAGTCCGACAAGCAGGCCGCCCGCGCGCCGGACAGCCTGCTGTATCTGGCTGAGAGCATGATCGCGCTGGGCGATACCAGCCGCGCCTGCATCGCCCTGGCGGAATTTGGCGATACCTATCCCGCGCTCGCCACGGGCCGGTTGCAGGCCCAGTATGATGCGAACAGGGGCCGTGTCGACTGCGCCAACTGACGGCGTGCCTCCGCAACTGGTTGAACGGTTCGCGGAGGCGGCAGACAGGCTGAATCCGGACGGTGACAGGATCGGTCTGGCCGTATCCGGTGGCCCTGATTCCATGGCCATGCTGCTGCTGGCCCATGCCGCCATCCCCGGTGCGTTTGAAGTCGCCACCGTCGATCACGGACTGCGGGCACAGGCAGCGGACGAATGCGCGCTGGTGGTTGCAGCCTGTGAAGCGCGCGGCATTGCCTGTGCCACGCTGAAGGTTCAGGTCAGCGGCGGCAATCTTCAGCAACAGGCGCGCGCGGCGCGCTATGCCGCGCTGGGGCAATGGGCGGCGCAGCGCGGCCTTGCCGCCATCGCCACCGCGCACCATGCCGACGATCAGGCTGAAACGTTGCTGATGCGGCTCAACCGGGGCAGCGGCGTGGCCGGGCTGGCAGGCGTGCGCGAATATGTGTGGATGGCGGGTCTTGATGTCCCTGTGATCCGGCCCTTGCTGCAATTCCGCCGGGCGGAACTGGCCACCGTGATCGAGGCGGCGGGCATTGAGGTAGCGCATGATCCCAGCAATGCGGCTGACCGGTTCGACCGCGTGCGCATCCGCAAGGCGCTGGCCGACGCGGACTGGATCGATCCGCTGGCGATGGCCCGCTCCGCCGCTTTTCTGGCGGAGGCTGATGAGGCGCTGGAGACCATCACCAACCGCGCCGTGCGCGATTATCTGACAAAGACGGGCGATGGCGCGGAACTGGTTCCGCCACCCGATCGCGCCATCGCGCTGCGGGTGATCGAACGGATCATCACGGGGATGGGCGGTTCACCGCGCGGCAGCGATGTGGCGCGCCTGCATGACCGGCTGGAGCGCGGGGAAGGCGGCAATATCGGCGGGGTGCTGGCCACTACGGAGGACGGCCTGTGGATATTCCGCCCCGAACCGCCGCGCAGGACCGGCTAGGCCTCAGTTCACGGCGCCTCAGTTGGAAGCGCCTCAGTTGGATGCGAGCGCCGTACCGATGGTGGCGGTCTGGCCGTTGGTGATGATCACCTGATCGCCAACCTTGGCAATCGCATACAGACGGCTGACGAATTCATCCGGCACGCCGATGCAGCCGTGGCTGGCATAGCCCAGCTGGACGGTGGAGCCGCCGTGGATGGCCACGCCATCCCACGTCAGCCGCAGCGTCCACGGCATGGGCGCATTGCCGTATTTCTCGGACACATTGTGGCGTTCCTTGGTCAGGATCGGGAATGTGCCCACCGGCGTGGGATGTTCGTCCGTCCCCAGCAGGGCCGCGGCGGCGCCGATCTCATAACCATTGCGGAACACGGAGATGACCCGCGCCTGCAAATCCACCGTCACCACCAGCGGTCCATCGGGCACACCGGCATCGTCCCAATGCCATTCGCCATAGCGGATCGGGCCGTTGATCGGCAGGATGCGCTTGATCACGAAGGGGTTGTCCGCATCATAGGCGGGCACTTCCTGCACCACCGGATCGGCCACATATTCGGGCAGGCTGTCGGTCCGCTCGTCCAGCGAAAGATCGATGGCGGATGGTTCGCTGGCCAGCACATTCTCGGCGGAAAGGCGGGCGGCGCTGTCACCATCGGCGCGCGCTTCCAGCGCATTGCCGGCAAATATCATGGTGCCGATCAGCATCAGCACCACCAGCGTCGATCCGCCAATCCATTTAGCCAGCGATGTCATGCGCGCCATAATGCCCACAATCCCGCAGAAATCCAGTGGCGGCGCCCGGCCAGTCCCGAAAAGAGACGCGCGGGCGCGGCCTTCCTAACGCTTACGAACGCTTAACCATGCGCGCCGAAATTATTGGCGATGGCGGTGGAGATGCGCAGGGTCAGCGCATAGGCGGTTTCTATCGGGTCGATGAACTGGCTGCGGATCGCCTCATACCCGTGGTCTTCGCCTTCGGGATAATCGGTCGGTTCATCCAGTCTGAAATCATCGATGCTGGGAAAGCTGGTGGGATAGGCACGGCGCAATTGCGCCAGCGCATCGTCTATCCGCAGTGTGAAGACCATTTCCAGCACATCGTCCCGGCTGACATCATTGGCGCGGCTGAACACCGGCACCGATACCGCGCGGATGAACATATATTGCAGCAGTGCCAGCCGCAGCGCCTGCAACACGCCGATGGAGCGGCGCAGGTCCTCGCGGTCATCCGCCGTGTCCTGGGCCGTGTCCTGGGCCGTGTCCTGGGCCGTGTCCTGGGCCGTGTGATCATCCGGCAGCAATTCCAGCAGGCGGTGCAGCTTCAGCGCATCCACGCGCAACCGGCTGGCGAGGCGGCGGAAAACGCCGACCCGGTCATCCTTGCCCAGATATTCGGACAATGCCTCGCACGGGGCGGAAAGGTGGCTTTCGGTCCCGCGATAGGGGCGGCTGGCCCAATAGGCGGAATTGAACAATTCGCCGTAAGCAGCCACGGTCTTGACGCTGGCCAGCGCGTTGGATGCGCGCACCAGCCGCACCAGCTGCCGGCCGCGCTCACTGTCACGCAGGAGGGCGGCCATATCCTCGTAATGGCCCTCCGCCGCGTGGCCCACGCCCGCGATCACGTTCACCGGATAGCCGATCTGCTGCAAGATGGCGTTGTGCGGAATGGCGCGGATCTGCCGCAGGCTCATCTCGCGGTCGGCGTTGATATCGCTCTGGCGGCGGCTCACCCGGCTGCCGGTGGGGTTGAGCAGGCCCAGCCCGAATGCGGTGACCGCGCGGGCATAGGTGCGGCTTTCCAGATGCTCATGCTGATGATCGCGAATGGCGCGGTAGAAATCGAGGCTGAGATCGGTGCGCTGGTAAAAGATATCGCGCGGCGCATCGGGATCGGTGAATGCCGGGCGGATATTGGCGATCCGCGTCAGCGTGGCCAGCGCGATCTGCGGAGTGGAAAACCACAGATAGCCATCGCCGCCCTGAAAGCTGACTTCCGGCTCCAGCATGATGCCGGCGCGGGCAAAGCGGCGCTTGGCCCATGGGCTCAGCGGCCATGTCAGCCGGTCTTCCAGCGATGATGGGTGGGCACCGCGGCCCATGCTTTCACCATGCGTGTTGAAGATCAGCGCGGCGGTGTCTTCCATGCCATTGGCGGCCATCGCCTGCGCCAGCCGCCCCTGCAGCCGCTCAATCGCCAGGCTGGCGGGGATTTGCCCCACGAACCGCCCGGCATCGGAGAATCCGGCCTGGATCGACACGCGCCCGCGCCGCTTGGCATAAGTGCGGTAGATATCCTCTGCCAGCAGCTCGTCCAGAAAGCGTCCGCCGTGTTCCAGCGCGCTTTCGGTTTCGAACAGCGGCGAGATATCGACCTTGCCTTCAATCCCGAACAATTTGGCGAAATAGAGCGCGGCAAGGATGGTTGCCGGGTCCTCGCATTCGGCGATCAGCATGCGGATCGGCGCATCGGCGTCCACATGGCCAAGGATCTGCGCCATCGCCAGGAACTGGCGGATCGCCGTGCTGCTTTCAATGGCCAGCGCCCCGAAGTTGGAGCGCAGCGGCTTCACATTCTCGATCGCGCGGCGGATATGGACAATCGCGCCCTTGCTCGACAGGTCGATCCCGCCGGTGGGGTCCAGCTTGCGGCGGATCGCATTGTTGAGCTGCTTGGCGTTCACGCGGAAGTGAATCCAGCCCATGCCCAGCCCGTCTGCGCACATCGATGCGGCCAGCGTCTTGAGTTGCAGCGCGCGGTCGGCATCCGCCTCGCGCGCCTCTGCTTCCAGCGCGGCGATGATCGGCTTGAGGCTAAGCATCTTGCGCGGATCGCTGGCGGTCAGGCGGTTGGCAGCGAGCGACAATGCCGCGGGATCGGTCAGGTCGGCGGTGAAATCGACGGCGCGGTCGCTGGCAAAATCGGCGGCGGGGCGCAGCTCGCCCAGCAGGCGGTGCGCGGGGTCGATAGCTTCCAGCGCGGTGCAATAGAGCGCCAGCCGCTCGGCCTTTTCGGACAGGCGGAAGCCAATTGAATTGGACCAGCTGATATCGGTGCGCCCATCCATGTCATAGCCGACCCAGCTGGCGAAGCGGAACGGCAGAGGGGCCAGATCATGCCATTTGTCCGGCCATGTCGCCTGCGCATGGGTCAGCAGCGTCTTGACGATGGTGTCGCGCGCGCCCTGCGCGTGAGCGATGGCGCGCATCGCCCGCATGTGTTCGAAAGCCAGCGTGATCTGCGGCCGTTCCTGCCCCACCACGGACGGGTCCACCGCCGTCTCACTGCCTGCGGCCTGCGCCACCGCGTCAGACTGACCGGGGGTCAGCAGGAAGGTGGGATGGGCGGTGAACACCGCATGCAATTGCGGGCTTTCCCAGTGATTGCGGAAGGCGGCAAAGTCAGCCTCGGTGCAGCTGTCCAATATGTGTTGCACATTGTCAGCCTCGGCCACCGGGGCGACCATCGTGTGCAGCCGGTGCGCGCGGTGGCCCAAAGCCTCGCACTCCAGATCGTCAATCATCGCCGCGCACTCGTCCAGCGTCAGCTCGCCGCTTTCCAGCAGGCGCGACAGGTCGAGCGAGAGCTGGAAGACGGGATTGAAAAGCGGGGTCTCTTCTGTGCGAAGATGGTTTTCCTGCAGGCGGCGGGTGAGCTGTGCGACCGTTTTCATCGTGGCAGGTCTGCCGCCTGACGGGCCAGAACCTCTATTTCTGCCGGACTGGCGCCCTTGGGCACCACCCAGCTTCCGCCCACGCACAGCACCGGATCGACCGCCAGCCAGTCTGGCGCGGTTGCTTCGGTAATGCCGCCGGTGGGGCAGAACTTGCACTGGTGGAAGGGCGCGGCGAGCGCCTTCAGTGCCGGAATGCCGCCAGCCGCCGTGGCCGGGAAGAATTTGAAATGGTGCAGCCCCATGTCCATCCCGCGCATGATATCGCCGGCATTGGCGATGCCGGGAAGGAACGGCACGCCCGCGCGGATCGCGGCCCTGCCCAATGGCTCCGTCAGGCCGGGAGAGACGATGAACTCGGCCCCGGCGGACAGCGCCGCCTCCAGCTCTTCCTTGTTGGTGACAGTGCCTGCACCCACAATCGCGCCGGGCACCAGGTTCATGCGGCGGATCACATCGAGCGCGGCGGGTGTGCGCAGGGTCACTTCCAGCACCTTGAGCCCGCCTGCCACCAGCGCCTGCGCAATCGGGCGGGCATCGGCGACATCGTCGATCACCAGCACCGGGATCACCGGCGCGGTGCGCATTATCTTTTCAATCGCGCTCATACGCCGTGCTCCGATGCAAAGGCAGCGGCGGCGCCATACAGGCCGGGCTGCGGGTGAGTGATCAACTTGACCGGGATTGATGCCATCAATCCTTCATAGCGGCCCTTGAAGCGGAAGCGTTCGCCAAAGCCTGATTTGGGCAATATGTCGCGCATCCGGTATCCCAGCCCGCCTGCCAGCACCACGCCGCAGGCACCGTGGGCAAGCGCATAATCGCCCGCCACGCTGCCCAGGTTGAGGCAGAAGCGGTCCATTGCCGCCACCGCCAGGCTGTCTTTGCCGGAAAAGGCCGCCTGCCAGATTTCGCGGTCTTCCAGCGGCTGGATGCTGCGCTTTTCCAGTGCCGCCAGCGCTTCGTAAATATGCACGATGCCGGGGCCGGAATTGATCCGCTCTGTCGAAACGCGGCGGTGGGCGCTGCGCAGCTTGGCCATAAGCGCATCATCCAGCGCATCGATCGCGGCGAAATCGATATGGCCGCCCTCGGTCGCCTGCACGTGATAGGTGCCGCCATTGCGGTAGAACTGCGCCACGCCAAGGCCGGTGCCGGGGCCGATCACGCTGATCGTGCCCTTGCCCGGCAGCGGGCCTTTGGGGCCGGTGACATGCAGCAGCTGATCTTCGGGAGCATGCGCCACGGCATGGGCCACGGCGGCAAAATCATTCATCACGCTGACCGCATCGATATCCAGCTGCTCGTCCAGAGCGCCGGTGTGCAGCACCCAGCTGTTGTTGGTCATGCGCACCGTCTCGCCCGTTACCGGCCCGGCAATGGCGATGGCCGCGCGGCGTGGCAGAACCTGGCCATACTGGCTTTCAAACGCCTCCCACGCGGTTTTCAGACTGGCGTAATCGGATGTCTTGAGGGTGATCGGCTCACCCATGGTGATGCTGCGGTCTGCTGCCACGCCGGCAATGGCAAAGCGCGCATGGGTGCCGCCAATATCCACGGTTACCAGTTCCATCGCGCTCTCCCCTCCAGCTGTCATTACAGGCCCGCCGCGGCGAGCATGGCGCTGCCGCCCTTTTCCGCCTCATCCGCGCCGACGCGGAACATGGCGAAGATCTCGCGTCCCGTGCCGCTGGCCGCTGGCGGCGCGGTGGCCGGCGTGCGGGCGGAAAGGTCTGCGGTGGTCGAAAGCGTGCCGGTGGTGGCGCACAGCCTCACCAGGTCACCATCCTGAAGCAGCGACAGCGGCCCGCTGTTGCCATCCTTGTCCGCCAGCGCTTCGGGGCTGCAATGGATCGCGGCGGGGACCTTGCCCGATGCGCCCGACATGCGGCCATCTGTCACCAGCGCCACCTTGTAGCCCTTGTCCTGCAACACGCCGAGCGGAGGTGTCAGCGCATGGAGTTCGGGCATGCCGTTGGCGCGCGGACCCTGAAAGCGCATCACCACCACCACGTCACGGTCCAGCTCGCCTGCGGTGAAGGCATCGGCCACCGCCTTCTGGTCACTGAAGACGCGGCATGGCGCTTCGATGGTCCAGCGGGATTTGTCCACCGCGCTGGTCTTGAAACAGGCACGGCCAAGGTTGCCTTCCACCAGCCGCATGCCGCCATCAGCCTGGAACGGATCGGCGGCGGGGCGCAGCATGTCGGCGTCTCCGCTGCCATCGATATCGCGCCATTCCAGCTGGCCATTGTCCAGCCACGGCTCACGCGCGTAATCGCCCAGGTCATAGCCGCCTACGGTCAATATGTCCTTGTGCGCCAGCCCTGCTGCCACCAGTTCGCGGATCACGAAGCCGATCCCGCCTGCGGCGTGGAAGTGGTTCACATCGCCGGAGCCATTGGGATAGACGCGGGCGAGCAGCGGCACGGCATGGCTCAGCTCGGCCATGTCGGACCAGTCGATGATGATCCCGGCAGCGCGCGCAACAGCGGGAATGTGGATCGCGTGATTGGTCGATCCGCCGGTTGCCAGCAGGCCCACGGCAGCGTTGACGATGGCCTTTTCATCCACGCAGGCGCTCAAGGGGCGGTAATCATTGCCATCGCAGGTTATGGCGGACAGCCGGTGCATGGCGGCGCGGTCCAGTTCCTGCCGCAGCTGCGTTCCGGGCTGCACGAAAGCGGCGCCGGGCATGTGCAGGCCCATCAGCTCCATCATCATCTGGTTGGAATTGGCGGTGCCATAGAAGGTGCATGTGCCGGGCGAGTGGTAGCTCTTGCTCTCGCTCTCCAGCAATTCGGCGCGGCCCACCTTGCCCTCGGCATAGAGCTGGCGCACGCGCTGCTTTTCCTTGTTGGCAAGGCCGCTGGCCATCGGACCTGACGGAATGAACATGGCCGGCAGCCAGCCAAAGCGCAAGCTGCCCATCAGCAGGCCGGGCACGATCTTGTCGCAAATACCCAGCAGCGCCACCGCATCATACATGTTGTGAGACAGGCCCACGCCCGCCGCCAGCGCGATCACATCGCGGCTGAACAGCGACAGTTCCATGCCGTCTGCACCCTGCGTCACGCCGTCACACATGGCGGGCGTGGCGCCGGCCACCTGCGCCGTGGCCCCTGCTTCGCGGGCATAGATCTTCAGCCGGGGCGGATAGGCGCCGTAAGGCTGATGCGCGCTGATGGTGTCATTATAGGCGCTGATGATGCCGATGTTCGGCCCGGCGCGGGTGGCGATGCTGGCCTTGTCTTCCTCGGCAGCGGCAAAGCCGTGCGCCAGGTTGGAACAGGGCAGGGAGGTGTTGCGATCCTTATGCCGCTCGCCCTCTTCCGCCATCAGCGCAAGATAGGCCGTGCGGCCCTTGCGCGATCGTTCGATGATGCGGTCGGTCACCCGCTCCACGGCGGGGTGCAGATTACTCATGCCAGCTTACCCCGTCGCGTTCTGCCAATGCGATGGCGGCGCTTGGCCCCCAGCTTCCGGCGTTATAGGTCTTGGGCGTGACGCCTTCCTTGGCCCATGTTGCGCGGATCGCATCGACCCAGCGCCACTGCGCCTCCACCTCGTCACGGCGCACGAACAGCGTCTGGTCACCGTTGATCAGGTCCAGCAGCAGCCGTTCATAGGCGATGCGCTTGTGCTTGCCGGTGAAGGCATCGGGCATGGCGATATCCAGCGGGACGGAGCGCAGGGTCATGCCTTCTTCCTCCAGCCCCGGCACCTTGGCCATCAGCGTCATGGAGATGTTCTCCTCCGGCTGAATGCCGATCAGCAGCTGGTTGGCCTTCATCCGCGCATCGGGGAAGATCGAATGCGGCACCTGGCGGAACTGCACCAGAATCTCCGTCACACGCTTGTGCAGGCGCTTGCCGGTGCGCAGGTAGAACGGCACGCCGCGCCAGCGCCAGTTGTCGACATGGGCCTTGAGGGCAACGAAGGTCTCGGTATTGCTGTCGCGGCCCAGTTCCTCGTCATAGCCGGGCACGATGGCACCGCTGCTGGCTCCGCCGCGATACTGGCCGGTGACGCTTTCCTCGGCGCTGACAGGGCGCAGCGCGCGCAGCACTTTCACCTTCTCGTCACGCACGGCATCGGCGTCGAAACTGCCCGGCGGCTCCATCGCCACCAGCGCCAGCAATTGCAGCATGTGGTTCTGCACCATGTCGCGCAGCGCGCCGGCATCGTCATAGAAATCGACCCGGCTTTCCAGCCCGACAGTCTCGGCCACGGTGATCTGCACGTGGTCGATATACTGGCTGCGCCAAAGCGGTTCGAACAGCAGATTGGCAAAGCGCAGCGCCAGCAGGTTCTGCACCGTCTCCTTGCCCAGATAGTGATCGATGCGGAAGATGCGGCGTTCGGGGAAGGCCGCAGCCACCGCATCATTGATGGCGCAGGACGATGCCAGGTCCGACCCCAGCGGCTTTTCCAGGCTGATGCGCGCGCCTTCGCCTGCCAGGCCGGCCTTTTGCAGGCCTTCGATGGTGGGCTTGAACAGGCTGGGCGCGGTCGACAGGAAGATCGCCAGATCCTCGCCCGCGTCAACCTTTGCGGCCAGTTCCTCATAACCTTCGGGGCTGGTCACATCCAGCTGCTGATAGCTCAGTCGACCCAGAAAATCGGCCATGTGGCCGCGCCGTTCGGCCGGCATGTATTTTTCCAGCGCATCGCGGGCGAAGTTGCGGAATTCCAGGTCGGTCATCGGAGAACGCGCAGTTCCCACGATGCGCAGATCCTCGGCAATCAGCTCGTCTGTGTGGAGGGCGCAAAGGCTGGGCAGCAACATCCGCTGCGACAAATCCCCCGTTGCCCCGAACAACAGGAGTGTGTGTGCCTTCGACGTCATTCGCATTCCTCGCAGTGGCGCTTGAAGGGCATATTACCCACCGATCATGTTGCGCTGCAATAGAGGCGTTGATTCAAGGCACAATTCAATTGCCCGCCCGACCCGGGCCCGCACCACACCAGCCTTGCATCAACCCCGTTGTGAACGTTCACTTTAGGCGACGAAGGACCCGCTTGGCAAGACCTGTCTGGCTATCGGGTCTGCAGTTCAGGGCGGGCTATGAGGTTTGGCGATCAGGTCTGCGGTTCAGGTGGCGGGCGTTTCGCTTACCTGCACTTCGCTCATGTTGAACTGGGCGGGGCCGAATATGGTCAGGAAGCTGACATCGGCGGCATCGCGGCCCACGCCGATCTTCACTGCCTTTGCCGGATCGGCCATGCCGGTGGCATCGACCATGTACCAAGCGCCGCCGCCGGGCACTGTGGGATCGGCCAGGAACACCTCGGCCACGGCGTGAAAATCGGGCGGATTCACGCCGGGGGCATAGCAGCTGACATAGCGCGCGGGGATGGTGGCCGCGCGGCACAGGGCGATCAGCACATGGGCAAAATCGCGGCAGATCCCGCGCCGTTCCACAAAGCTGTCTATCGCCGTGGTGCGCGCATCGCTGCTGCCCGGCTCATAGACCATTTCGCGTGAGATCCAGTCGCGGATGGCGGCCACTTTCTCACCGCCCGTAAGCTCACCGAAATTGTCATAGACGAAGCTGTGCAGCCGGTCGCCCTGGCAATAGCGCGAATCGAACAGGTATTTCACGCAGTCGCCGGGCAGGTCATGCGGCAGGATAGCGCCCAGTCCGGCGATGTCTGGCACCTGCCGGTTGACCTCCACACTGGCGGAATAGGCCACTTCGAAATAGCCTTCGGAGCGGATCCAGATACGCTCGCCGATATTGTCCTGCGCGGGCACGCGGGCAAAATGCATCGCCTCGCCCATCTGCGTATCGCAGCTGAGGATATCCTGTTCGGGGATCATCGCCGCCTCGAAATGCAGCAGGGCATCGCTCGGCTGGTTGAGGAAGAACGAGAAGCGAGAGTTTATGGTGATGGGCATATGCTGGGCGAACGCGCCTGCGCGCAGTTGGTTTCCCTCACTCGCCGATTAAATGCCCCACCACCTGCCGGCGGTGAGCAGAGCTGCGGTGTTCGGCCAGGAAAATCCCCTGCCACGTGCCCAGCACCATCCGCCCGTCCGCCACCGGAATTTGCAGGCTCTCACCCGTCAGCAGGGTGCGGATATGCGCGGGCATATCGTCCGGCCCCTCATCATCATGCTCATACCCCGCCCGCTCCGGCGCAACCATCTCCATCCACCGCAGGATATCCCGCTGAACGGCCGGTGCGGCATTCTCATTGATCAGCAGCGAGGCAGAGGTGTGGCGGCAGAACAGCGTCAGCAGCCCGGTGGCAATATCGGTGGACGCCAGCCAGTCCGCCACCTGATCGGTGAACTCATACAGCGACTTGCCGCGGGTGGGGATGGTGAAGCTGGTCTGGGACTGGTGCATGGGGTGGGTTTAGAGGGCGATGGGGGTGGTTGGTAGGGAAAAGCGGTGGAAGCCATGATCTGGGCTGCGTCGGCGCGAGTGCGTCCGCTAACGACCCATTTGCGGACGTTGAAAAAGTCGATATTCTGACGAAATGTCGACAACTCATGGAGCCTCTGGACAAGTATCGCGCTTCAAAAGTGCGGCTATCGGGTTTGGTGCCTCCGTAGCCGCTATAGCTCTATTGGCGGGTGCGCAGTTCCTATTTGCTCCCTACACAGTCGAGGTAAATGGATTTGACCCAGAGATTGACGCTTGGGTGGTTTCACAATGGCAAAGGTCTCTTGCAGTTTTTTACGCGATAGTAGTCGCAATCTTGGGTTCTTATTGGCTGCTGACCGCCATTGCCGGAAGGGACCACTTTCTAGGCAGCCAAAGCGCTAATGTTGCCCTGATACTCTCGTACCTTGCATTCGCTTTGGGAATGGCAGTTGCATCATTCGTCCAGGTACCGGAAGATTTCAGAGGGGCTTGTCCGTTACTGGGTGTTTCCGATTCATTTCCGCCACTTCCGGATGGTGTTTTCGGATTCGATCTGGAAACGCCCTGTCAGGAATTTATCCGCGGAGTAACGGCCGCAGTATCGCTCGGGTTGCCAATCATCTTACTTCTTGCCAGCGCGGCCCTGCGAATTGTGTACTCTCGCAGGCAACCGTGAGCCAAGGTCAGCTATCCACCCTAAAAGTGGACATTCAGCGCGTTGATCGCTGATCGACAGCTAACGACCCAACTCCCAGCTTTCCGGAACACCCGAATTCAGTTTTTGAAAGTGGGCGCCAATAATCCGTCCAATCTCCCATTGCTCAAGGTTCAATCGTCCGGGACGATCCGCAGGATGGCGCCGTCGCGTTCTTCGGTGGCGAGGTAGATGTAGCCGTCGGGCCCCTGGCGCACGTCGCGGACGCGCTGGCGAAGGTCGTAGAGCAAAGTCTCGCGGCGCAGTTCCTGCATGTTCTGGTTGATCAGGATGCGCTCCAGATGGCCGGTCCCGGGGATCTCACCGGTGCGCAAGGCGCCGACGAAGATATCGCCTTTCCACGCGGGCAGCGCATCGCCGGTATAGAAAAGCATTCCGGACGGCGCGATGGCGGGCATCCAATAGACAACGGGCGGCTCGAACAGGTCGTGGCGCGGCCGCTCGGCCTGCCAGGGACCCTGATAGGTGCGGCCCAGGCTGACATAGGGCCAGCCGTAATTGGCGCCTGGCTTGATGATGTTGATCTCGTCACCGCCATTGGGGCCGTTCTCGTTCTGCCAGATTGCGCCAGTGGTGGGATGGATGGCAAGGCCCAGCGAGCCACGATGGCCATAGGAATAGACGTCGTCACGCGCATTGGCATCGCCAATGAAGGGATTGTCGTCGGGTATCGAGCCGTCATCATTGATGCGCAGCACTTTGCCGCCTGCGGTGGACAGGTTCTGCGGCCCGGAGCCGCTGGTGGTGAAGATCAGCTTTCCATCATTGGCGAAGGCCATGCGGCTCACGCCCGACACGCCCGGATGTGCGACCCATATGTCCTCGAACCCCTCCAGTCGGTCTCCGGTCCAGCGGCCGCGGCCCAGCGCCATTACGCGCGAGCCATCCTCGGTCGGTTTGTTGTAGGCGAGATAAATGAAATGGTTGGCTGCGAAGTCCGGATGCAGGACGATATCGACATAGGCATGGGAGGTGCCGGCATCTCCGGACTCGCCGAAGAACACACCTTCCGGCCCACCCTCGATCAAGCTTGTCTCGGAAGCGCCCTGTTCGAGCATGTGCAACTCGCCCCGGCGGGTGACCACCAGCATGTCACCATCGGGCAGGAAAGCCATCGACATCGGGTATTCGAGGCGGGCGAGCACCTCCACGCGAATGTCCATCCCCTCTGCGGTCCGATAATGGAAAGGACCGTCGGGCAGCGGATTGTCCGCCAGGCCCGTCGGCGCCACGGGTATGCGGGTTTCGGTCATCGGCACGTCCTGCTGCGCATACGCACCGGTGGCGAAAAACGCAGCAGCCATCGCCGCGCTCACAATACCGCCAGGAATTCTGTTTCTCATGCCACCCCTCCCAAGGTTCTTGTGGAACGAGACATAGCACAGGCCGGGCGCGAGCCAAGTCATCCACGAGTGTGGGGCTTCAGTGCCAAACCATTGCGTCTGGACGCGTGAGGTCTGCTTTCCACCCAATAGGGGAAATTCGCGCTGTCCTACACACCCCGGACCAGCCTAGCGCCACGGCGGCTCTTTCCCACTGTCTGCACCCAATTCCCTCACGCGCGGCGTGTAGGAAATTTTCGCATAGTGGTGCGTAATATGATTTTTATTTCTGCTGTGTGATCCCGCCCGCAAAATCGAGCAAATCTTCTTGCAAAAACAGCGTGTTAGGCTGCGATGCACCAGGTATACATGGTGTAACTTGTGTAAACATGGGGCGGGGTTTCCGGGCTGACCTGCATATTCCCCGGCCTGCTCATAGCCATCCCGTCATGCTGAACTTGTTTCAGCATCCATGCTTCATCTTCGGGTGGAAGACCTGGTGAAGAAATGGACCCTGAAACAAGTTCAGGGTGACGTTTCGCTTCGGCGAACCGTTTGGCGCCTAGACGATCACCCCGAACAGGTCATGCTCGTCGGCATCCTCGATCAGTGCCTGCGCGAAGTCGCCGGCCTTCAGGTCAGCGGGCACGTTGCGCAGGAAGACATTGCCGTCGATCTCCGGCGCGTCGGCCTGGCTGCGGGCGGTGGCGCCGATGTCGCCGTCTTCGTCCGGTTCGCCCACTTCGTCGATGATGACGGGCAGGGTCCTGCCGATCTTGGCCTGCAGCTTGGCGGCGCTGATCCTTGCGGTCACTTCCATCAGCCGGGCATAGCGTTCTTCCTTGATCGCCTCTGGCACCGGGTTCGGCAGGTCGTTGGCGGCTGCGCCTTCGACGGGTTCGAAACGGAAGGCGCCCACCCGGTCCAGCTGGGCTTCTTCCAGCCAGTCCAGCAGGTACTGGAAGTCTTCCTCGGTCTCTCCCGGAAAGCCGACCACGAAGCTGGATCGCACGGTGATGTCCGGGCAGATTTCGCGCCAGCTCTTCAGCCGTTCCAGCACCTTGGCCTCATTCGCCGGGCGCTTCATGGCTTTCAGGACGGAGGGCGAGGCGTGCTGGAAGGGAATGTCCAGATAGGGCGTCAGTAGCCCCTCAGCCATCAGCGGGATCACTGCATCCACGTGCGGATAGGGGTAGACATAATGCAGGCGCACCCACGGCGTTTCACCGGCGGGTGTGCGCAATTTGCCCAGTTCGCGGGCCAGATCGGTCATGTGGGCGCGCACCGGGCTGCCCTTCCACTCGCGCTCCTCATGGCGGGTGTCGACGCCGTAGGCGGAGGTGTCCTGGCTGATGACCAGCAGCTCCTTCGTGCCGGCGGCGACAAGCTTCTCGGCCTCGCGCAGCACCGCATCCACCCGGCGGCTGGCCAGCTTTCCGCGCAGGCTCGGGATGATGCAGAAGGCGCAGGAGTGGTTGCAGCCCTCGGAAATCTTGAGGTAGCTGTAATGGCGCGGAGTGAGCTTGATGTCGGCCAGGTCGCCCATTTGCGGGATCAGGTCGATGAACGGGCCCTGCGATGGCGGCGCGGCTTCATGGACGGCTTTGACAACGTCCTCATACTGATGCGCGCCGGTGATGGCGAGCACCTGCGGGTGGCGGGCGCGGATCACGTCGGCCTCATCGCCCATGCAGCCGGTCACAATCACGCGGCCATTCTCGGCAATCGCCTCGCCAATCGCGTCAAGGCTCTCCTCCTTGGCGCTGTCGAGGAAGCCGCAGGTGTTGACCAGCACCACGTCCGCTCCGGCATAGTCGGGGCTCATCGCGTAGCCATCGGCGCGCAATTTGGTGAGTATGCGTTCGGAATCGACCAGCGCCTTGGGACAGCCCAGGCTGACGATGCCCACGCGCTTCTGATCGGGTATTTGATTGGCCATGGTGGCGCGCCCCTACACCCGCGCTGCGCTTTGCGCTAGAGTGCGCGGCGAGAGCGTGAGGAGTGGGTGCTATGGGTGATGTGAACTATCTGGCCGTGCTGCTGGGCGCGCTGGCCTTCTTCGCCGTGGGGGCCATCTGGTACGGCCCGCTGTTCAGCAAGGCATGGCAGGCCGCAGCGGGCATAACCGAGGCGGCCAAGGCCGAGGCAAGGGCCAGGGGCAACGGCTACACGGTCAAGATCATGCTGACGGCTCTGCTGCTGGAACTGATCGTATCATGGCTGCTGGGCCACATGATCGCCCGCACCAGCCCGCAGCCGCATGTCATCATGATGATGGCAGTCGGCCTTGGCGCTGCGGTGATGACACCGGCCATCGGCATCAACTACCTCTTCCAGAACCGGCCCCTGAAGCTGTTCCTGATCGATGCCGGTCACTTCATCTTCGGCACCGCAGCAATGGGCGCGGTGTTCGTGCTGCTGAGCTAGTCGCCCTTGGTGGAAATCGCGTCCTCGCCGGTCGGCAGGATCTCCACCACGATATCGCCTGCCTGCAACGCGCCCGCCTCGGCTTCCCAGAAGCCGCAGGCGCCGCCGTTGCGATAGATGCGCAGGCCCCGGCCACCGGTGGAAAGCTCGCTCAGCGGCTTGCCGATCTCCTCTGGCTTGACCGGACGTTCCACCAGCTGGACACGGCCAGAGACGGAGGCGAGGTCGGCCAGGTAATCGGCGATATGCGCGCCCTGCGCGCTGCCCGCCAGCAGCAGGCCGGTAAAGCGCACCGGGTTGATGACATTGTTGGCACCTGCCTGATGCGCCAGGATCTCATTATCGGATGCGCGCACCACCACGCTGATCGGCACGTTGGGCGCAAGGTGGCGCACGGTCAGCACGATCAGGATGGAGGCATCGTCGCGCCCTGCTGATACCAGCACCGTCTGCGCTTCATCGATGCGCACCGCCATCAGGCTTTCATCGCGCGTGGCATCCGCCTCGATCACGTTGCAGCCCAGTTCCTCGGCCTGTTCGAGCTGGTGTTCATCGCGGTCCATCACCACGATATTGCGCGGATCGGTGCCGCGCTCGATCAGTTCGCTGACCGCTTCGGAGCCGGACACGCCGAAGCCAAGCACCACGACATGATCGGACAGCTGGCTTTGAATGCGAGACATGCGAAATTTCTCCCAGCTTCTCTTGATGATGAAATTATACGCCGTACCCACGAAAATGAAGAGCACCGCAAAGCGCACCGGCGTGACGATCACCGCTTCCACCAGCCGCGCGCGGTCGCTGATCGGGGCAATGTCGCCAAAGCCGGTGGTGGTGATGGAGATCATGGTGAAATAGACCACGTCGAGGAAGCTCACCACGCCGTCATGCGTATCGCTCAGCCCGTCGCGGTCCAGCCAGTGGATCATCACCACGCTCATGATCAGGATCAGTGCAAGACCCAGGCGAATGCCCAGATCGCCCCACACAGGCACGCTCACGGCGCGGCGCAGGGGGGTGAAGCGGCGCGAGCGGGCGTCCCGGATAAGTGATCGCCGGCGTTCCACCATCAGCCTGCGAACCTTTCCGCCAGCGTGCCGATGGCGGAGTGATGGGTCAGGTCCAGCTGCAACGGCGTGACTGCGATATAGCCATCCGCAACGGCCTCCAGATCGGTGCCGTGGTCAAGCGTGTGCTCCATGTCTTCCAGCCCGAACCAGTAATAGTTGCGCCCGCGCGGATCGGTCCCTTCCACCAGCGATCCGCGCTGGTAATCATGGAAGCCCTGCCGCACCACGCGAATGCCTTTCACGGCCTCTGCGGGCAGATCGGGGAAGTTGACGTTCACCAGCGTGCGCCTGGCCATGGTCACTTCCACCAGCGGAGCGAGGACCTTTTCGGCCCAGGCTTCAGCCGCATCGAAACTGGAGGAAGGCGTGCGCATGGCCTGTGACAGGGCGATGGCAGGAATGCCCGCCAGCGCCGCTTCCATCGCGGCGGATATGGTGCCCGAATAGGTGATGTCATCGGCCAGGTTTTCGCCTGCATTGATGCCGGAGATCACCAGATCGGGCTTCTGGTCCGCAAACAGCTTGCGCAAGCCCAGGTTGACGGCATCTGTCGGCGTGCCGGTTACGGCGTAGCGCTGGTTGCCAAAGCTGCGCAGTCGCACCGGCATATGCAGGGTGAGCGAATGGCCCGCGCCCGATTGCTCTTCTGCCGGGGCGCACACCCACACATCATCGGAAAGCCGCCGGGCGATGGCTTCCAGCACCGCCATACCGGGGGCGTGAATGCCATCGTCATTGGTCAGCAAAATGCGCATCAGCTTGCGGGTAGCAGCTTTTCCAGCCCGCCCATATAGGGCGCAAGGACAGGGGGTACGGTGACCGATCCGTCTTCCTGCTGGTAGTTCTCCAGCACCGCCACCAGCGTGCGGCCCACGGCGAGGCCGGAGCCGTTGAGCGTGTGGACGAAATCGGTCTTCCTGGCGCCGGCTTCCGCCTGATCAACCTTGGGTCGGTAACGCGTGTTCATCCGCCGGGCCTGAAAATCTCCAGTGTTCGAGCAGGATGAGATCTCCCGGTAAGCGTTCTGCCCCGGCAGCCATACTTCCAGATCATAGGTCTTGCGCGCACCAAAGCCCATGTCGCCCGTGCACAGCAATACCTTGCGATAGGGCAGGTCCAGCGCCTGCAATATGCCTTCGGCGGCGGCAGTCATGCGTTCATGCTCGGCCTCGCTATCTTCGGGCCGGGTGACGCTGACCAGCTCGACCTTTTCAAACTGATGCTGGCGGATGAAGCCGCGCGTGTCCTTGCCCGCTGAACCGGCCTCGCTGCGGAAGCAGACGGTGAGCGCGGTCATGCGCATCGGCAGCGCATCTGTATCCACGATCTGGCCCTGTACAGACGCCGTCAGGCTGACTTCTGCGGTGGGGATCAGCCAGCGGCCATCGGTGGTGCGGAAGCTGTCGTCGGCGAACTTTGGCAGCTTGTCGGTGCCATACATTGCCGCGTCGTTGACCAGCACTGGCGGCGCGCATTCGGTATAACCGCTTTGCGTGGTGTGCCGGTCCAGCATGAACTGACCAAGCGCTCGGTGCAGCCGCGCCATCTGACCGCGCAGGAAAGTGAAGCGCGCGCCGGAAAGGGCCGCGCCGGTTTCAAAATCCATCCCCAGCGCGGGGCCGATATCGGCGTGTTCCTGCGGCTGGAAGGCGAACTCACGCGGAGTGCCCCAGCGGCTGACCTCGACATTGTCCGCCTCATCCGCGCCCATCGGCACGTCATCGGCGGGCAGGTTGGGGATGGCGGCCAGCAGCCCATCCAGCTCGGCGGCGACCTTGCGTTCGCGTTCCTCGATTGCGGGCATGGTCTGCTTCAGTTCGGCCACTTCGGCCTTCAGCGCCTCGGCAGTGTCCTTGTCACCCTTGCCCATTGCCGCACCAATGGCCTTGGAGGCTTCATTGCGGCGGCTTTGCGCTTCCTGCAGGCGCGTGGAGAGCGCGCGGCGCTCCTCATCCAGCGCCAGCAGCGCCTTGCTCAGCGGATCAAGCCCGCGCTTGCTCAGCGCGGCGTCGAAGCCTTCCGGATTCTCACGGATGGTGCGTAGGTCATGCATGGGCGCGGCCTATGCCTTCTTGGCACGGCAATTGTCCAGTGTTGGCGCGCAGCAGCAGGTCCGGTGCACACCCTATTTCGGGCAGGTGTTGACCCCGATCAGCGAATAGAGCGGGCAGGTCCGGAACAGACCGGTCAGCAGCGGCACAAGGCCGATCAGCCCCCACGGCGTTTGCGGCCCGACCATGGTCAGCGACAACAGAATCAGGCCAAGGACGATACGGATCACACGATCGGCAGAGCCGACATTGGTTGCAAACATGATTTTGCTCCTTCGATGCTGCCAGTGCAGGCGCGCCAGCAAAGCCGCATTGATTTAGAGCAACTATGTGCTTTTCGCACGCGCATCCGCGTTCCGGGTTTTGCGCACGCGCGTCCGCGCCTGCGTCCCCGGGACTGAGGTTCGGCTCGTTTACATTTTCGAATGAGGCATCGCGGACGATCCACTGGACGTCATATTGCCTGAGATCGTCAATGATCTCACGCTGGATGCCGGCGGTATTGGTCACGCCCGGATCGAACTGGGCCCATTTGGTGCCGGGCAGACGGTCCGCCAGGAAATAGATCGACAGGCCATTGGCGAAAACCTTGTCATGCCGGTCCAGCCCCACAAGAATGCGTTCTCCGGCCGGAACATGCGCGTCGAGATATGCGACGGTCCGGGCATAATCGGCAGAGGTAAGGCCCACGAATGGCGCGGCTTGCCGCCGCGCTCAACCCGATGAGCTGCCATATGGCGACTTCGACCAGATGTCCGGTTTCAGGCGGTTGCCCTCGATATCCGCCGAATCAGAACCATAAAATTCACCTCAGGCCCATGCCAGACACTATTGCATCCCAACTGACGAGTTTGAAATTCTGGCCTGAGGGGGAGTTGTCGCCATCCTGGGCCACGAAAAGTCCGCCGGGGAAACCGGGCAAGTCGCCAATGGAGACCTCGATGCCATCGGTTTCACTGGTGCCATCCACGATGCCATCAGCGATACGGAAGCGCCCAACAAGCGCGCCGTCATTGATATGGAAGACGGCATAGGCATTGTCGCCCTGGCTCGACGCGATCAAATAGTCTGGCCCGTTTTCCTGTGCGGCGAAGGCAAGTCCCTCGACATCGGCAACGAGACCATCTTGTTCGCCCACACTGGCGAACAGCTCTGGTTCGGCATTCGCCAGACTGGTCTGAATGCGCCAAATGCCGACATTTTCCTCGCCGATGAATAAGTCGCCATTCCGCGGATTGGTGACGCATCCTTCGATCTGGGTGGCAATTTTCCAGCTGCGCAGAGGGGTGCCTTGCCAGGTTCCGCCCGCCTGCCGATCAATGCGCAGTTCGCGCACCGTGCCGTCCTTGATCGCCGCATAAATGACCTGGCTACCGCCTGCACCATCCTGCGAACGATGGCGCTGCAGGCAAAGGCCATAAGCTTCGCCCGGCCCGCTGGCGATCCTGCCTTGGGGGGTCAACGTGCCCTCGGCCGAAAGCTGAAACATCGCGACATGGGAATTTGCCGGATCGGTCCGGTCACTTGCGACAACCAGCGCGCCATCGGCGTTGCCGGCCAAGTCAACATTGTTCAGCTCGCCAGCCGCCACAAAATCACGGACGGCTCCATCAAGGCCGTAGACGTAGAGCCCCGCCTTCTTGTCTGTGCCAACGATCAGGCTGTTCGCCGGGTTGGCGGGGTTGCGCCAGATTGCCGGATCATCTGCCGCATCTGCATTGACCGTACCAACAGGCGTGGTTTCGCCGCTTGCTGTCACGCTGACAGCGGGCAGACTGACCATCCCGTCGCCGACCGCCGCGCACCCTCCCAAGAGGGTGAACGCGGCGGCCACGCAGCTCTTGCGCCACGCGGGAGCCATCAGAAGCTGACTCGCGCGCCGAACTTGAAGGTCGAGCCATAGGCTTCATACTGCAGGTTGCGCTGAGCCCCCATGAAGTTCTGATAGGCAAAGTACTTGGCGTTGTTGACGTTGATCCATTCGCCAAAAATGCGGATGTCGTCGGTCACTCTGACTCTGGCAGAAAGGTCGAGCTGGAAGTGATTGTCGACCAGCCTGTCCTGGTCTGCGGCGGCGCCAATTTCGTCCAGATATCTGCTGCGATAGGTGCCAGCAGCCCGGAACTCAAACGGACCGTTCTCATAGCCAAGCACGATGTTACCAGTGTGGCGCGAAGCCGCTGGCAAGGCAATTTCACGTCCGTCATCCAATGTGCCTGTGGCGTCTGTGAAAGTGTAGTTGGCCTGCACCAGCAGCCCATCGAAAGGTGCGGGAAGGAAAGACAGGGTCTGGCTGAAACTTGCCTCAATCCCGAATACTTCGGCGCTGTCCCCGTTGATCGGGATGGTCAGTTCATCATAATCGACACCCTGGAAGGTTCCGGAAGCCGAGATCACAGAATCGACGATGAAATTGTCGATTGTCTTGTAGAAAGCACCGATCGATACCGCGCCGTTTTCGCTGAAGTAATATTCTGCCGAAAGATCCGCATTCCACGCCCGGTAGGGCAGCAGGTTCGGATTGCCGAACTCAGCTTCCAGATCCTCATTGATGGTATAACGCGGCGCCAGATTGGACAGCTTGGGCCGCACCAGGCTCTTGTATCCGGCCAGACGGAAAACCAGTTCGCGTTCCGGCGAGAAGCGCACTGTCGCACTGGGCAGCCAGTCCGTGTAATTGCGGGTGATGAAAACCGGGATGACATCGGTCACATCATCGCCGTCATCCACCACCAGATTGCCGTTGAGTTCGTTGTACGTGCGTTCTGCGCGAACACCTGCGATCACCCGCAAAGTGCTGCTGTCAAAACGGCCCAGCAGATAGCCTGCCAGCACATCTTCCTGGACCGAATAATCGCTGGGGAAGCTGAGCAGATCGGTTTCATACTGGTCCACTTCAAAATTACCCAGATTGGCAAGGAAGAAGTCGGTCGCGCCGGTATGGCTGGCCACCGGTCCCATATCGGTAATCAGATAGGTTTGGGCGCCCAGTACATCGGCCAATGTGTAGTCGCCGTCATAATCGCCGAAGAAGCGGCCATTGAAATCATAGCTCTTGTCACGCCAGCGCGACTTGAAGCCGGTTTGCACGGTGAATTCACCACTCCCGGCCAGGAAGCTGCGGCCAAGGTCGCCCTGCAGCGCATATTCCTCGTCCACACTGGCCGACAGATCGGTCAGCTCGACGCGGTTGAAGCTGTATTCCGAAGGATCATTGAACAGCGCCGATCCGCTAGTGACGCTGTAAAGCGGCAGGCGCGGATCGCTGTAGTCAAAGTTTACATCCACGCCGTCACCGTCAAAACGGGAGCGGAAGCGGGTGGGGTCGACGGAGAAATTCTCCAGTTCGCTCGATTTGGCGTAGCTGGCAGAAAAACCTCCCTCCCAGATGCCATCATCATGATCGCCGCCGATCTGGAAGGATCGAATGCGCTGGCGCTCAAACCTGTCCTTGATGTCTCGGCGTACCTCGATACGGCCATCGGCGTCGGTGAAGAAAGCGCTTGTATCGGTGCCAGATGCCGGGTCTTCATTCAGGATGATGGTCGTCCGGCGGCGATATTCCTGATCGTCGAACTGGCTGAATTGTCCGCGCGCAAACAGCGTGGTGTAAGCGGATGCACGGACATCAAAGTTCAGCGAGGCACTGAGGCGCTCACGCGTCACATCATAATCGCGATATTGAACTTCCTCGGCAAACACGATGCCGCCGGCCTCGTTCCAGTCAGCTGCCTCGATATTGTCGGATTCGAATTCACGCCGGTAGTAGCTGATGCCGCCGGAAATGCCGAAATCCTCGCCGATGCGGGTGGCGAAATCGATACTGCCCTTGGGCGTCACGCTGTCGGCATATTCGTTGTAACTGCCTTCAAGTTTCGCCGTCAGCAGGTCATTCGTGCGATCGAAAGCGCTGGTCGTGTTGATTTCGATCGAGCCGCCGATGCTGTCACCATCCATATCCGGGGTAAGTGATTTCTTGATCTCGATCGATTCAATGATGTCGGAACTGATCACATCGAGCGCCACTGACCGCACATCGCTTTCAGGCGCAGGCAGGCGAACGCCGTTGATCGAACTGCTGTTCAATTCAGGATCGAGACCGCGGATAGAAACGAACCGGCCCTCACCCTGATCGTTTAGAACATTGACGCCGGGCAGACGCCGGATCGATTCTGCCACATTCTGATCCGGGAACTGACCAATCGCATCACGCGTAAGCACGGAGGAAACTCCGTCCGCTGCTCTTTGGCGCGATAGCGAACTGGCAAGATTGGCGGCCTGGCCGATAACCAGAATCTGATTGTCGGCACCGGCTCCCAAGATGAAGTTGGCCGTAACAGTGCCGGTTTCAGGGACCGAAACAGTCTGAGTTACCGTCGCAGCACCGATATAGCTGGCAGAAATCTGATACGAACCTGCAGGAATGTCGGCAATCACATAGGCGCCGTTGCGGTCCGTCGTAGCGGTTCGCCCAAGATCCTCCACGATGATATCGACAGCTTGCAATTGCGTGGTCTGTGACGAATCCGCAACCACTCCGCGGATCTCACCCGCATGGGCAATCGAGGTGGCAGATGTTGTGCAAACCAGAAATACAGTCAGCTTTAGAAGTTTCATGTGGGGGCCCCAATTTGAATACCTGAAGTTCAATGAGGCGGGCGCTTAGAATGGAGGTATTACGGGAAAATGACGCAGCGAGCGGCGTTGGCAAAGCAAACGCGAGATCGAGTTGAATCGAGATTTCTGGGTGGTCCTGCTTGCCGGATCGATGTTTGAAGCCCTGCCCAGTGGGAGCGGCTGCATGGGTTTTCAGAAAAGGATGCGGTTCCTGCAAGCTTCAATCATCCAGGCTCAATTACGGGAAGCCGAGATGGGCGTGTAGTTATGGCGCGCGCCAAAAATGGGTGAATGGCCGCTTTCGCCTGGTTCCAAGATACTGATGAACGACCGAGGTCGGGGTGGAAAGCGGACATCGCCGCCAGTATCCCCGGGAAGTGTGAGTCGCTTCAGTTCTACGACCTGTGACTGGCATTCTTCTGGCACTTGCCACGATCGCTTGTGGCAGCTCGTCCACCGATAGGCCAATCACAGTCGACGAATTTCCAACCCAGATAGATCAACTGAACGGCCAAACAGTCAGAGTTACCGGCTATATTGGCGAGTGTCAGGTGTACAATTGTAGTCTCTACCGCAACAAAGCGGAATCTGACGAAGTGGACCGCCCGATGTCAGATATGCGTGCTGCATTGGCGGACGGGGTTACAGATGTATCCGGGTCTCCATTCCCCAGCCAAAGCGCGAATGCGCGCAGGGCGTTAGCCCGGTAGCCTCAGGCCCCGTCCGGGGCAGGGGCGGGGACATCGTTGCGAAGCCACACTTCCACCTTGCCTGATGCAAATGCCTTCCGGAAATTGCGGGCAAGGTAGCTGTCGAGCAGGAGCACTCCGCTGCTGACGGAGCTGAGGTTCGGCTCGGTCACATTTTCGAATGAGGCATCGCGGACAATCCACTGGACGTCATATTTCCTGAGATCGTCAATGATCTCACGCTGGATGCCGGCGGTATTGGTCACGCCCGGATCGAACTGGGCCCATTTGGTGCCGGGGAGCCGGTCCGCCAGGAAATAGATCGACAGGCCATTGGCGAAAACCTTGTCATGCCGGTCCAGCCCCACAAGAATGCGTTCTCCGTCCGGAACATGCGCGTCGAGATATGCAACGGCCCGGGAATAATCGGCAGAGGTAAGGCCCACGAATGGCGGGCTTCCCTCCACGCAGGGAGGGTTTTCTTCACTCCCGGCGAACAGCAGCCCACCGGTGGCGGTGCGTTCGATGGCGCCCACGTCCGCGCGCAGCCGGTTGAACGAGCCCGCCACGGCAAAGACCGCCACGGCAGACAGCACTATTGCCGCGCTGCGCCAGTGGCCGCGCCGCGAGGCCCAGCGCTGTGCAAGAAATGCGGCAAGAGTGATCGCCGGGACGATAGCCAGCAGCATGTGGACCAGACTGACGCGAACCAGTCCCTTGTAGGTCAGGATCACCGTCAGCAGGGTGAACAGGATCAGGAAGTCCTGGCCAGCTTGCTGTCCTGCCCCCGAAGCCCGGCTTCTCCACAGTTCGGCCAGCGCAGCCAGTGTGACGAGCAGGGGAATATAGACACCGCCCACGGCGGGATCTGCCATTATTGCACCGGGTCCGGGGAAGGGCAGGCCGCGATTGGCCGCATAGGGAGCGGAGTGCTCGACAATGTCGGCCCAGAAGTCCGCTATCTGCGCAGTGGCGAGGAAATAGATGGCGAATGGCGCAAACGCCAGGGCCGCGCCGACAGCCAGCGTCAGGACTGGCCGGATTGCCGCTGCGATCCTTGCCGGGATTGTCTTTCCCGGGCCGATCGCCAGCAGATATATGCTGAAAGCCACCAGCGTGAAGAAGCCGGTGTCATAGCGGAACAGCGCCACGATCCCGGTCAACCCGCCGCAAGTGAGGATGAGGCCCGGCCGGGCGAGAATGTCCTCACGCAACACGATGATCGCGCTCGCCAGGATCAGCACAAGGCAAGGATAGACGGGATAGAGGTGGAAGGCCGCAACATAGATGAACATGGCGCACGCAAGGCTGCCACCCAGGGCCAAGCCAAACGGGACGCGGCGCACCAGAAGGTAGGTCACCAGGCCTGCGGGAACAGCCATCAGCACCAATCCGAACAGGCGCGCCGCCAGCAGCTTGGGACCAAACAGCCAGAATACAGCAGCGACCAGATAGGGGCTGCCCGGGCCATAGTTCGAATAGAAGTCGCGGTGGATCACATCCCCGGCCAGCACCCGCTGCGCGTTTACCAGAATGATGCTTTCGTCAAACGCATCGATTTCACGGTTCATCGTCAGGAAAAGGAAGATAAAGAACAGCACGCAGATCAGGGCGGAGACCGATCCGGGCCGTTTCGCAATGAACACGGCGAGAGCTTGTGTTATTCGCTGCAAGACCATTCCTACCCTCCAGCGCCAGCAACTCGCGGCCACGGTGGAAATACCACGCTGTGACGCTCGACGCGCGGCCCCACTTCACCTGTTGTGCGATATCATTTATGTTGCAATGCAGCAATGTCGCACTGTAGTGAGCCAGTGGCGCTGAACCCGGGGAACAGACTTCATGCCTGCAAAGATCGTCCTTACCGGTGCTGCAGGATTGCTGGGGCAGAATCTGCTCAAGAGACTGGACGTTCCCGGAAACGAAATAGTCGCAATCGACAAGCATGTCGCCAAAATGAAGGTGCTGCGCCGCTATCATCCCGGTGTCGAAGCGATTTGTGCGGATATTTCGCAGCCGGGGGAATGGGAAGAAGCGCTGGCCTGTGCGGACGTGCTGATCATTGGACAGGCGCAGATCGGCGGGCTTGATTATGCTGAATTCGACCGGAACAATATCGAGGCGACTGTTCGGTTGATCGATGCGGCCAAGCGCCACGATATCGAATACATCGTCCACATCTCGTCATCGGTCGTCAATTCGATGGCGGTGGATTTCTACACCGAGACCAAGAAGGCGCAGGAAGCGCTGGTCGCCGCCTGTGACATCCCGCAGATCGTCCTGCGCCCCACTTTGATGTTCGGCTGGTTTGATCGCAAGCACATGGGGTGGCTTTCGCGCTTCATGAAGAAATCGCCGGTCTTCCCCGTTCCGGGCGATGGGCGCTACCTTCGCCAGCCGCTTTATGTTGCTGATTTTGCGGCCATTATTGATGCTGCAATACAGAAGCGCATGACGGGCACCTACAATATCACCGGTCAGGAACGGATCGACTATATCGATCTGATGCGTGCGGTGAAGCGCGCCACAAAGGCCCGCAGCGCGATTGTCCGGGTGCCCTACTGGTCGTTCTGGCTGATGTTGAAAAGCTATGGCCTGCTGGGCAGGAACCCGCCTTTCACAATCAAGCAACTCAAGGCGCTTATCACTCCCGACATATTCGAAGTCATCGATTGGCCGGGTATTTTCGGAGTCCGAGCCACTCCCTTGCAGCAAGCTCTGGATGAAACATTCGGCGATCCGACCTACTCGCAGGTAGCGCTCGAATTCTAGGTCTCGATCACTGGTCAGGTCAGACACGAAAGGTGCCCTTGAAATGAGCGCAGTCGTTGTAATCGGAGCAGGTGCGATGGGCCTTGCCGCAGCTTACCATGCAGCAAAAGCGGGCCATGATGTCACGGTTCTGGAAGCCGGCCCCGAGCCGGGCGGAATGGCTGCCCATTTCGATTTCGACGGGACCTCGATCGAGCGTTTCTACCACTTCGTGTGCATGGCCGACCAGCCGACTTTCGATCTGCTGGAAGAACTGGATCTGGCTGACTCCATGCGCTGGACGGCAACCACGATGGGCATTTTCTCAGGCGGCAAACTGCACCCTTGGGGCGATCCCGTTTCCCTTCTCCGCTATCCCGGCGTCAGCCTGATCGCGCGGCTGCGCTATGGCCTGCTTGCCTTCGTTTCGACCAGGCGTGAGCGGTGGGACGCGCTGGAGACGCAGAGCGCGCGCGAATGGATCACCCGCTGGGCGGGCAAGGAAGCCTATGCCCGGTTGTGGAAGCCGTTGTTCGATCTCAAGTTCTTCGAATATGCCGATGATATTTCCGCGGCGTGGATATGGACCAGGGTCAAGCGCATCGGCCGCTCTCGCAAGTCGCTGTTTGAAGAGCGGCTGGGCTATATTCAGGGTGGCAGCCAGACGCTGGTCGACAGGCTGTGCCAGCGGATCGGGGAGATGGGCGGCAAGATCCACCTGTCCAGCGCGGCCACGCGGGTGGTTACCAGCGACGGGCGGGTGACCGGGGTTGAAACCGCAAACGGGTTCTTTCCGGCAGACGCCGTCATTTCCACCATGCCCACGCCCTATGTCGCCGCGACCGTTCCCGACCTGCCGCAGGACTGGAAGGATCGCTATGAGGCGATCAATAACATTGGCGTGTGCTGCCTGCTGTTCAAGCTGAAGAAGTCCGTCACGCCGCACTTCTGGGTCAACATCGCCGAAGACGGGATCGAAGTGCCCGGGATCATCGAATTTTCCAACCTGCGCCCGATGCCTGGCGGGGAGACGATCGTGTTCGTGCCCTATTACATGCCGGTCACCCACCAGAAATTCGCCTGGGCGGATGATCGTCTGGTGGACGAAGCGCTGAGCTATATCGTGCGGCTGAACCCGGCGATCTCGGATGATGACGTGCTGGCCAGCCATGTCGCGCGCCTGCGCTACGCCCAGCCCGTGTGCGAACCCGGTTTCGCAGCGAAGATTCCGCCGGTGCGCACGCCGATTGCGGGGCTGCAGATTGCCGACACATGCTTCTATTACCCTGAAGATCGGGGGATTTCGGAGAGCGTGCGACTGGCGAAGGAAATGGTCGAAGCAATCGGCGAAGGATCGGCATGAGCGAGCCAACACGCCTTGCGCCGGGCAGCCATTGCTACTCTATGATAACAGAGCACTATCTTTCATTTCAGCACGCTGGCGAGAACCCATGACGAATCCGGAACACCCGGCCGAGAAAAGCGACCCGAAGCAGGTGCCGCTCGTCGTTGATGTTGACGGCACGCTGCTCAGGTCCGACCTGCTCCATGAGGCGGCGCTGCAGTTCGTGGCGCAAAATCCACTCGAATGCTGGAAGCTCCTGTACTGGCTGCTGCTGGGCAAGGCGGTGCTGAAAAGCAGGCTGGCCGAACGGGGCGATTTTGGCATCGATTCGATCCCCTTGCGCGACGAAACAATGGCCGCGATCCGCACGGCACAGGCGCAGGGGCGCGAGACATATCTGGCCTCCGCATCCGATCATCGGTGGGTCGACAAGGTCGCGGAGCGTGTCGGCGGATTGACCGGCGTGCTCGCTTCAGACGGCGAGACCAATCTGGCAGGCACGGCCAAGGCCGCGGCGCTGACCGGGAAATTCGGCAGGTTGGGCTTCGATTACATCGGCGACGCGCGGGTCGATATCCCCGTATGGGAAGCGGCGCGGGGCAAGTTGGTGGTCGCACATCGACCCGGCTTTGCAAAAAAGATCATCAACCGGTTTCCCGATGCCGAGATCATCGTGCAGTCGGACCGCGACCTGCGTGCCTGGCTGGAAGCGATGCGCCCGCATCAATGGGCCAAGAACCTGCTGCTGTTCCTGCCGCTGCTTCTTGGTCACCGCTTCCTCGATGTCGGCGCGGTGATGGAAAGCTCCATTGGTTTCGTTGCATTCTGCCTGGCAGCTTCCAGCGCCTATATCATCAACGATCTGCTGGATTTGCCGGGGGACCGGGATCATCACCGCAAGTGCAACCGCCCGTTTGCCGATTGCCGCATACGATTGATCCACGGGCCGCCGATGGCACTTGCCATCCTGGCCGTTGCCATCGTCCTGGCGAGCTTGCTGAACACGCGCTTCCTGCTGATCCTGCTGATCTATGTTGCCGCCACGCTCAGCTATTCGCTGCTGCTCAAGCGTCGCCTGCTGGTCGATGTCATCACGCTGGGCGGACTGTACACCTTGCGGGTGCTGGCCGGGGTCATCGCCACCGGTTCGCACCAGTCGCCGTGGCTGCTGATGTTCAGCCTGTTCATTTTCCTGAGCCTGGCGATCGTGAAGCGCTGTTCCGAACTGGTGGCCCGGCGCGAGGCAGGCAAGTCCGCACCGCCCGGCCGCGGCTATCGCATTCAGGACCTGGAAGTGATGTTTCCGCTGGGCGCGGCGGCCGGGTTCTGCGCCATCCTGGTGATCACCGAATATCTGTCCAGCCCGGAAGTCGTCGCGCTATACAGCCATCCGCAGCGGCTGTGGCTGATCTGCCCCCTGCTGCTGTACTGGATCGGCCGGATACTGGTGCTGGCAAGCCGCAATGAATTGCACGATGATCCGATCATCTTCGCCGCCCGCGATCGCAACAGCTGGCTTACGGCCATCACTGCCAGCGGGATCGTGCTGGTCTCCATTTGAAGGCGGGCATTTTGTTGGCAGGCATCCGTTCCGGCCAGTGGCCGGAAGGAATGGTGGGCGCGGCAGGGATTGAACCTGCGACCCCACCCGTGTGAAGGGTGTGCTCTACCACTGAGCTACGCGCCCGCCGGAGCCGATCTCGAAACCGATGTCGATTCAGCTGTCAACGGCAGGGGCGGGCCTTTGCCATGAGCTTGCGGCAATGACAAGCGCCCACTTTGCACCGTGACCGCCGTGTCGCCCGCACATCTCCTGCCGTATCAGCGTGCGAACAGCCTTTGCCCGATGGCCTGCCACCAGACCGGGGTGGCAGATGCCGCCTGCGGACCGGGGGCACGCTCAAACGGCATGCATTCCAGGCACCGCACCTGCACGCCGCGCATGGACATCATGCGGTCAAAATCGGCGAAGATGCGCGCTGCCAGATCCTGTTCGCCCTGCGCGATCATGCCCGACACGCTCGATTGGGCCGGCGCCGCTTCACTATCGCCGCCCAGCAGGCCTGCCAGCATCGCTTCATAGGGATCGGGCGGACTGACCAGGAAGCGTGGACCCCACTTGCCTTCCTCCAGCCCCGCTTCACCAGCGGCCCATTCCAGCGCCGCATCCAGATCGCCGAACTGATCGATCAGGCCAAGCTGGCGGGCCGATCCACCGGTCCACACCCGGCCCTGGCCCAGCTCATCTGCGCGAGCCCGGGTCATATTGCGCGATTCGGCGACCAGACCAATGAAGCGGTCATAAATCGCCGAAGTCTCTGCCTGCAGCAGTGCTTCTGTCTCAGGGGTCAGGCCTGCCAGCAGGTCCGGCTGACCGGACAGGGGCGTGGTCTGCACGCCATCGGAGGACACGCCATATTTCGCCAGCAGATCCTCGAATGTGGGGACCACCATGAACACGCCGATCGATCCGGTCAGCGTCTCAGGCTCGGCAAATATCCGGTCACCCGCAGTGGCCACCCAATATCCGCCGCTGGCGGCATAATTGCCCATCGATATGGCAATCGGGATGTCCCTGTCCTTGTGCCGCAGAACGGCGCGGCGGATGGCTTCGGAGCCGGTTACGGTCCCTCCCGGAGAATCGATCCGCACCACCAGCGCGGCCAGATCGTCATCCAGCGCATCATCAAGCAGGGCGGTGATCCGCGCTGCGCCAGCCGAGCCGGGTCCGGCATCGCCATCGCTGATTTCACCTGCAATGGTGATCACGCCAATGGCCTTCTTGCCGCCGGTCAGGCTGCGGGTGCCGCTGGTTTCCGGGCCGACTTCGGCCAGCCACGGATCAAGCTCGGTCGCGGCGAAAGTGCCGGGCCGGTCATCCCATTCATCCTTGCCGACGATTTCGGCGACATGGGCGCCCCATTCCTCGCGCGTGCCGATCTGGTCTGCCAGGCCCGCGGCCACGGTCGCCTTGGCCAGATCACCGCCATTTTCCGCGATCAGCGCAATCAGGCCCGTGGTGGCCTTTTCGATATTGGCCTGCGGGCGCGCCTGCACGATGTGCGCGCGCCATTCATCCCACACTGCGCCAACATAGGTCTCGGCATTTTCGCGCGCCTCGGGAGACATGCCGTTTTCCAGATAGGGTTCGACCGCGCTCTTGTATGTGCCCACGCGGAAAACGTGGGCGTTGATGTCAAACCGCGCCAGCGCATCGGCATAATAGAGCGACTTGCCGCCAGGTCCGCGGATGGCAGCGCCGCCCATCGGATCAACCCACACCTCATCGGCATGGGCAGCCAGCACCAGCGCATCGTCCGAATAGGCGACGGCAAAGGCCAGGATCGGCTTTTCGGTGCGGCCGAAACGGGCCAGCGCATCGCCCACTTCCTGCATGGTGACATGCGGGCCACCGGTGAATGTGGTGAGATCGAGGGCGATCGCTTCTATCCGCTTGTCGCGCGCGGCCTCGTCAATGGCGCGCACCAGATCGCGCGCGGCATATTCACGCGTGGGCAGCGTGCCTGACAGCAGGGTGGAGATGGGATCGATAAGCGAAGGCTCCTCCGCGATGGAGCCATCCAGCTTGAGCAGCAGCGCCCCTTCGCGAACAAGGCCGGGATTGGGCCGGGAACTGAGCGCGGCGAACACCAGGCTGAAGAACAACAGCAGAAAAACCAGTGCCAGCGCATCCTTTACGCCAACCAGCAGCCGCCAAACCTTGCCTGCAAAACTCATGAACAATGCCTTGTGATTGTGCCTTGCGCGCAACCTAGTTTGCACAAAGCACTTGTGCCAGCCGAAAGCGCTTGAGCGCTGCACATAGTCCGACTAATGGCTTGGCTTTAATGACATCGCCGCAAAACACAGCATCGCAAGGCCGCTTTCCGGCTGGCGGGCGGGCCTTCCCGCATCGCGACCTCATTTCAATCGGTGCGCTGCAAACGCACGAGATTCTCTACCTGCTCGAGGAAGCCGAGCAGTGGGTGGATTTCAACCGCCAGCCCAGCAAGCACAGCAATGCGCTGGCGGGCCTGACGATCATCAATGCCTTCTTCGAAAACTCCACCCGCACGCTGCTCAGTTTCGAGATTGCGGGCAAGAGGCTGGGCGCAGATGTGGTCAATATGCATGCCGCACAGTCGAGCGTGAAGAAGGGGGAGACGCTGATCGATACGGCGGTGACGCTAAACGCCATGCGCGCCGATGCCATCGTCATCCGCCACGGCTCCAGCGGGGCGGTGGGGCTGATCGCGGGCAAGGTGGATTGTCCGGTGCTCAATGCCGGAGACGGGCAGCATGAACATCCCACGCAGGCGCTGCTGGATGCACTGGCGCTGCGGCGCAAATTGCGTGAACGGGGCCGAGAGGAATTCAACGGGCTGGTGGTGACCATCTGCGGCGATATCCTGCACAGCCGCGTGGCCCGCTCCAACATATTGAGCCTCCAGGCGCTGGGCGCGAAAGTGCGCGTATGCGCGCCGCCCGCGCTTATGCCGGTGGGGATAGAGGCGATGGGCGTGGAGGTGTTCCATTCGTTCGACGCCGCGCTGGCGGGCAGTGAAGTGGTGATGATGCTGCGTCTTCAGAGCGAGCGGATGGAGGGGCAGTTCATTCCCTCTCCGCGCGAATATCGCCATCTGTACGGGCTGACATTGGAACGGCTGGAACTGGCCGCACCTGACGCCATCATCATGCATCCCGGCCCGATGAACCGCGGGGTGGAGATCGACAGCGACGTGGCCGACCTTGCCGGGCGCTCCATCATCACCGCGCAGGTGGAAATGGGCGTGGCGATCCGCATGGCCTGCCTCGACGTGCTGACCCGCAAGGCCCGCAACATCCCCGGTTGGGGCCAAAATGATCTAGGCGGGCAATGGGTATGAAACAAATGCGCCCCATCTCCATCACCGGCGGCACACTGGTTACGCCTGAAGGACTGGTCGAAGGCAATCTTCGTCTGGCAGGCGGGCTGGTCCACAGCATTGGCGGCGAAATTGCCGATGGCGACGAAGTGCTTGATGCAGGCGGACTGCTGGTCGCGCCGGGACTCGTCGATCTGGGCGTGTTCGCGATCGACAAGCCGGCGTTTCATTTTGGCGGGATCACCCGCGCGGCGTTGATGCCCGATCAGTCCCCGCCGCTCGATCATCCTGCCCGCGTTCGCTTTGCTGCCCAGAGCGGCAAGCCCGACTTCTGGGTCCATCCGCTGGCAGCAGCCACGCCAGGCCTTGGCGGAATGCAGCTGGCCGAAATCGCGCTGATGCGCGAAGCGGGTGCACGGGCGATTGCCACGGGTCGCAGCTGGATTGCCGATAGCGGCCTGATGCTGCGCCTGCTGCAATATGCCGCCATGCTGGACATGGTGGTGGTCTCCCACGCGGAAGACGGCGGACTTGCCGGAAACGCTGCGGCAACTGCGGGCGAGATAGCCACAAGGCTGGGCCTGCCCAGCGCTCCGGCGCAGGCAGAGGCGCTGGCGGTGGCGCGCGATATCGCGCTGGCCGAAATCGCCGGGGCAAAGCTGCATATCAGGCAAGTCACCACCCGCGCCGCGCTGGATCTGGTGCGTGCGGCCAAGGCGCGCGGATTGCCGGTAACTGCGGGCGTTACGCCTGCGCATTTCATGCTGTCAGACCTCGCTCTGGCCCAGTTCCGCACCTTTGCGCGCCTTTCTCCTCCGCTCAGGCCCGAAGATGACCGGCAGGCGGTGATCGCGGCGATTGGCGATGGCACGATTGACGTGGTGTCATCGGGCCATGATCCGCGCGGCCCAGAAGACAAGAACCTGCCCTTCGCCGATGCAGCGCCGGGAATGGCCGGGGCGGAGACGCTGCTGGCCATGGTGCTGACGCTGGTGCGTGACGAGGTGATCTCGCTGGAGCGCGCCTTTGCCCTGATCGCCAGCAATCCCGCGCGCCTTCTGGGCGTCGACGCGGGCCAGCTGGTGGCCGGGTGCGAGGCGGACATCGCGCTGGTAGACCCGGAACGCCCGTGGATTATCGATAGCCGCAAGATGGAAGCGGCGGCAGGCAACACGCCGTTTGACCGCCAGCCCGCACAGGGCCGCGTCGCTGCCTTGTGGAAGGGCGGGGTCGAAATTGCCCTCTGATGCGCCGGTCGGAACCTGCCTCATCACCGGGGCCGCATCGGGCATAGGCGCGGCCTGCGCCCATGCTCTGGCGGCCAGAGGGGCGCAGCGACTGCTGCTGGTCGACAGCAATGACGATGCGTTGCAGGCGCTGGACCCTGGCGGCGATGTCACGCGATTTGCCGGTGACGTCTGCGATCCGGCATTGTGGGAGCAGATAGAGGCGCAGGCAGGCACAATTGATCGCGCCGTGCTGAATGCAGGGATCGCCGCTGGCGGGATGATTGCCGACACCGAATTTGACGACTGGCGGCGCACTCTGGGAGTCAATCTGGACGGGATGTTCCTCTCGCTGCGCAGCACATTGCGCAAGGCGGGCGACGGGGCCAGCATCGTGCTCACTGCATCGGTCAGCGGGGTAAAGGCGGAACCCGGCACAGCGGCCTATGGCGCTTCAAAGGCCGGGGTCATCCAGCTTGCCCGTGTCGCCGCCAGGGAAGCCGCAGCGCGCGGCATCCGCGTCAACGCCATCGCCCCGGGCGGGGTGGACACGCCAATCTGGGATCAGACGCTGTTCTTCCGCGATCTGGTCGCCAGCCACGATGGGGACAGGGACAAGGCGCTGGCGGCAATGGCCGCAATCGGCACGCCGCTGGCCCGCTTTGCCACCGCGTCAGAAATCGCGGCGCAGATCCTGTTCCTGCTGTCTGATGATGCGGCCACGATCACTGGCACCGTACTGGTCAGCGACGGGGGCTATTCGCTCTAGCAACCACCAAGAAAAGCCCCTCCGCTTCGATGGAAGGGGAGGGGCAGGTCTTTCTCGGGAGAGAATGGGTTTAGCGGCTGGCAAACCTTATGCCGGTATCCACTGCGCCGGGCAGCGGGCTGGCGGCGGCCCAGGTGATGCAGCCATCGCCATTGCTGGCTTCCACGCGCGAACACATGGTGCGGCTGGCGACACGGTCAAAACCGCCCGCCGAAACGCGGAAATAGCGTTTTCCGCGAATGATCGCTTCGGTCAGGACCATTTCGTGGCCTGCCAGTTCGGGATAGCGGCTGACATAAATGCCCCAGGCGCGGCGTGCGCCCTGTTCGCTGGCGAAGCTGCCGAGCTGGACAAGGTGCGAGCCATCTGCGGACAGCGAAACCGGCGTTGCGGCCAGTTCTTCACCGCCCTGTTCAACCGGGTCTGAGCCGATCACTGACTGCTGAGCCGCCGATGGAATGGCGCGCCGGGCAATCGGGCGCGAAGGCTGGCCGGCCTGGCCTGCCACGCGCGGTTCGGGAGTGGCACCGTAACGGACAGGCGTGGTCTGCACCACGGGTTCGCTGACAAAGCGCACCACGTCCTGCGCAACCTGCGCGAGCGATCCGCCTTCCGGCGCCCGCGTGGCGAAGGCCTGTTCCACGCTGGTGGGGCGCTCGGTAGTCGGTGCCTGATAGCGCGTCAGCGCGATGTCGGGTTCGCCCCCGGGAGGCAGTTCCCTGCCCGATGCGGGGATGGCGATGGTCTCCAGCGCGGCCAGTTCCTGCGTGTCGCTGGGCGCAACCTGGACAGCCGCCGGTTCCGCAGCGGCATAGGCGCTTGCTTCGGCGATGAGCTGTTCAACGCCGGGAGTGTTGGCCAGCGCAAGCTGCACCGGCTGGCCCTGATCGCGTACGTCCGCAGGCACGCCCAGCAGTCCGGCAATGCGGTGCTCATGGGCAAGCGGGCTGGCCATTTCGGCCCAATAGGCCATGCGGTCGCCCAGCTGATCAGCCGGAACATCCTGCGCCGCCATCAGCCGTGCTTCGCGCCAGCGACCTGCCATGGCATAGGCATAGGCGAGGTTCTGGCGCATTTTCACGGTGTTTTCACCGCCGCGAATGGCGTTGCTCAACAGATGGATGCCGCGCTGTGGCTGTCCGGCCAGAGCCAGCGCAAGGCCCAGATCCGATGTGCCGATCTCGCCTTCCCAATCGTTCAGCAGGGCAGCGGCTTCTTCGTATTTGGCCTGTGCCGTCAGCGCCAGCGAGAGGCTGAGCGCGGTGCGCGGTGAATTGTCGCCCAGCGACATCGCATCGTTGAAGCTGGTCTGGGCTGAGGCAAAGCGGCCGGCATCGAGATAGGCGGTGCCCAGCATGGTGCGATAGGCAGCGTTGCGCGGATCGGCCTGCACGGCTTCCTCCGCCAGCCGGATGGCGCGGTCGGAGCGGCCTTCAGCCATCGCCTCTTGCGCGGCTGCGGCCGATATGTCGGCACGCGGCGCGGGATTGGTAGCGCAGCCTGAAAGCAGCACTCCGGCCATGGCGGTGGTGACCGCAAGGCCGATCATCCGATTGCTTTTGTCCACCTGGTACATTCCGGTCTGGCCCCCCTTAGGCCTTTCTTCCATCGCGCGTGACTTGCGCGGCGAGTGCTTCAATTTCGGGCATTTCGGCCATCATCTGGTCGAGCGCCCGGGTAACAAGCTGCTGTGCGCTGGCACCCAGCACGGCGCTGGCCAGCTTCAATTTGAGATGGCGTTCCTGATCGAGCCGCAGCGTAAAGGCAGCTCGGCGGCCAGCGGCCTGCGCCTGCGCGGCATCGGAAGTACCGGGGTGATCAGCGGCACTGATATTGGCATCGGCAATGCGCGTAAGCAGCGCTTGCTGCTGGCGTTTCACTTCCGGCTCTGCCCGCAAGGCCTCATCATCCTGGAAGGCGGCCAGCTGGGCTTCGATGGATTCGCCATCCGCCCCGATTTCATTGTCCTGCGCCAGATCGTCTGCAACGTCTTCGCCGTTCGCGCCGCGAAGGGCGGGCTTTGCGCCGCCTTTACGGGCAAGCAGAAGCGGGCCGAGTGAGGCGAAAGATGTGGGTTCGCTCATGGCCTGTTCCGTCACCTTACTGGGCAACCCGGCGGCCAAAGCCACCTTGCGCACGGTACACGCCATTGGCCTGCGCTGCGCTGGTGCCAGGAGCGGCAAACACGGTACGGCGGAAATTCTTCTCCAGCCGATCGGCGATGTAATGCCACAGCGCGACAACTTCCTGCGCGCTGCGTCCTTCCGGCTCCACTTCCATTACCGTGCGCCCGTCAATCATGGAGGCGGCAAAATCGGTGCGGTGGTGCAGGGTGATCGGGGCCACGGTGCCATGCTGGGAAAGCGCCACGGCAGCCTCCGAGGTAATCTTGGCCTTGGGCGTTGCGCCATTGACCACGAACAGCAGCGGCTTGCCGGCGCGTTCGCACAGATCAACGGTTGCGCCCACGGCGCGCAGGTCATGCGGGCTGGGGCGGGTGGGGATGACCAGCAGTTCGGCCACCGAAATGACCGACTGGATCGCCATGGTGATGGCAGGCGGGGTATCGATTACGGCCAGCTTGAATCCCTGCTGGCGCAATATCGCCAGATCATTGGCCAGGCGCGCAACGGTGGTTTGCGCAAAAGCCGGAAATTCGGCTTCGCGTTCATTCCACCAATCGGCCAGCGAACCTTGCGGATCGATGTCTATCAGCACCACCGGACCGGCACCGGCACGCTGTGCCTGCACGGCCAGATGACCGGACAGTGTAGTCTTGCCAGAGCCACCTTTTTGTGACGCCAATGCCAAAACGCGCACGGGCAATTCCCCTCAGATATTGGACCGGAAGAGAGGATTTCGCGGTCCTTCCTGGCAAGGAGTTCGCAGATCACCGTTTATTTTGGGTTAATTCGCAGCAGGACTTTATCATATACTGTGGCGGCGACGGTTTGAGCGGGCGGCACGATCTGCCGGATAATCGTGCTGCGAAGGGGGATGGCAGCACCCAGCCTCTCCCGAAATGCGCCCAAAAATCCGCGCGCCATAAATCTTTTGCTAAAGCCTCATTTACTATGAGGAGGCTTGTGTTTGCGTCAGACTCTAGGGGATGATCCCGTGAAACGCCCGGAAAAGTACCAGATTCTCAGACTAGCCGCGCTGTGTTCGGCGCTGGTCGCCGTGCCTGCAATGGCAGATGTAAGAGACGGCGTGGAAGCGTGGAGCCGCGGCGATTATGGGGCTGCGGTGAGCGAATGGGAAGGTCCTGCTGCTGCAGGCGATCCCGATGCCATGTTCAATCTGGGCCAGGCTTACCGAGTCGGGCGCGGCGTTCCGCTCGATCTGCAACGCGCCGAGCAATTGTTCTACCGTGCATCGCAGGCGGGCCATATCGAGGCGGGCGATATCTATGGCCTTATGCTGTTCCAGAACGGACGCCAGCAGGAAGCCCTGCCCTATGTTGCCGAAGCCGCCCGGCGCGGTGATCCGCGTTCGCAATATCTGATGGGCATTGCCCACTTCAACGGCGATTTTGCAGAGCGAGACTGGGTTCGCGCCTATGCATTGATGACGCTGGCCAATGGTTCGGGCCTGCCGCAGGCGATCCCGGCGCTGGCGCAGATGGATGAGTTCATCCCGCTGGAACAGCGCCAGCAAGGTGCCGGAATGGCCGAGCAATTGCGCGCCGAGGCGGACACTGCCCGCGCAGTGGAACTGGCTGCGGCAGATCTGGGTGTGCAGATACCTTCCGCCAGTCCCTCCGCCAGTCCCTCCGCCAGCCCGTCCGCCCGTCCGGCGCCACAGCCCAGCGCCCGGGTGCCGCGCCCGATTGCCACCACCGCCGTTTCGCCTTCGGTTGCCGCCGCGCGCTCCGCGCTGGAAGAGGCGAGCCGCGCCACCGGGACTGAAAGCCCGGCGCAGGCCGGTGCTGCCTATGGCGCGTCTGCTGCCCCATCACCTCGTCCCCGCCGCGTGGCCGGAACCACCGTCGCCTCCGCGTCTGCTGCGGCTCCGGTCCAGGCTCCGGCACCTGCTCCGGTACAGGCTCCAGCTCCGGCACCGGCACCCCAGCAGGCGCGAGCCGCTGGTCCGTGGCGGGTGCAGCTGGGCGCGTTTTCGGTCGCCAGCAATGCCGAGCGGCTGTGGAGCCAGCTGAGGTCCCGGCGCGAGCTGGCAGGGTATCAGCGCCTGCTTGTGCCTGCCGGCCGTGTCACCAAGTTGCAGGCCGGGGGCTATTCCTCGCGCGCCGAAGCAGAGGCTGCCTGCCGCTCACTGCAGAATTCAGGGCATGACTGTCTTGTGACGCGCGAGTGAAGCGCTAAGACCTGCGGACGGGAGTCCAATGGTCGCACAGCAGCAAGATAGTCCGGTTGAACAGGTGACGGTGGCGCCGGTGCAGGCTGGTGCGCGCATTGCCTCGCTCGACCTCATTCGCGGGATAGCGGTGCTGGGCATTCTGCTCGCCAATATTACCGGCTTTGCCCATGTCGATATCGCCTATTACTGGCCGCCCGCGCTGCCCGGCGGCGGCGATACGGCGGACAGGCTGATCTGGCTGGCGCAATATGTGCTGGTGGACGGCAAGTTCCGTGGTCTGTTTTCAATCCTGTTCGGCGCCGGGATGGTGCTGTTTATCGAACGTATCCCCGATTATCAGACCGCCGCGTTGTTGCAGATGCGGCGGCTGTTCTGGCTCATCCTGTTCGGGCTGGCGCATTTCTACCTGCTGTTCAAAGGCGATATATTGTTCAGCTATGGCTGCGCGGGGATGTTTGCGCTTTATGCCGTGCCGCTCAAGGCACGCACGCAGCTGACCATCGGCATCATCTGGGCCATGCTCGGCGCGTTGTGGCAGGGCATTGCCTATCTGCCTGCGGTGCTGACCGTACTGGGTGGCGCCGATGCCAATCCCACCGCCATCAGCCTGTATCAGCAATTCTGGCAGGGCCAGCTGGCCGATGCGGCGCGCAGCGGTCAGCTGATGGCGGGCGATTCCTATCTGGCGATCCTGCGCTATCGCCTGACGCAGGAGAGCGGCGACCTGTGGAGCTATTTCTCCTTTGGCTTTGTTGAAACCATCCCGCTGATGATGATCGGCATGGGCCTGTTCCGCAGCGGGGTTTTCCATTCCGGGGAAGGCAAGCCGCACTGGCGCGGACCGGCGCTGGCGGCACTGGTGCTGGGGCTGGCGCTGAACCTGGCGGCGGGCCTGTTCGTCTATTCCCGCGATTTCACACCCTTCATCACGCAGATGGCCTTCTTCGGCTTTTCCGGCTTTGCCAATGTGCCATTGCTGGTGGGGGGAACCTGCCTGCTGGCACAATGGGCGGCGCGGACGCGTGATGGGGCGGGCGATAGCTGGCTGGTGCTCAGATTGTCGGATGCTGGGCGCATGGCGTTCAGCAATTACATCGGCACATCGCTGGTGATGGTGCTGATATTCCAGGGCTGGGCCGGCGATCGGTTCGGCACCATGCACCGGGCGGAACTGCTGGTGGTGGTGACGCTGGGCTGGGCCATGATGATTGCCTTTTCGCGGGTCTGGCTGGCACGTTTCCGGCGCGGCCCGCTGGAATGGCTGTGGCGCTGCCTGACCTATTGGCGGATCTTCCCCAACCGCATTTGATAACGGTTCGCATCTGGCTTGCTATTGCAACAAAGTCGCATTAACACTGATCTCCACCACGGAGATTCGCCCGCCCATGTATATCTGCATCTGCAATGCCATTCGCGAATGTGACCTGCGAACAATGGCGCGCCGCACCGGCGGCGATGCGGAAGGCGTCTATGCGGCCTTGGGCAAGCGGCCCAATTGCGGCCAGTGCCTGGAAGAGGCCGAGGAGCTGATCTTCGAGGAACGCGAGAGCGCCCGCCCGGACACGGTGGCCGCCTGACCTCTCCTGAAACGCATTCGCAACAGCGCGGTTTTCCATCGTTTTTTCCCTCACGCGCAGGTGCTTTTGCTTGCCATCGGACCAATGCTCGCGCCTAATGTCAGGCAGGTAATCAAGGGAGGCCCCGATGAAGGGTGATGCAAAAGTCATCGAATATCTCAACCAGGCACTCACCAATGAGCTGACTGCGATCAACCAGTACTGGCTGCATTACCGCGTGCTGGACAATTGGGGCGTCAGCAAGCTGGCGGAATATGAGCGGCACGAATCGATCGACGAGATGAAACATGCCGACATGCTGGCCGATCGCGTGCTGTTCCTTGATGGCCTTCCCAATTTCCAGGCGCTGCACAAGCTCAAGGTTGGCGAGACGGTGGAGGAAATCCTGCGCGCCGATCTGGCGCTGGAAAACGAAGCGATCCCCCTGCTGAAGGATGCCATCGCCCATTGCGAGACAGTGCGCGACTATACCAGCCGCGAACTGTTCGAGCGGATTCTCGAAAGCGAGGAAGAGCACGTCGACTTCCTTGAAAAGCAGTTCGACCTGATAGAGCGGATGGGCCTGCCCAATTACATCCAGCTCAATTCCAAAGCCGCCGGTGAGGGCGCTTCCGAATAGGGCTGCATTTCAGGTTCGGTGCCTGGCGCGCGTCAGCTCACCCGCCAGAAGGCCGATCGCGTGCCGGGCTGACGCTGAATTTCGGCAATCCTGCGCTCGCCATCCCACAATTGGGCAGAGCCGCCCGTCATGTTGATTTCGGCAACGATCAGCGCGGTGGGGATATCGGGCACCTGCATGGCAAGCTTGTCCTCGCCGCCACGCCCAGTGGATGAAAATTCGATCCTGTATCGGTTCATCACAGCCGCTCCTTCGTTGCCGCATCCGGCAGGTCCCACGCGAAGGAGATAGCGCCGGTGCAGCTTAACGGAGGCTTTCAGCTCGGTCAGACAAACGGATTCTTGGGGCTTTTCAAGGTAAGTCGCACCGGAACTGCGCCGAAACCCAGTTCGCGCCTGATGCCGTTGAGCAGATAGCGTTCATAGCTGGTGGGCAGGGAATCCAGCCTGGTGCCGAAAATGACGAAGCGCGGCGGGCGCGTGCCGACCTGGGTAATATAGCGCAGCTTGATGCGCTTGCCGCCGGGCGCAGGCGGGGGATTGGCGCCCAGTGCATTGTCGAACCAGCGGTTGAGCGCTGCGGTGGGAACGCGGCTGCTCCACGCATCGCGCAGCTCGAAAGCGGCGGCCAGCATGGTGTCCAGCCCCTTGCCGGTGATGGCTGACACGGCGAGCAAGGGCACGCCTTTCAGCTGGGCCAGGCCTTCATCCAGAGCAGCGCGAATGCCGTTGAACAGGGCGCTGGGGTCTTCGGCCACGTCCCACTTGTTGATCGCGATCATCAGCGCGCGCCCTTCTTCCAGGGCGATATTGGCGATCTTGAGGTCCTGCACTTCCAGCCCGCGCGTGGCATCCAGCAGCAACACCACCACCTCGGCAAAATCGACCGCGTGCTTGGCATCGGCCACAGCCATGCGTTCCAGCTTGTCCTGCACCTTGGCGCGCTTGCGCATGCCGGCGGTGTCGATCAGCTTGATCTCGCGCGTCTCACCGGTCTTGGGATTGTGCCAATCCCACGGCACGGCGATGGAATCGCGGGTGATCCCGGCTTCGGGGCCGGTCAGCAGGCGGTCCTCACCCAGCAGGCGATTGATCAGCGTGGACTTGCCTGCGTTGGGACGGCCGACAATTGCCAGGCTGAGCGGAGCGGTCGGATCGTGCTCCTCCAGCTCCACTTCCTCGCCCGCGGCCAGCGCGGCTTCGATGGCGGCGGTCTTGGCATCGGCAGCAATCGCGGCTTCGGCCTCGGCCTCAATCTCGAGCCATTCGGCCTTGTCCGATATCAGCGGATTGAGCGCGTTATACAGCTGAGCCATGCCTTCGCCGTGCTCTGCCGACACCGGAATCGGTTCGCCAAAGCCCAGCGAGTAGGCCTCCAGTATGCCGCTTTGTCCGGCATTGCCTTCGGCCTTGTTGGCGATCAGCACCACCGGCACGTTTTGCTCCCGCAGCCAGCGGCCAATCTCCTCGTCCAGCGGGGTCAGCCCGGCGCGCGAATCGAAAACGAACAGCGCGGCATCGGCTCCCTTGAGCGAGACTTCGGTCTGCATGCGCATGCGGCCGGGCAGGGTTTCAGGATCGTCATCCTCCCAGCCAGCAGTATCGACTGCCTCGAATTCAAGGCCCAGCAGCCCCGCTTCGCCAAAACGGCGATCACGAGTGACGCCGGGCTGATCGTCGACCAGCGCCAGCTTCTTGCCGATCAACCTGTTGAACAAGGTCGATTTACCGACATTGGGGCGGCCGATAATGACCACCTGGGGGAGTTTGCGATGTACCATGAGGCCTGTCAGGTGGCGTTGACTGCTTGTTTTGGCAAGCAGCAAGTCACCAGCTGCCGATATTCTCCATGCTGGCCCAAGGCTCGCGCGGCTCCAGCGAGCCATCTTTTTGCAGCAATTCGATGGATACGCCGTCCGGTGTGCGGATGAAGGCCATGTGCCCGTCACGCGGGGGGCGGTTGATGGTCACGCCTGCATCGCTGAGCGCCTGGCAGGTCTGGTAGATGTCCTCCACCTGATAGGCCAGGTGGCCGAAATTGCGCCCGCCGCCATAGACTTCGCCGGCGCTGCCATCTTCGGGCGGCCAGTTATAGGTCAGCTCCACCTCGGCCACGTCTTCCTGTCCCGGCGCGGCCAGGAACACCAGCGTGAAGCGGCCTTTTTCGCTTTCCTTGCGGCGCACTTCCTCGATCCCGAGGAGCTTGAAGAAGTCCAGCGTGGCATCAAGGTCGGCCACGCGGATCATGCTGTGAAGAAATTTCACCATGGGATATTCAACTCCGTTCATCGCTATTCAAACACGGTTCATCGACAGCGCTGCAATCTTGCATGGTCTGCAACGCGCCAGAGAGGACCCTGAAGATGACACAAGATAGCGAAGAGCCTGCCAACTCCGCCACTCCTTTCTGGCGAAATCCGCCAGCCAGGCTTGTGCTTGCCTCCTGCGCGATGCTGACGCTGGGATTGATCGCTGGCGGATATCTTCTGGGCGATGGGCTGACCAGAGCCAAGATGGCGGACCGGTCCGTCACCGTGCGCGGTCTGGCGGAGCGCGAAGTGGTGGCCGATCTGGCCACCTGGACCATCTCCTATTCGGCAACCGCGAATGACATGACCAGCGCCCAGGCCAGCGTGGACCGCGACACCGCCAGCATAACCGCCTTCTTTGCCGAACTGGGCTTTCCTGAAGACGCGCTGCAACCCATTGGGGTGAATGTCTCCAGCTTCACTCAGGACGGCGTGCCCAATTTCACCGTGCGCCAGCGCATGACCCTGCGCAGCAACGATATCGAACGCGCCCAGCGCGCGGTGCGGCGCCAGTTCGATCTGGTCCGGCGCGGCGTGATGCTGGAGGAGGGGTCGGGCATGGCCTACACCTACACCAGGCTCAATGACATCAAGCCCGAGATGGTGGCCGAGGCGACCCGTGATGCGCGCGCTTCCGCAGAGCAGTTTGCCGAGGATTCCGGTTCCGACGTGGGCGGAATTCGCCAGGCCACGCAGGGCTATTTCTCTATCGATGCGCGCGATGGCGATGGCGGTGGCTGGGGCGTGGCCGATACGCCCTACAAGAAGGTGCGCGTGGTCACGACGGTGGACTTCTACCTCAGCTAGATCCCGCCTGCTGCTGGCAAGCGAACCTGCTGCGGACAAAAGAAAGGGCCCGCACCGTCGCCGGTGCGGGCCCAATTCTTGTACCGTGTCAGCCGAGCTTAGAAGCTGGCGGACAGGGTGAACACAACTGCGTCATCGGTGAAGTCATAAGCCGGGGCAACAATGTCGCCCTCAGCGCCGACATAGGCAACGCCAACCGAAACCACTTCACCCAGTGCAACGTCCGCGCCGATCGACCAGTCGAAAGCCTTGGAGTTGTTGGTGAAGGTCAGGAAACCATCGGTGTAGCCGAGGTGACCGGAGAGCGACACCGGGGTGTTGGGAATGCCAACGCCAACATCGGAATAGACGTAGAAGTTGTCAGTACCGCCCAGCGAATCCTGATCGGGTGCGTAAGCAACGCCCAGGGTCACTTCAGCCGGACCGGCAGTCACACCAACAGAGCTGTAGAATTCGACATAGTCGTAATCACAGCAGCCGGCGTTCGGATAGAGATAGGCAATCACGCCGACATCGAAAGAAACGGCATCGCTGACGCTGCCGCTCCAGCCGCCGTAGACGTCCAGTTCGGTGTGGCCATAGCCGACGGTGGTTTCGTCGATCGAGGAACCCCAGGTGCCGACATAGAAGCCAGCGGGCAGGGCTGCATCGATACCACCCTGGATAGCGATATCGCCACCCGAGAGGTCAACACCGCGGAAGCGATATTCGCTGACGACAGCAGCATTTGCGGAAAGTTCTACACCGATATCCTGTGCAGCTGCAGGAGCAGCGACAGCAATGGAACCGGCAAGGACGGTAGCAGCCATCAGGCTGCGAACGGACGTAAGCATGGGCAATTTCCTCAATTGCTTGGTTGAAACTCGTGCCTCGTCCCACCTGCGCGATCGCGATCCGGCCTCTGTTTTGTCGGGCTGGTATCCGCGGTCACGCAATTTAACTGCACTTCGATGTTGCAGTGCACAAGGTTTATTGCGTCATTTTCCCCAATCGCCGCAAATGTGTTGATTTTCCGCATCACATTCAGCGCCGAGACAGGTAAATTCGCAACTTCTGCTATCGCGGGGACCCGACTTGCGCCTTGCTGCATTGTCTTTACAGGACGCCGACCAGATCATGTTGCAGTTCATCAAATCCCTTCTGTCCGGCAAAGAGGATGCCGACCTGCCGGCCTTGCCGATGGGGCAGCGCGTCTATGCCATTGGCGATATCCACGGACGGCTCGACCTGTTCGAGGCGCTGATCGCGGCGGTTGAGGAAGACGATGCGCTTGCGCCAACCGCCGATACCACTGTCATCCTTCTCGGCGATCTGGTTGATCGCGGCCCGGACAGTGCAGGCGTGGTCCGCCGCGCGCGCGCCTGGCAGGCACAGCGCAACGTCCGCATCCTGTGCGGAAACCATGAGGAGATGTTCCTCAGGAGTTTCGACAATGCCGATATGATGCGCCATTTCATGCGCCACGGCGGGCGCGAGACCGTGCAAAGCTATGGCGTGGATCGCAAGGCGCTGGGCGCGGGCAGCGTGGAAGAGGCGCAGGCGATGATGGTGCAGGCCGTGCCCTCGCAGGAACTCGCCTATATCGCCAGTTTCGAGGATATGATCCAGCTGGGCGATTATGTGTTTGTCCATGCCGGGATCGATCCCGAAGTGCCCCTGGCGGAACAGCGGCCGCAGGATCTGCGCTGGATTCGTGAACCCTTCCTGTCCCACTCGGAGCCTTATGGGACGGTGGTGGTGCATGGCCATACGATCAGCGACCAGCCCGAGGACAAGGGCAACCGCATCGGCATCGATACCGGCGCCTATGCCAGCGGCAGGCTGACCGCGCTGGTGCTGGAAGGATCGCGCCGCCGCTATCTGGAAGCGGCCATGTCCGAAGATGGAACCATCAAGGCCGGACCGCGCGCCGTACCGGCCTGATCGCCGGTCGAAAAGCGGAGCAGTCAGCCGGAAAAATAAAGTGCCAGGGGGCCTGTAAGCCGGGTTCTGTCCTGCAACCGGTATCTTGCGACCAGCGCTGCAGGGGCAGCCATTCATCTAGGCTGCGGATCGCTCCGCAGCTCAAGCGACCAACCCGGATCTCTCGGAGCGAAACGCTCCTGCCTTCGTGCCTTGCGGCCTTCTCGCGCGAGACCCCTATTTGGTCTTGCTCCGGGTGGGGTTTGCCATGCGGAACCTGTTACCAGGCCCCCGGTGCGCTTTTACCGCACCCTTTCACCCTTGCCTGTGCGCTGTAGGCGCCATCGGCGGTATACTCTCTGTGGCACTTTCCCTCGGCTTCGGGAGCAAGCCCCCTCGCCGGGCGGGCGTTACCCGCCACCCTTGTTTCGTGGAGCCCGGACTTTCCTCGGCGGAGTTTCCCCCAACGCGGCTGCCCGGCCCCCTGGCACCGCCTATCTAGCCATTCCCCGGTCCCGATCCAAGAGCAGCTGAAACAATATTGCGCGGCATTCGCCATCAATCAGCCCGTCGATCTGCTCTGGTCGCCAGCGGCGCTGAAAGGCTTCCACCGCCTTGCTGCCATCGGTGATGTCATAGCCATAACGTTCCAGCGCCAGGTAAAAGGCGCTGTCATTGTCAAACGGATCGCCCAGGTCCAGCTTGCGAGGGCGCGGCAGGCACAGCTTGCATTCGGCCAGCCGGTGCCACGGAAACAGCTCGCCGGGATCGATCTTGCGGGCAGGCGCGATGTCCGAATGGGCCACCACATTGGCGCGCGGAATGTCATGCGCCTGCATGATCCGGTGCAGCAGCGGCAGCAGTGCATCGATCTGCGCATCGGCAAACGGGCGATAACCCAGCGCGTGGCCGGGATGGTCCAGCTCTATGCCGATACTGGCGGAATTGACGTCACGATTGCCGCGCCAGAACGATTGTCCCGCGTGCCAGGCGCGCTTGTCCTCGGCCACCAGGCGGATCACTTCGCCCTGTTCGCTGATCAGGTAATGCGCGCTGACTTCGGCAGCCGGGTCGCACATGCGCTCTATCGCGCTCTCGATCGGCTTCATTTCGGTATAATGCAGCACGACCATGTCGATCGGCGCCCGGCGCTCATTCCAGTTGGGAGAGGCGATCTCTTTGTGGACGAGCGGGTCGGTCACGGCGTGATCGTTACCCGATCAGCTCTGGCGCGGGCAGCATGGCACCCATCACCAGCGCTTCGTCCGATTTGGCATATTGCACCTTGCCGCCCTTCTCCTCCACGAGCAGGCGGATCATGTGGGCAGGGGCCGTGCGGCCGGAAAGCTCATCGTCAGCAAGCTTGCCTTCCAGCGCATCGCCGATGGCGGTGTCAAAGGCAATGCGGTTGCCGGCGGCGCGGATGGCAATCTCGGTCATGCCCTTGGTGGTTTCCGCCCCAACGGACAGCACCCCGCCGCGCACCAGCGCATCAAGGCCCATCGCCGCAAGGTTCAGCATCACCTTGACCGCAGGCTTGGACAATTTGGGTTCGCTCACAGCCCATTCCAGCTCCACCCGGTCATTGGCGGCAACCAGAGATGCCAGCAGCTGGCGGGGTTCTTCGCTGGGGACCATTTCGCCAAATCCGCCGGCCGCGCCAAACGCCAGGCGGAAGAACTTTAGCTTGTCGGCACTGATCCGTGCGCTCTGTTCCAGCAGTTCGAGGCAGCGCTGGCGCATGTCCGGGTCCTTCTCGTCAGCGAGAAGTTCCAGGCCATTGTTGAGCGCGCCGACCGGGCTGAGCAGATCGTGGCACAGGCGCGAACACAGCAGGGCGGCAAGGTCGAGTGAAGAAGTCATTCAGGATCCTGGACTGTAGTATGAATGCGCAAGGTGACACAAGTGACAGTGTGTAACCCTGCTGACGATCTCAAAAACCCATTAGAAACAGGATTTTGACTGGTTGCGGGCAAGGTGACACTTTTCCCGAAGCAGCGCGGAAAGACAAAATTCCTGCCTCTCCCGCCAATGCTTCGCTGCACGCCTTAGCCTTGCACGCGTTGGTATGAAAGCTCCGCGAAGCCCGATTCACCGTCGCGCCAGAACATTACATCGCCATTGTGGCCGATAATCGCCCAGATGCGTCCGTCGCCGCCCGCCATCGCCGCATCGGTGGCAGAGGGGCGGGGAGGGCCGCCAGGGTGAGAATGGTAATATCCCAGCACCTGCGGCCCGCCCGCCCGCGCGGCGCGGTGCGCATCCACCAGCGCCTGCGGGTCGATTTCGAAACGGCTGTGCGGCGATGGATCGATATTGGCGGCAGGACGCGCGGTGCGCACATGATTGCCCGCGCCCAGCAAGATGCCGCAGCATTCATGCGGCGCAGCGCGGGCGGCTTCGGCCAGCATCAGCGCCAGCGCCTCTTGCGTCACCTGTACGCAGGAAACTGGGCTGGGCGCTGGGCCTGCCACAGCCTTCGCGTCAGTTTTCGAAATAGACATGCTTGAGCGGATGGCGGGAATAGATGTTGGGCACCCACCCCCTGACCTGCGGATCGAGCAGATAGTTCTGCCGGCCCCAATAGATGGGGATGATCGGCAGGTCCTCTATCATCACCTGTTCGGCCTGCTGCAACAGCGCGTTGCGCCGGGGAATGTCGGTCTCCCCCTCTGCCTGATCCATCAGCTGGTTGAACCGGGGATTTTTCCACTTGCCCATATTGCGCGATCCATCGGTGGTGAAGGCTTCCAGCGGAGAATAGATATCGGGATCGGTCATCACCAGACTGGCGCGGGCGAGGGCAAAATCGCTGCCCAGCAGGGCATCCAGATAGACGCGCCATTCCTGATTATAAATGCCCACATCGATGCCCAGATTGGTGCGCCACATCTCCTGCAGGGCTTCGGCAATCTTGCGGTGCGCCTCGCTGGTGTTGATGAGGATTTCAAAGCGCGGAAAGCCCTCTCCGCCGGGATAGCCTGCTTCGGCCAGCAAGCGGCGCGCTTCCTCCACATGAACGGCGATGGGCGGCGCTGCCTGATAATCGGGATAGCCGGGGGGCATGTATCCGCCCGCCGGCAATTGCCCGCCCTGAACCACGCGGTCCACCAGCATCTGCCGGTCTATCGCCAGCGACAGCGCCCGGCGGACCAGCACGTTGTCCAGCGGGGGCCGCTCGACATTCACATAATAGAAATAGGGGGCCAGCATCGGATCGCTGACCAGTTCCGGCGCCTGCCGGTCACGATAGCCGGGAATCTTGTCCGGCGGGATCGTGCCGGTCACATGCAGCCGCCCGTCCTGGAACAGGTTTTCCTCGGTCCCGACATTGTCGACCGGGAAGAAACGCGCGCCATTGAGCCGGACATTGGCGGCATCCCAGTAATCGGGGTTCTTCTCCAGCTCGATCATCTGGTTGACGGTCCACGCCTTCATCATGAACGGACCATTGGTGACGAAGTTCTCCAGCGTTGCCCACGGGTTCTGGCGGTCGGTCATCGTGCCGTGCGCCTCCACCGCGCGCTGCGACAGTGGTGACATGATGGGCGCAGAGGTCAGGAACGGGAATGTGGGGACGGGGCGGATCAGGTCCACCACCAGCGTGCGATCATCGGGCGCGCGGACGCCAACCTGCGAAAAATCGCTGATCTGGCCAAGATTGAACGGCTCTGCATTGCGGATGAAATAGAAGGCGCTGCTGTCCTGCGCGCCCAGTTCGGGGCTGAGGACCCGCTGCCAGGCATAGAGGAAATCCCCCGCCACCACCGGATCGCCATTGGTCCATGTGGCGTTGTCACGCAGGTGGAAGGTCCAGCTGGTGAAGCTGCCGTCATGCTCCCAGCTTTCCGCCACGCCGGGGGCGGGGGTTGCCGGATCGTCCGGATTGGCCACGGTCAGGCCTTCGAACATCTCGTTCAGTATGTGCGCTTCGGGATTGCCCGTTGCCAGATGCGGGTCCAGCGTCTGCGGCTCCCCGCCGTTGCCGATCAGGATAATGCCCTCTGCCGCCGCGCGGTCCGTTTCGCGTTCGCCCGATCCGCAGGCCGCCAGCGCCAGCGCGGCGGCGAAAATCGTGGCAAGATTCGCGAATGTCCTGAATGCAGCAATCATGTGACCATTTCCCCTCAGTCGCGCTATACAGTCCCCGGATGACATACGCTCGCACCGATGCGCACGGGGCGCAAGGCGAGAGAGGGCAGCTGTGGCCGCGATACTTGTCAGACGGGGCACGCTCGGCCACATCGCCCGCATGGAGCGCGAAAAAACCATCACGGGCACGATCACCACCGCCGGCCGGCTGGACAAGGCGCTGGCCGAAGTGACCGATCTGTCGCGCGAACGGGTCAAGGCGCTGATATCAGAGGGAAAGGTGGAAGTGGGCGGCAAGGCTGCTTCCAGCGCTTCCGCCAAGGTTCAAGCGGGCTTGAGCTTTTCTGTCCACATTCCGCCCCTGGATAGTCCACAGGCTCTTCCACAGGATATCCCCATCACCGTGGTGTATGAGGATGAGCACCTGATCGTGGTGGACAAGCCTGCTGGCATGGTGGTCCACCCGGCGGCGGGCAATCCGGACGGCACTCTGGTCAACGCGCTGCTGCATCATTGCGCGGTGAAGGGCGGCGGTCAGCTGGCCGGAATTGGCGGCGTGGCACGGCCCGGCATCGTCCACCGGATCGACAAGGATACATCGGGCCTGCTGGTGGTGGCCAAAAGCGACGCCGCGCATGAGGGGCTGGCGCGGCAATTCGCCGATCACTCGCTCGAACGCGCCTATCTGGCGGTGTGCAGCGGCCATCCCGTGCCGCCAGCGGGCACGATTGATGCGCGAATCGGGCGCAGCGACGCCAACCGCAAGAAAATGGCGGTCCTGTCCTCCGATTCCTCGCGCGGGAAACACGCGGTTACGCATTACAAGACCCTGAAACGGCTGGATGGCTGCGCGCTGATCGAATGCCGGCTGGAAACAGGCAGGACCCACCAGGTCAGGGTTCACCTTGCGTCAATCGGTCATGCGCTATTGGGAGACCCTGTCTATGGCCGAGCAAATGCGCAGATTCGCCCTGTTCTCAAACGCCTGGAGTTCAACCGCCAGGCCCTGCACGCGGCGATTCTGGGGTTTAATCACCCCGTTAACGGTAACTTCTTGCGATTCAGCAGCGAATTGCCGGCAGATATGCGGGAACTGATCGACGAAACCAGTCATTCCAATCGATGAAATGCGTCCTATCTGACAGCGTGTTCGGCTATAAGGGACGAACCAATAATGTGGCCGCCGAAGGTCAGGTGCCCAGCAGGGGCCTGCAAATTGCGGTCGACGATAGAAAGGTATGGGAAAAAAGTGAGCAATAATCGACCTTCAGTGCCAGCCCTTGGCGGAGAGCAGAGCCTCAATCGCTACCTGGCCGAAATCAAGAAATTCCCGGTGCTGACGGCAGAGCAGGAATACATGCTCGCCATGCGCTACAAGGAACATGAGGATCCCGATGCCGCCGCGCAGCTGGTGACCAGTCACCTGCGCCTGGTGGCCAAGATCGCCATGGGCTATCGCGGCTATGGCCTGCCGGTGTCCGACCTCATTTCCGAAGGCAATGTCGGCCTGATGCAGGGCGTCAAGAAGTTCGAGCCGGAGCGCGGTTTCCGCCTGGCGACCTATGCCATGTGGTGGATCAAGGCGAGCATGCAGGAATTCATCCTGCGCTCCTGGTCGCTCGTGAAAATGGGCACCACCGCCGCGCAGAAGAAGCTGTTCTTCAACCTTCGCCGGATGAAGAAGCAGCTGGAAGCCTATGAAGACAGCGACCTGCACCCTGATGATGTGACCAAGATCGCCACCGATCTGGGCGTGTCGGAGCAGGAAGTCATCAACATGAACCGGCGCATGATGATGGGCGGCGATGGTTCGCTCAACGTCCCCATGCGCAATGGCGAAGATGGCTCCGGCGAATGGCAGGACTGGCTGACGGACGAGCGTCCGCTGCAGGACGTGGTGGTGGCCGAGGCCGAAGAGGCAGACCTGCGCCGCGAAATGCTGGTGGAGGCGATGGGCGCGCTCAACGACCGCGAAAAGCACATCCTGACCGAACGCCGCCTGACGGATAATCCGCAGACGCTGGAAGAACTGTCGCAGGTTTACGATGTCAGCCGCGAACGCATCCGCCAGATCGAGGTGCGCGCGTTTGAGAAGCTGCAAAAAGCGATGCAGCGCATTGCCGGTGAAAGGCTGATGCCAGCCGCGGCTGCGTGATCTTGCATTTATTGACCGGGCCGCTTTCGCTAGAAGGCGGCCCATGGTCATAACAACTCTGCGAATCCTCGCCAAATCCATCATCGTCTTCATCGCCGCCAGCCTGGTGCTGGTGGTGCTGTTTCGCTTTGTGCCGGTGACCTATACCGCCACCATGCTGATGGATGAGAACTCCGTCACCCGCGACTGGGAGCCGCTTTCGCGCATTGACCGCAACATGGTGAGCGCGGTGATCGCGGCGGAGGACAGCAAGTTCTGCACCCACGAGGGCTTCGACGTCGAAGCGATCGAGGATGCGCTGGAGGAACGCGCCGCCGGCACGCGCGAACGCGGCGCATCCTCCATCAGCCAGCAGACCGCCAAGAACGTGTTCCTGTGGCAGGGCGGCAGCTGGTTCCGCAAAGGGCTGGAGACCTGGTTCACCTTCCTGATCGAGAAGATCTGGACCAAACGCCGGATCATGGAAGTCTATCTCAATGTCGCGGAAACCGGCATCGGCACTTACGGCGTGGAGGCAGGATCGCAGCGCTATTTCGACCATTCCGCCGCGCGCCTTTCCCGCGATGAAGCCAGCCGCATCGCCGCGGCCCTGCCCAGCCCGAAAAAGCGCGAAGTGGTGAACCCCACCGGCTTCACCCGCCGATATGGCAACACGATAGAGGCGCGCATCGGTGTGGTGAGGCGTGACGGCCTCGACGCTTGCGTCTACGACTAGGCACATGGGCGCAGGCCACTCTCACAGCCATGACGATCATGACCACCATGAGGGTCATGCACACGGTCATGCACATGGGCATTCACACGGCCACGGCCATGCGCACAGCCACGCGCCTGCCGACTATGGCACCGCCTTTGCCGTAGGGGCGGGCCTCAACACCGGCTTCGTGCTGGTGGAGGCGCTGTTCGGCTATCTGTCCGGATCGATGGCGCTGATCGCCGATGCGGGCCACAATCTGTCAGACGTGCTGGCTCTGCTGATCGCCTGGGCGGCCAGCGTCGCGGCCAGAAAGCCTGCCACTGCGCGTTTTACCTACGGCCTCAAAAGCTCGACCATTCTCGCCGCGCTGGCCAATGCCACGCTGCTGGTGATCACCATTGGCGCCATTCTGTTCGAGACCATGCACCGCCTGATCGTGCCGGCGGACGTGGAGGGCTGGACCATGGTCTGGGTGGCGGGCATCGGCATCGTCATCAACACCGCCACCGCGCTGATGTTCATGCGCGGGCGCAAGCATGACATCAATATTCGCGGGGCCTTCCTGCATATGGCCGCCGATGCGCTGGTCAGCGTGGGCGTGGTGGTTGCCGGCGTGGCCATCGTGATGACAGGCGCGGTGCTGATCGATCCGATCGTCAGCCTGGTGATCGTGGCGGTGATCGCATGGGGCACCTGGGGCCTGCTGAAGGACAGTGTGAAGATGGGCCTGCTGGCCGTTCCCGATGGCATCAGCGAGAGCGATGTGCGCGCCTATCTGTCCGGCCTTGCAGGGGTGGAGACGGTGCATGACCTGCACATCTGGCCGATGAGCACGACCGAGACCGCGCTGACGGCGCATGTGTGCATGCCCGGCGGCCATCCCGGCGATGGCTTCCTGCACGAGGTGGCGCATGAACTGGAACACCGCTTCCACATCGGCCATGCAACCGTGCAGGTGGAGACGGGCCGGGCAGAGGAATGCGCGGTGGGCTGCGACTGATCGCTACGCGCCGGGCGGTTGCCGCATCCAGGCAGGAACTGGACCCGGAGACAATGTAAACATGGTCCTTCAGATCGTGCATTGCGCCAAAAGCAAACGGGCCGCCCGAAGGCAGCCCGCAAGCCAGACAGCCCTGATGGGCCGCGTCCAGTATCTGAGGGGGCCGAACGTCAGTTCGGCTCAAACGACCTAGGCCGCTTCTTCCTTCTTCTTCTCATTGCCGACCACGCGCACGGGTTCCTTGCGGCCCGCGATCACGTCTGCATCGACGACGACTTCGGTCACGCCTTCCATGCTGGGCAGGTCGAACATGGTATCGAGCAGAATGCTTTCGACGATGGAGCGAAGGCCACGAGCACCGGTCTTGCGCTTCAGCGCCTTCTCGGCAATCGCGCGCAGGGCCTCTTCGGTGAAGGTCAGCTCCACGTCTTCCAGCTCGAACAGCTTCATATATTGCTTGGCCAGCGCGTTCTTCGGCTCGCTCAGGATCGTCACCAGAGCATCGACATCAAGATCGTGCAGGGTGGCGATCACCGGCAGGCGGCCGACGAATTCCGGGATCAGGCCGAATTTCAGCAGATCTTCGGGTTCGCACTTTTGCAGCATTTCGCCGATCTTGGCCTTGGTGGGATCTTCCACATGGGCGCCAAAACCGATCGAACGCTTTTGCAGGCGGTCACCGATGATCTTTTCCAGGCCGGCAAAGGCACCGCCACAGATGAACAGGATGTTGGTGGTGTCCACCTGCAGGAATTCCTGCTGCGGATGCTTGCGCCCGCCCTGCGGGGGAACGCTGGCGGTGGTGCCTTCCATCAGCTTGAGCAAAGCCTGCTGCACGCCTTCGCCCGATACGTCGCGCGTGATGGAGGGGTTTTCCGCCTTGCGGGTGATCTTGTCGATCTCGTCAATATAGACGATGCCGTGCTGCGCCTTCTCGACATTGTAGTCGGACGACTGGAGCAGCTTGAGGATGATGTTTTCCACGTCCTCACCCACGTAGCCAGCCTCGGTCAGCGTGGTGGCATCGGCCATGGTGAAGGGCACGTCGAACGTGCGCGCCAGCGTCTGGGCCAGCAGCGTCTTGCCCGAACCCGTGGGGCCGATCAGCAGGATGTTGGACTTGGCCAGTTCCACATCGCCCGATTTCCCGGCGTGCTTCAGGCGCTTGTAGTGATTGTGCACGGCGACGGAGAGCACGCGCTTGGCGCGTTCCTGGCCGATCACATAATCGTTCAGCTTGTCACAAATCTCGTGCGGAGTGGCGATCTCGCCATCCTTCTTGCCCGCGATTCCACCCTTGGCTTCCTCACGGATAATGTCGTTGCACAGCTCCACGCATTCATCGCAGATGAACACGGTTGGGCCGGCGATAAGCTTGCGCACCTCGTGCTGGGACTTACCGCAGAAGCTGCAGTACAGGGTGCTCTTGCTATCGGATCCGCTCAATTTGGTCATAACCTCGCCTTATGCGCTGCCCCGCATGTTGTGATGACAGACGCAGGAATCAGCCACGCCAATGTATAGCTGGCCGAAACAATATCAATCGCATGTACCCTATATCCCCCGCCTTGATCCCGCCTGAAGGGACAGGGTTGCCAAAATGCTACAGTCCATGCGGCTGGTTGAAATGATAAAATAGGATGTGTGCCGCTTTCTTCCAGTCCCGGACGCAAATCCTGCGCAATTAAGCTGGGGCGGCGGTGGGCCTGCGCAGGCGGCGGCGGGCGCTGTCTATCAGCGGAAGTTCAACCAGCAGCCAGCACAAATATCCGAAAATCAGGGAGATAGCGGTGCCTGCGGCCATGAACAGCGCATAGGCCGGCAGTCCGTATTGCGAAAATGCGCCATGCCAGGCCGCGCCGAACGCCACCACGATCGGATAATGAATCAGGTAGAGAGAGTATGACATGTCCCCCATGCGGTGCCACAGCGCGCTGGGGGCCGCCTGGATGTGGACAAAGCCATACACCATCAGCGCCGATGGAATGCCAAAGCGCAACGCGCGCCAGGAATTGGGCATATCAGGCAGGAACAGCAGCAGGAACAGCCCGGCAAAGGCGATCACGTAATAGGGCAGGTGGGAGCGTGCTCCTCCCGGGAGGATCGGTCCCTTGAACACCAGACCCACGATCACGCCGAACACGAATTCCAGCAGGATTGGCCGGGCATAGAAGGCCAGCGCCACGGGCAGAGCCACCGCCTTGCCCAGCGCCACCAGCGCCAGCATGGAGGTGATCAGGATCGCCATCACCCGGCGCGGAACCCGTCCGCCCAGCAGGATGGCCAGCGCGAACATGGCGTAGAAGAACATTTCGAACAGCAGCGTCCAGCCCAGCGGCACCACCGGATAGATCGCGCCGATCAGCGGGTTCACCGCCGGCAGGAAAAGGTAGGATGCGATTATGTGCCAGATGTTGGTGCCGGTCCAGCCGATGGCGCCGGGTGCCAGCAGCAGCACCAGCACCACCGCGCTGGTGATCACCCAGTACAGCGGGGCAACGCGGGCGATGCGGCGGGCCATGAATGTGCCCGCGCTCAGCCGGCTGCCCTTGTCGGTCGACCAGACCATCACGAAGCCGCTGATCACGAAGAATACGTCCACGCCCGAACGCATCACTTCCAGCGCCGGAATGCCGCCAACAGGCGCCCATTGCTGCGAGAGGTGGTACAACAGCACCAGCACCGCAGCAAAGCCGCGCAGGTACTGGATAGTGGCGATTTCGCCGGGCGCGCCGGCCAGCGGGGGGAACAGGCGGGAGGCCAGACCGGTGGCGCCGCTGTTGCCAGCGGGCTTTGCCAGACCGGTCATGCCCCTGCCCTCGTTATCATGTCAGCAAGAATGCTGGCAGCCCCCCACCACATGCTTATTCAGGCGCGCCGCCGGTGCCCTCTGGCTCATCGGGATTTTCACCCTTGGGACGATGCGCGAAGACCTTGTCGACAATGCCGAATTTCAGCGCTTCTTCCGCTTCCAGGAAGGTGTCACGGTCCATCGCATTCTCGATATCGGTCAGGCTCTGGCCGGTATATTTGACGTAAAGATCGTTCATCCGGCTGCGGATGCGCAGAATCTCGCGCGCCTGAATCTCGATATCGGAGGCCATGCCGCGTGCGCCGCCGCTGGGCTGGTGCACCATGATGCGGGCATTGGGCAGTGCCACGCGCATGCCTGGTTCACCCGCTGCCAGCAGGAAGCTGCCCATCGATGCCGCCTGGCCAACGCACACGGTGCGTACCTTGGGCTTGATGTATTGCATGGTGTCATGGATCGCCATGCCGGCCGTCACCACGCCGCCGGGCGAGTTGATGTACATGGAAATATCCTGGCTGTTCTCGCTCTCCAGGAACAGCAGCTGGGCAACGATGACGCTGGCCATGTTGTCCTCCACCTGTCCGGTGACGAACACGATCCGTTCACGCAGAAGGCGGCTGAAAATGTCGAAGCTGCGCTCACCCCGGCTGGTCGATTCCACCACCACCGGGATCAGCTGGCCGGTAATGGGATCGGTGGTGAAGCGGTCGTTGTTATCGCCGAACGGGTCGAACATGGATGTCCTCTCAGATTGAATTGCGAAACCTATGTCGCGCGTGCTCACCTGATGTTCAAGGGGCTTGCGCGCTTCTCCCCCATCCGCCTGACAATATCCGCTGTTCGGGACACGGGAACAGCGGTTCATCGTGCACGGTAAGCGCCCCGTCGAATCCAGTCTGTGACACGGCGGATTGCGGCTACCACCCGGTATGATCACAGATGTGGTCGTGGGGAGGGGATCAGTTTGCGGGATATTGCAGCCTTGCTGGCGGGGGCCAGTCTGGCCATGGGCGGGACGCCACTGGCGGTCAGCGCGCAGGAGGCTGAGGAAGCCCCTGCTGGCGGAGAGAACGGCGAAGACGCCAGCGCCGACGCCAGCGCCGACGCCAGTGCCGACTCCAGCGCCGACGCGGTCCAGCAGGTGCTGGCGCTTGGCGGCATGGTTTACGTGCCACAGGACTTCGCCCGTTTTGCCCCGCGCAATGCGCTCGACATGTTGCAGCAAGTGCCCGGCTTTTCCATTCGCGGTGACGATGGCCAGCGCGGGCTGGGCCAGGCCAGCGCCAACGTGCTGGTCAATGGTGCGCGGATTTCCAGCAAGTCTGACGGGATTTTTGACCAGTTGCGGCAGATTTCCATCGACCGGGTGGAACGGATCGAGATTGTCGATGCCGCCAGCCTGGCCATTCCCGGCCTGTCTGGCCAGGTGGCCAACGTGGTGACCAGTCCCGGTGCGATCAGCGGCCAGTTCGAATATCGCGCCACCGCCCGGCCCCGCTATGCCGAGCCGAGTTATTTCGGCGGATCGGTGTCGGTCAGCGGATCGGGGGAAAATCACGAATGGACCGTGGCCTATAACCACGGCGTGGGCCGCGGCGGAGGGGGCGGAGGCCTCGCCACGATCAGCGATGCTGCGGGCAATATCATCGAAAACCGCGATGCGGCGATCCGCTTTGTCGGCGATTTCCCGCAACTTTCCGCGCGCGGCAAATGGACCAGCGCGGGCGGCACCATCGTCAACGCCAACGCCAGCTACAGCCGCAACTTCAACCATTTCTCCGACGATGAATACCGCGATCTGGTGATCGGCGTGGACCGCTTTCGCAATTTCGACAACCGCAACCGCGGCTGGGGTTATGAGCTGGGCGGCGATGTGGATTTCGCGCTGGGTGCGGGCCGGATGAAGGTGATCGTGCTGGAAAGCTATGACCGCGGCAGGGTGCGCCAGGATTCGGTATTCATCTTTGACGATGGCTCCCCCGATACCGGCAACCGCTATACCGCGCGGACCGAGACGGGTGAGCGGATTGGCCGCGCCGAATACAGCTGGGCGATGCTGGGCGGGGACTGGCAATGGGACGGTGAGGCCGCTTTCAACCGGCTGGACCGCAGCGCCAGCCTGTTCAATCTCGATCCGTCGGGCGACTTTGTCGAGATCGCCTTTCCCACCGGATCGGGCGGAGTGACGGAGGACCGTTATGAAACCATCCTGACGCATAACCGGACATTGACCGGCGGCCTGTCGCTGCAGGTTGGTGTGGGCGGAGAATATTCCACGCTGGCGCAAAGCGGGCCGGGCGGGCTGGTGCGGCGCTTCTGGCGGCCCAAGGGTTCGGCCACGCTGGCCTGGGTGGTTGAGGACGGGCTGGACGTCTCGTTCAAAATGGCCCGCGAAGTGCGCCAGCTGTCATTCGGCGATTTCCTTTCCAGCGTCTCGCTCAACCAGAACAACCAGAATGCTGGCAATGTGCAGCTTGTACCGCCGCAGGTGTGGGAAGCGGATCTGGAGATCGACAAGGATCTGGGGCCGTGGGGTTCCACCACGCTGAAGATCTATGGCCGCTGGTTTGAGGATCTGGTGGAAATCATCCCGCTGCCCGGCGGGCTGGAGGCAAGCGGCAATATCCCCTCCGCCCGGCGCTATAGCATTGACTGGCGATCCACGTTCGAGCTGGCGCAGATGGGCTGGAACGGGGCCAAGCTGGATAGTGTGGTGGTCTATACCGACAGTAGCCTGTCCGATCCGCTGACCGGCATTGCGCGCCCGTTCAGCGGCCAGACCAATGTCCAGCTGGAGCTTAACCTGCGGCATGATATCCCCGGCAGCGACTGGGCCTGGGGTGCAGGGGTAAGTTACAATCACACCCTGCCTTTCTACCGTCTTGGCGAAGTGGGCCGCGACGATGAAGGCCCCGCCTACACCTATGCCTTTATCGAACATAAGGACGTGCTGGGCATGACTGCCAATTTCCAGGTGTTCAACCTGACAGGAGGAAGTGCACGATTCCAGCGCACGGTCTATGCGGGCTACCGTGACCGCACGCCGGTGCTGTTCCACGAATATCGCAACCTGTCGGTGCAGCCGATCTTCCGCTTTCAGCTGACGGGTGATTTTTAGCGGTATTGCGTCAGATCACTTCGTGGCGCAGGAAAGTGCCATGAAACATGCTCCCCCGCCCGCCGCTCTGCCCGCTGCTCTGCCCGCCGCGCTGCCCGTCGCGCTGGCCACCGCATTGCTCGCCGCCAGCGCCCTCATCGCCGTTCCGTTGCAAGCACAGCAGCGCGAGACAATCGTCATTGCCGATCAACGCATACCCACCAGCGAGATGCGCGCAGATCAGGCCGCGCTCGATGCCAGCACCCAGCTGGAGCGGATTGCGCGCCGTGACGATGCCGGGGTGATGCTGGCTGCGGTCATCGTGGTCAATCCCGATGCTGGCGAAGCGGCGCGCGCGGCTTCCGCTGGCGATGGCTTGCTTCAGGGCCGCACCGTGCTGGTGAAGGACAATATCGAAACGCGTGAATTCCCCACCACCGCCGGGTCGCTGGCCCTGGCAAACAACAACACTGGCCGCGATGCTCCATTGATCGCCAATCTGCGCCGCGCGGGCGGGGTGGTGCTGGGCAAGACCAACCTGTCCGAATGGGCCAATATTCGCAGCACCACCTCCTCCAGCGGGTGGAGCGCGGTGGGCGGGCAGACGCGCAATCCGCATGCGACTGACCGCAACACCTGCGGATCATCCGCGGGCAGCGGCGCGGCGGTGGCGGCGGGCTTTTCCTGGGCGGCCATCGGCACGGAGACCGACGGATCGATCACCTGCCCGGCCAGCGTAAACGGCATTGTCGGCTTCAAGCCCACCGTGGGCATGGTCAGCCGCACCCATGTGGTGCCGATCAGCCACTCGCAGGACACCGCAGGACCAATGGCCAGCAATGTCCGCGATGCAGCGCTGCTGCTGGCCGCGATTGCCGGCAGTGATCCGCTCGATCCCGCAACGCAGGATGCGGATGAGCATGTCACCGATTTCACTCAGGGCCTGCAAACCGCATCCCTCCAGGGCGTGCGGCTGGGCGTGATGCGCAACCAGATTGGCGGCAATGCGGCGGTTGCGGCGGTGTTCGAACAGGCATTGCGCGATCTGGAAGCGGCGGGCGCAGTGCTGGTGGACGTGGATTTCACGCCCGATGAAAGCATGGGGATGAATGAATATGGCGTGCTGCTGTATGAGCTGCGCGAGGATCTGAACGCCTATCTGCAAGGCTCGCCTGCCGATATTCCGGTGCGCTCGCTGGCCGATGTGATCGCCTTCAACACCGCCCATGCCGATCAGGAATTGCGCTGGTTCGGGCAGGACATCTTCGAACTTTCGGAACAGACCACGGACCGCGCGGCCTATGAGGCGGCGCGTGCAACCAGCTTCAATCTGGCTGGCCCTGAAGGGATAGACCGGCTGCTGGCGCAGCATGATGTCGCCTTCCTGATCGCCCCCACCGAAGGCCCTGCATGGCCGATCGACCTGGTGCTTGGAGACCATTTCGCGCCCGGAATTGGCGCGGGCAGCCTGGCCGCAATCGCCGGATATCCGCACCTGACCGTGCCGATGGGCGCTGTGGAGCGGCTCCCGGTGGGCCTGTCCTTCATCGGCGCAAAATGGCGCGATGCCGCGGTTTTGCAGGCGGGTGCGGCCTATGAAAGGGCGCGCAGCGTTACCCTGCCGCAGCCTTCTTTTCAGCCCTGGCAGCCAAACTGAGCGACACAGTTTGATACATTTGCTATGTTGTTCGTCCAGTTGATTGCGTCTAGCGAAACTGGACATAATCAACGGATGGATCTGCGCGCTTGCAATTGTTGTTGAGGGATGCCGGGCGCTTCGCCCTTGCTGCTGCGCTTTTGTGCGCGGCCAATCCCGCGTGGGCGCAGGAAGAAGACACGGCCATTCCCGGTGAACTGCTCGCCGGGCCGAGCGAGCAGCCCGTTGCCGCAGAGCAGAACTTCCCGCTTTCCAACGCGCCGCGTGTCTATGTCCCGGAAGACTTCGCGCGTTTCGCCCCGCGCACAGCGCTCAACCTGATCGAACAGATACCCGGCTTCAATGTCGAAGGGGGCGGCGGCGGCTTCAATGGCGGCGGACGCGGCTTTGGCGAGGCATCGGGCAATCTGCTGATCAACGGGGACCGGATTTCCAGCAAATCCACCAGCACGCGCGATGAACTGTCGCGCATCCCGGTCAGCAATGTGGTGCGGATCGAGATTGTCGATGGCGCGTCGCTGGAAATTCCCGGCCTGTCTGGCCAGGTGGCCAATGTCATCGTGCGCACGGGCAGCATGTCGGGCCAGTTTTCCTGGCGCCCGCAGATTTCCACCGGACCCGCGCCTGTTGGCTGGAGCGAGGGCAATATCTCGGTGCGCGGCTCCGCAAGCGGGGTGAATTATTCGCTCGCCTTCAACAGCGGCGGCTTCATCCGTGGGTCGGAAGGCCCCTCCATTTTCACCGACAGTGCAGGCGTGGTGGATGAGCGGTTCAACACGCAATCGGCGGACTTCAAGCGCCCCTCGCTGACCGGCAGCTTTGCCTTCGAGATTGCGCCCGAGGTCAAGGTCAACCTGAACCTCTCGGGCGGGCTTACCATTTTCCGGTCTGATGAGGAGGAGCGCCGCACCGCGCTCAATCCGCTGCCGACATTCTTTGAGCGGTTCCGCTCCACCAATGATCAGCATTCCTACGAGATCGGCGGCGATATCGAGTTCCCGCTCGGCCCCGGCAAGCTCAAGCTGATCGCTCTGGAGAGCTACGAGCACGGCAATTTCAAGACAAGTTCGCTGCTCGACCTGGGCACTGCGCCCACCAGCGGCAGCAGGTACGAGCGGTTGAGCGACACGGGCGAACGGATCGCGCGGGCCGAATACAGCTGGGGAATGCTGAACGGCGACTGGCAGATTTCGGGCGAAGCGGCGTTCAACCGGCTCGACAATGTCGCCAGCCTGTTCGGCTATAACGCCATCACCGACGAGTTCTTCCAGATTCCCTTCCCCGCGGGGACCGGCGGCGTGCGCGAGGAGCGGTTCGAATCGATCCTCAGCTACTCCACCTCGCTGACCGAGGGGCTGTCGCTGCAACTGGCGGCGGGCGGCGAATATTCAAAGATCTCACAGACCGGCGTCAATGCCCTGTCGCGCACGTTCCAGCGGCCCAAGGGCACGGTTTCGCTGTCCTGGGCGGCGGCAGACGGGCTGGACATCAGTCTGAAAGTTGCGCGCCGCGTGGGACAGCTCAATTTTGGTGACTTCCTCGCCAGCGTCAATCTGACCGATGAAAACCAGAGCACCGGCAACAACCAGCTGCGCCCGCAGCAGAGCTGGGAAACCGAGCTGGAAGTGTCCAGGAACTTCGGGCGCTGGGGTTCGGCCACGCTGACGCTGTTCGATCACCGGATAGAGGACTTCCTGACCATCATCCCCACCATTGGCGGCGGGGAATCGAGCGGCAATATCGACAGTGCACACCGCCGGGGCCTGCGTCTGAACGGTACGCTTCAGATGGAGGCACTGGGCTGGCGCGGTGCCCAGCTGGACGTGCGCATCAGCGCCGAGGATTCCAACCTGCTGGATCCGGTCACCTTCCTGCCCCGCCGTTTCGACCGCAATTCCCCGTTCGAGATTCGCCTCGATTTTCGTCATGACGTGCCCGATACCGATTGGGCCTGGGGCGTGGAATTCCGCGATACCAGCAGCGCGCTCGGCTATCGCCTGAGGGAAGTCACGCTGGATTATAATGTCGCCACTTTCGGGGCGATCTTTGTCGAGAACAAGGATGTGCTGGGCCTGACCATCAGGGGCCGCGTGGGCAATATTTTCAATGGCCGCAACGTGCTGCAACGCACGATCTACAGCGGCCCGCGCAACACCGCACCGGTGCTGTTCAGCGAAGACCGGCGGCTGGCCATCGGCCAGGTATTCAATCTCAGCGTTTCAGGAAGTTTCTGAGCGGCCAGTCCTCCCCACAAGACTCGCATGCCGCAATAGAAAAGGCGGCCCCGCCATCTGGCAGGGCCGCCCTCTTTTTGTCTGGGCCGAAGCCGACTGCAGCTGGGTCTAGGCCTTCTTTGCCGGAGCTTTCTTGGCCGGAGCCTTCTTCGCAGGTGCCTTCTTGGCAGCGGGCTTCTTCTCCGCGGCAGGCTTTGCTGCTTCCTTGGCCGGAGCCTTCTTGGCAGGGGCCTTCTTTGCGGCGGGCTTGGCTTCTGCCTTCTCCGCAGCCGGCTTTGCCTCTGCCTTCTTGGCGGGAGCCTTCTTGGCCGGTGCCTTCTTCTTGGCAGCAGGCTTGGCGGCGGTGGATTCCTCCGCCTCGATCGCGGCTTCCAGTTCCTCGCGAGTCACTTCGCGCTCGGTCACTTCGGCCTTGTCGAACAGGAAATCGACCACCTTGTCTTCATACAGCGGCGCGCGAAGCTGGGCCTGGGCCATCGGTTCGCTGCGAACATATTCGACAAAGCGCTCACGGTCGGCAGGGCTATACTGCTGCGCGGCCTGCTGGATCAGCATGGACATTTCCTGGTTGGTAACTTCCACGCCATTGGCCTGGCCAATTTCAGACAGCAACAGGCCCAGGCGCACACGGCGCACGGCAATGCGGTGGTAATCGTCCTTCTCGGCTTCGATTTCCTTCTGCGCCGTAGCGGGATCTTCTTCCTTGGCGGCTTCTGCCTGCAGCTGGTTCCAGATCTGTTCGAATTCAGCCTCAACCATGGTTGGCGGCACTTCGAAATCATAATCGGCAGCCAGCGTATCGAGCAGCTGGCGCTTCATCTGCGTGCGGGTGAGCCCGGCAGTTTCCTGCTCCAGCTGGCCCTTGAGAATTTCCTTGAGCTTGTCGAGACCGTCGAGGCCCAGGCTCTTGGCGAATTCCTCGTCAATCCTGGTTTCATCTTCGACCTTCACAGCCTGCACCGTCACGGCGAATTGGGCATCCTTGCCCTTCAGGTTTTCGGCCGGATAATCATCGGGGAAGGTTACCGTGATGGTCTTCTTGTCACCGGTCTTCACGCCCGTGAGCTGGTCTTCGAAACCGGGGATGAACTGGCCGGAGCCCAGCACCAGCGGGGTGTTCTCGGCCTTGCCGCCTTCGAATTCCACGCCGTCGATGCTGCCGACGAAATCGATCACGATCTGATCGCCGTCAGCGGCCTTCTTCGTCTTGGCGGCGTCCTTGTAGCTCTTCTGACCCTCGGCCAGACGCGCCAGCGCCGCATCCAGGTCCGCATCGCTGACCGGAACGTTGAGCTTTTCCAGCTTCAGGCCATCGATGGAGGGCACCTCGATATCGGGCAGCACTTCCACTTCGATGGTCAGTTCGGCATCCTTGCCCTGTTCATAGCCTGCGGTCATGTCGACCTTGGGCTGCAGCGCGGGACGCAGCTTCTTGTCACGGATCAGGCCTTCGACCGATTCGCGCAAAGTGGCGTTCAGTGCATCGGAATGCAGCGCCTCGCCATGCATCTTGCGGACCAGATTTGCAGGCACCTTGCCGGGGCGGAAGCCGGGCATTTTCACCTGCGGTGCAACCTTCTTCACCTCGGCATCGATGCGGGCATCGATATCCTTGGCCGGAATGGTCAGAGTGTAGGCGCGCTTGAGGCCTTCGTTGGTGGTTTCGACAATTTGCATTTACCCGTGCCTTTTCAATAATCTTGCCTTGCCCAGATCGCTGAAGGAACTGGTGCGGGCGAAGGGACTCGAACCCCCACATCTTTCGATACTGGTACCTAAAACCAGCGCGTCTACCAATTCCGCCACGCCCGCGGCCCGACGAATTCGCTCAGGCATGCGCCTGACAAACAGGCATGCGCCCTTATATTTGCTAAGCACAAAGGGCAAGCGGCACGAGCGTGCAAAATGGCTTAATCTGCATATCATGCGATGAAGTGTGATTGATTTTCCCGCCATTGCGTGGCTAAGCGCGCAACCATGAGCGACAAAACCGAACAAGACACACCGCCCGATCACCTGGCAATCCACCCCTCCAGCGAATTCTTCGATGCTGACAAGCTGCAACGCGGCGTGGGCATCAGGTTCAAGGACCGGGTGCGCACCGATATTGAGGAATATTGCATTTCCGAAGGCTGGGTGCGCGTGCAGGCGGGCAAGACGATGGACCGCAAGGGCCGTCCGCTGACGATCAAGCTGAATGGCCCGGTGGAAGCCTGGTATGAAGACCTGGGCGACGAACCGCCGGTCAACAAGAAGGGCTAAGGCCCGCCGCGCAGGCCGTTCCTCACACAACTGACCTTACACCACCGGCCTCACACGACTGGCCTCACACGACTGGATCGTAGGGATCGTCTTTCTCGTCCGGATGGGTGGTGGTCATGCGCAGCACGATATAGCCCAGTATGGCCGAGATCAGCGAGCCGGTGAGAATGCCGATCTTCGCCTCGTCTATCAGCAGGCGATATTGCGGGAAGGCCAGTTCGCCGATGAACAGCGACATGGTGAAGCCGATCCCGCACAAGATGCACACGCCCCACACTTCGGGCCAGCTGCAACCGTCCGGCTTCTTGGCGATGTTGAGCTTGTCGGCCAGATAGACGCAGGTGAAGATGCCCACCTGCTTGCCCACCACCAGACCCGATGCCACCGCCAGCGGCAGCGGTGCGAGCAGTTCTGGCAGACCCATGCCCGCCAGCGCCACGCCGGCATTGGCAAAGCCGAACAGCGGCACCACCAGATAGGCGTTCCAGCCCACCAGCCCGTGTTCGATATTTTCCAGCAGGCTGTTGCCGTCGCGCCGGTGCATGGGGATGGTCAGCGCGGCCAATACGCCAGCGATGGTGGCATGGACGCCTGAATTGAGGACGCAGTACCACAGCACGATGGCGGCAAAGATATAGGGCCAGATCCGGTCCACCTTGATGCGGTTCATGGCGATCATCGCGCCCAGCACCAGGATCGATCCGATCAGCCAGATCAGCTTGATATTGGCGGTAAAGAACACCGCGATGATCATCACCGCGCCGATATCGTCCACGATCGCCACGGTCAGCAGGAACAGCCGCAGGGGCGCAGGAACGCGCGTGCCCAGCAGGCCGACCACGCCCATGGCAAAGGCGATGTCGGTTGCCGCCGGGATTGCCCAGCCGCGCACCAGATTGGGCTCGCCGCCGGCAATGAGGGTATAGACCAGCGCCGGAGCCGCCATGCCGGCAATCGCCGCCAGCACCGGCAGCGTGCGCTGCTTGGGATCGGACAGATTGCCGACGATCAGTTCGCGCTTCACTTCCAGCCCGACAACGAAGAAGAAGATCGCCATCAGCCCGTCATTGATCCACAGGTGCAGCGTGTTCAGCTTGAAGGTGGCGCTGGGAAACAACTCTCCGTGGAACAGGTGGTGGTAGCTGTCCGCCACCGCGGAATTGGCCACGAACATGGCCGCCGCGGCAACCGCGATCAGCAGGACGCCTTCGAAGGCATCGCTGATGAACAAGGCCTTGAAGGGCCGGACGACTGCTCTGATGATCGGTGTGTTTGCCATGTGTATTCGTCTTTTCGCAATTGCGGTAAGGATGCAACCCTCGCCTGACGGATCATTGAGTTTTTTGTCTGTGATCGATAGGCCTATGAAAAAATACGTAAGACCTTACTGGTGAGTGAATGAATCTGGGGCATTGGACCATCTTGGAATGGCTGGCGGTTGTAGAGCAGGAGTTACTGCTTTTTGCCGGCATGTTCTTTCTGATCGGGGCGTTGGACGAGCTGGCAGTTGACGGACTGTGGGCCTGGCTGCGGCTGACTGGCCGCAACCGCAGCCTCAATCTGGTGCGCGAGGATGTGCGCACGCGCCGGTTGAACGGTCATGCAGCCGTCTTCATTCCCGCCTGGAAGGAAGAGAGCGTGATCGAACACACGATCACCCATGCTCTCAGGGCCTGGTCGCACACCGAATATGTGATTTATGTCGGCTGTTATCGCAACGATATGGCCACACTGGAAGCCGCCATGCGCGGTGCCGGCAACGATCGCCGCGTGCGCATTGTGGTGCATGATTGCGATGGCCCCTCGACCAAGGCCGATTGCCTCAATCGCCTGTATGCCGCGATGGAGATGGACGAACAGCGCAGCGGCCAGGATGTGCGCATGGTCCTGCTGCACGATGCAGAAGACATGGTCGATCCCGCGGAAATGGGCCTGATGGACAAGGCGATTGAGCGCTTTGAATTCGTCCAGATCCCGGTCCTGCCTCTGCCGCAGAAGGAATCGCGCTGGATCGGCAGCCATTATTGCGAGGAATTTGCCGAGGCGCATGGCAAGACCATGGTGGTGCGCGATGCCATGGGGGCCTGCCTGCCGGCCGCAGGCGTGGGCTGTGCGCTTGATCGCGGCATGCTGCGGGACATGGCTCACCTGCAGGACGCCAATGCACCCTTTTCCGTCGAATCGCTGACCGAGGATTATGAGCTGGGCATGCGCATAGAGGCGGCGGGCGGTCGTTCCCGCTTCCTGCGCGTGCGCGGCGATGATGGCGAGCTGGTGGCGACGCGGGCCTTTTTCCCTTCCCGGATCGATTCCTGCGTGCGCCAGAAATCGCGCTGGGTCCATGGCATTGCGCTGCAGGGGTGGGACCGTCTGGGCTGGGAAGGCGGCCTGACCGAACGCTGGATGCGGCTGCGTGACCGGCGCGGGCCGATGGCCGCTGTGGTGCTGGCCTGCGGATATGCCTTCTTCATTCTGGCGGGTCTGTTCTTTGTCCTGGGCGAACTGGGTGTCGAGCGTCCGTGGCAGACCGATCCGCTGCTCAGCATGCTGATTGTCGCCAATCTTGCGAGCTTTGTCTGGCGGGCGCTGGTGCGCTTTGCCTTTACCGCCCGCGAATATGGCCCGGTTGAGGGGCTGCGCGCCATCCTGCGCATTCCGGTGACCAATGTGATCGCGATCATGGCCGGGCGCAGGGCAATCGTGGCCTATGCCCGCACGCTGCGCGGTGGCGAGGTGTTGTGGGAAAAGACCCATCACGAACTGCATCCCGCCGCGACATTGCGTGAAGTCCCGACAACATGAACCGGGGCCGGAACAGCAGACCCGCCTGGCGCGGACAGCCACTGGCAATGCTGGGCCTGGTGATGCTGGGCTGGATCGGGATGCGCGCGGCCACGTGGGAAGCGCCATTCCCCGCCCATGTCATGATCGCGCAGCTGATCAACACCACCGCAGCGGACGCGCCAAGCGCGCAGGATACGCCTCCCGCCGGCTTCCCGCGGCTGCAATCGCCATTGCGCGCGGGTGAGGGTGGAGAGGCTTTGGACTGGGCGCCGCCCGCCGTGCCCGATGCACCTGCGGCCAGTGGCTGGAACGATCCCGATCGCGCCGCGCAGCCATGGGACGGCGAACAGCTTTCCGATACATCGCAGGTCTTGCTCCGGAACACGCCTCAGAATGCGGCCCATAAGGCGCCTCAACGGATTGTGGCGGGGCATACGATGCTGTTGGCAGCGGCCTTCTCGCAACTGGAAGTGCCCGAGCATCTGCGCGTGTTCTTCGATCCGGTGCAAGACCGTGTGCCCGGTCGATCCGGCGATACCGGTCTGGCCTCGGTTGCAGCTGCTGCACCGCAGGCCGCGCCCTTCGCGGTGCCCTATGCGGGCGCGCAGCAAGACGGGGAGGGCCGCTGGTCCGCCGATGGCTGGTTGATGTGGCGGCAGGACAGCGCATCGCCGCTGCTTTCGGGCCGTCCGTCCTATGGCCGCAGCCAGGCAGGCGCGGTGGTGCGATATTCCCTGGCACCGGCCAGCCGCAACCGGCCGCAAGTATACGTGCGCGGATCGGGCGCGCTGGAAGGTGCGCGTGAGCATGAAGCGGCGGCAGGCGTCTCTGCCCGCCCGATTGCCGCTGTCCCGATTCGCCTCGCGGCTGAAATGCGGCTGGCGCGGCGTGCTGGCGGAACAGATGTGCGGCCCGCTGCCTATGCGGTGACCGAATTGCCGCCGGTAGAGCTGCCCGCCGGGCTGACCGGGGAGCTGTATCTGCAGGGCGGCTATGTCGGCGGCGATTTCGCCACCGCCTTTGTCGATGGGCAGGCGCGCGTCGATCGTGCGCTGGCGGGTTCCCAGGACGTGCAATTGCGCGCAGGCGGCGCGGTCTGGGGCGGCGCGCAGGATGATGCCCGCAGGCTGGATATCGGCCCAAGCGCCTCTGTAACCTTCCGCCTGGGCGATACGCGCGGGCGTGTGGCGGCTGATTATCGCTTCCGCGTGGCGGGCGATGCGCAGCCGGCTAGTGGCCCTGCGCTCACACTATCCGCCGGATTTTAGGCACAACTCACCATTCACCTTCTATCAAATCCGCCTATGGTTTAGGCGCTTGATATGGATGTGTACCTTCCCATTGCCAATCTTGCCGTCAACGGACTGGTTATTGTCCTGCTTGGCGCTGGAACGGGCATTCTTTCGGGAATTTTCGGCGTGGGCGGGGGCTTTCTCACCACTCCGCTGCTGATCTTCTATGGCATCCCGCCAACGGTCGCCGCCGCATCCGCCGCGACTCAGGTGACCGGCGCCAGCGTTTCGGGCGTTTTTGCGCAGAGCAGGCGCGGCGGCGTGGATTACCAGATGGGCGCGGTGACGGTGGCCGGCGGTCTGATCGGCGCGCTGATCGGCGCGGGCCTGTTCAACCTGCTCAAGGCGCTGGGCCAGATCGATGTGGTCATCTCCATCCTCTATGTCCTGCTGCTGGGCACGATTGGCGGGATGATGGGGCGTGAGAGCATTCAGGCGCTGTATCGCAAGCCGCAGGAAAAGCGCCGCGCGGCCAAACGGCGCCACCACCCGCTGATCGCCAGCCTGCCGATGCGCTGGCGCTTCTATCGCTCGGGCCTGTATATTTCTCCGCTCGCCCCGCTGATCCTTGGAATCCTGGTGGGCATATTGACCATGCTGATGGGCGTGGGCGGCGGCTTCATCATGGTCCCGGCCATGCTTTACATTCTGGGCATGAGCGCCAATGTCGTGGTCGGCACCAGCCTGTTCAACATCTTGTTCGTGACCATGATGGTCACCATGACCCACGCGCTGACGACCAAGGCGGTTGATCTGGTGCTGGCCGGATTGCTGCTGATCGGATCGGTCACCGGCGCGCAGATCGGCACTCGCATCGCTTCCTCCGTAAAGCCGGAATGGCTGCGGCTGATGCTGGCGGCCATCGTCCTGCTGGTGGCGCTGCGCATGCTGATCGGCCTCGGCTGGGTGCCGGACGAAGTTTATACGGTGGAGCCATTATGATCCGCCGCCTGCTGCTGATCCCGCTGCTGGCGGTGGCCGCGATCACCGCGCTGCCCCAGGCGGCGCTGGCACAGGCCCGCGATCCGATCCTGGTGTCCGAGATATCGCAGCATGAAGTGCTGGTGCGGCAGGGCTTTACCGGCACCGAACTGCTGCTGTTCGGCGCTATTCTGGACCCCGATGGCAGCCGGGCGCGGGCCGATTATGACATTGTGGTGATCCTGCGCGGCCCGAACGAGGCGATCCGCCTGCGTGAAAAGCAGCAGTTTGCCGGCATCTGGATCAATGCGGAAAATACCGATTTCCGCTCCGTCCCGTCCTTCTTCGCCCTCGCCAGTTCCAGTCCGGTGGACCAGATTGTCGATCAGCGCACGGCGGCGATTTATGAATTCGGGCTGGATTACCTGCAATTGTCGCCGACCGGCACGATCGATCCTGAAGAGCATGCGCGCTTCACCGCCGGGCTGGTGGACCTGCGCAGCCGGATGGAGCTGTTCCAGCAGGATGAAGGCGGCGTGACGATCAGCGAGGATGTGCTGTATCAGGCGCGGATTCACCTGCCCTCCAATGTGGTGGTGGGGCGCTATGTGGCGGAAACCTTCGCCGTGCGCGGTGGCCGGGTGATCGCCTCGGCAACATCCGAAGTGCAGGTGCGCAAGGGCGGTTTTGACCGGGTGGTGGCCGAACAGGCGCAGGTCAATTCGTTCTTCTATGGCCTGCTGGCAGTGGCGCTTTCGGTGTTCATGGGCTGGGTGGCCGGCAGGCTTTTCGCACTGGTCTGAAGGTAAAAGACTGGTCCGACGGCGAAAGATTGAGGCAAATCCCGCTGCCTGTTGCAGTTGACGCGATATTAACTCCGAATGCCTAATCGCTTGGGTTGGCTTTGCAGCTAGGAAAGCGATCAGAATGAACGACATGCCAAGGGATAGTCTCTCCGCCACCAGCGCGTCTCCCGCACCTGGTGCCTTGGTCGATGACGCGGCGCAGGATGCCGTGAACACCAGCCTGGACAATGCCACCACGCCGCTGGGCGTGGTGCTGGAAATTGCCGGCGCTGGATCACAGATCGCTTTGGACCTCCAGCGCCTGATCCAGTGTGCCGAAGATGCCGATCCCTCGATCGCGCTGGCCGGACAGGTGGGCAGCCAGATCAAGATCAAGACCAAGGATGGCTGGCTGCTCGCCAGTGTCCGCAACCAGCGCCAGGATCGGCGCGGGGATGGTAACTCCATCATCGCCAATATCGATTTTATGGGTGAGGGGATGGAAGAGCGCCTGACCGGCAAGATCCATTCCTTCCGCCGCGGTGTGACCCGCTATCCCATTCCCGGCGCGCTGATCTATCCCGCCACCACGGCCGACCTGCGGCAGATCTACGCTTCGGACGGACGCAGTTCGATCCAGATCGGCACCGTCTATCCCACCACCGATATCCGCGCGGGCATTTATGTCGATGCCATGCTGGGCAAGCACTTCGCGCTGCTGGGCTCCACCGGTACCGGTAAATCCACCAGCGCCGCGCTGATCCTGCACCGCATCTGCCAGGCTGCGCCGCAGGGCCATATCGTGATGATCGATCCGCACGGAGAATATTCGGCGGCCTTCCGCAACACCGGCACCATCTTCGACGTATCGAACTTGCAGATGCCGTACTGGCTGCTCAATTTCGAGGAGCACTGCGAAGTGCTGCTCAAGTCGGGCGGAGACGACCTTCAGGAAGACAAGGACATTCTGGCCAAGTGCCTGCTGGCCGCGCGGTCGAAAAACCGCCTGGCGCAGGGCATGGGCAAGATCACCGTCGATTCGCCGATTCCCTACATGCTGTCCGACCTCACCAACATGCTGCAGGACGAGATGGGCAAGCTGGACAAGGCCACCACCACCGCCCCCTATATGCGCATCAAGACGAAGATCGAGGAGCTGAAGGCCGATCCGCGCTATCAGTTCATGTTCTCTGGCATGCTGGTGGGTGACACGATGGCCAGCTTCATCTCGCAGATCTTCCGCATGCCCAGCGCGGGCAAGCCGATCTCCATCATCGACGTTTCCGGCGTGCCTTCGGACATCACCTCCACCGTGGTGGCGGTGCTGTCGCGCATGGTGTTCGACTTCGCCATCTGGGGCCGCAATGAAAAGACCCGCCCGATCCTGCTCGTGTGCGAGGAGGCGCATCGCTACGTTCCCAATGAACGCAATGCCGATGGCTCCAGCGTGGGCCGCATCCTTTCCCGCATCGCCAAGGAGGGCCGCAAATACGGCATCTCGCTGGGGCTGATCACGCAGCGCCCGTCCGACCTTGCAGAGGGCGTGCTGTCGCAGTGCGGCACGATCATCTCCATGCGTCTCAACAATGACCGCGACCAGGCATTCGTGAAGGCCGCCATGCCCGAAGGCGCGCGCGGTTTCCTCGATTCCATTCCCGCCCTGCGCAACCGCGAGTGCATCATCTGCGGCGAGGGTGTTTCCATCCCGATCCGCGTGAGCTTCGACAATCTGGAAGAGAGCAAGCGCCCGGCTTCCGAAGATCCCAGCTTCGTTGAACTGTGGAACGACGAAGGCGGCGAGGAAGAACAGGTCGAACGCGTGGTCCAGCGCTGGAGAACTCAAGGCAACTGACGTTGCCTTGATTTTCTGATTTAGCCTCAGGCGCCGGAAGGGTATTTGGTTTTGCGCACGCCCATCCGGGCGCGCGTCCTCGGTGCTGATCCTTCCGCTACGCTGCAGGGCACCTGCGGGCGGGCGGTCGCCCTTGCGGTCGGCTGGACGCCGACCGAGCCATTCCAGGCCACCGATGAAGCGCCTGATTTACATATCGGGTTTGAAACGTCCTGCCGGATAGCCGTCCGTATGCGCCTGTTCCTCGGCCTCGCGGGCGGTTTCGGCAATTGCGCGATCGCGCCAGGGGGTGTGGAAATAGAAATACCACGCCATCGCCAGCGCGCTGAAGGCAGAGACGGGGAAGGACCACCAGATCGCGTCTGAGCCGAGCCATTGATAGGTCAGGAAATAGAAGCCCAACCGCACGGGATAGAGCGATATGGCGATGATCAGCAGCGGCACCATCACCGCGCCGCCGGCGCGCATGGTGGCGGAATAGACCATCGTCACGCCAAAGAAGATGAAGTTCCACCCGGCCAGCAGCTGAATGTGCCGGGCCAGCGGAACGGCCGGGCTGTCTCCGCCCAGGAACAGCGCCAGCACCGGGCGATCAAAGGCCAGCAGGGCAAGCGTGATCAGCCCGGTCATGGCGAAATTGATCAGCACGCCCGCACGGGTCACATGGTCCAGCGCATGCCATTTCCTGGCGCCGATATATTGCGCGGCCATTGCGCTGACAGCGCCGCCCACGGCCATCGCGGGCATCTGGATATAGGTGAACAACTGCATCGCCGCGCCATAGGCGGCGGTCATCAGCAGACCCTCGCGGTTGACCAGCCCCACCACGATGATGCCCGATGCCGACATCACCAGCATCTGCGCGCCCATCGGCAGACCCTTGCTGATGATATATTTCAGCTCCTCACGCGCCGGGCGCAGATAGCGCAGCTCCGCCTGGCGCAGCCGCAGCGGCAGGTCCTTGGCATAGACATAGAAGACCATGCCGATGAAGGAGAGCGTGCTGGCGATGATGGTGGCAATTGCCGATCCGGCAATGCCCAGCGCGGGCAGGGGGCCGACACCGGCGATCAGCAGCGGGTTGAACACCGCATCCAGCAGCACTGTCACCAGCATGAAGATCAAGGGCGTGCGCGCATCGCCCGTTCCGCGCAGGCCCATGGTCAGGATGATGGAGACCATCATGAAGGGCATGGAGACGAAGATCAGCCGCAGGTAGATCAGCGCCAGCGGATAGGCTGCGCCCGGCGTGCCCAGCGCGGTCAGCAGGTAAGGCGCGGCGAAATAGCCGAACACCGCGATTGCCGTCATCAGCAGGCCGCAAAAGCCCACCACCGTGCCGAAGGTGCGCCGCGCCCCGTCAATATCGCGCGCGCCATAGCGCTGGCCGATCTTGACCGTGCCGGCCATGCCGAAGCCGAATGCGGCGCTGGACACCAGGAACATCAATATGTTGGCATTGGCGGTGGCCGCCAGCGCCTCCTCCCCGATCAGCCGCCCGACCCAGATCGAATTGATCGTGCCGTTCAGCGACTGGAGGATATTGCTCATCAGCGCAGGCACGCTGAACAGCATCAGCGTGCGCAGGATCGGCCCTTCGGTCAGATTGCCGCGCATGGGCGGTTTGCCCGGTTCCTTCGCCGTGGAAGCGTTCATGTGCCTCTTGAGTCCCCGAACAGGTGGATATGCAGGCGGTCGCTTAGCCTGAAACCGTGGGTCAGGCATAGAGGCACCAGCCACTGCATCCGCGACGAAATTGTCGCGCTGTCTATACCTTCGGGCATCAGGAAGATGCGCGCGGCGGGAATGGCATGGGCGCGCTGGATGGTGAGCACTTCCTCCACGTCTTCCGGCCGGGCGATCACGAACTTGAAAAAGGCGCGTTCATCGGTGGTCCAGCGGTCCAGCATGGCCGGGATCAGCGCCAGATCGGCGGGATTGCCCGAATGGGCAAGCTTGGGGCTGACGTTGTACTGGTCCACCCTTATATCGAGCCGGGCCACGGGATCGACCGTGCCATTGGTCTCTATCTCCACCCGTATATCTGGCAAAAGTTCGAGCATTTCAGCCAGTTTTGCCGATTGCAGCAAAGGCTCCCCGCCGGTGATGACGAGGCGCTTCTGGCCCAGTTTTTCGATCCGCGCGGCCACCTCCGCAGCTTCGAGCGTGATCTGGTTGGCCTTGCGCGCGAAAGTCTCGCCGCTGCGGTGCGGGCGGTTGTCGCCTTCGAAGTGCCAGGTGTAGGCGGTGTCGCACCACACGCAGGCAAGGTTGCAGCGGCTCAGCCGCAGGAACGCCACCGGCATGCCCGCACTTGCCCCCTCGCCCTGGACGGAGGCGAAGATTTCCGGCTCCCCTTCCTCCACGGTGGCGAGGGTGAGCGCCATTATCCCAGCCGTTCCAGCGCTGCCTTCAGCCGGGCAATCTCGGCCTCATGATGCGCATGGTCGGCCTTGGCCTTCTCCACCGCTTCGGGCTTGGCCTTCTGGGCAAAGCTGGGATTGCCCAGGCGGCCCATCAGCGATTTGGCTTCCTTCTCGGATGCCGCCATCGCCTTTGTCAGGCGGGCCTTCTCCGCCTCGATATCGACGATGCCTTCCAGCGGGATGATGAACACGTCATCGCCCGCCGTGACCTGCATGGCCGCGCCTTGCGGTGCCTCGCCAAAGGTGACGGGCGTGAGGCGGGCCAGCCGCTCGATCGCTGCCGCGCTGCGCTCGACAACGCTTTTCGCCAGCGGGGAAGGGGCGGGGCAGAAGGCGGGCAGTTTCTCACCGGGCGAAATGCCCAGTTCGTTGCGCGCACCGCGGGTGGCGGTGGTGAGGGCGATGGTCCAGTCAATCGCGGCCACGGCATGCGCATCCACGCTGGCGCGCGGGTCGGGCCATTTGGCCAGGATCAGCTCATATTCGCGTTCACCCCCCTGATAGTCCGCCTGGGCGTGCCACAATTCCTCGGTGATGAAGGGCATGAAGGGGTGCAGCATGACAAGGATCTGATCCAGCACCCACCCGGCCACGGCGCGGGTTTCAATGGCGGCGGGACTGTCCTGATCGCCGGCGAATACCGGCTTGATCAGTTCCAGATACCAGTCGCAGAACTTGTCCCACGTGAAGTGATAGACGATGTTGGCCGCCGCATCGAAGCGCAGATCGGCCATCGCCTTGTCCAGCGCGTCCACCGCCTGCGCAACTTCACCGATGATCCACTGGTTGGCGGCCAGCTTGGCAGCAGGCGCGGCGATGGTGTCGCTCGCGCCAATGCCGTTGGACTGGCAAAAGCGGGTGGCGTTCCAAAGCTTGGTGGCGAAGTTGCGATATCCCTCGACCCGCTTCTCATCCATCTTGATGTCGCGGCCCTGGCTTTCCATCGCCGCCATGAAGAAGCGCAGCGCATCGGCGCCGTATTTGTCCACCAGCACCAGCGGATCGACCACATTGCCCTTGGACTTGGACATTTTCTGTCCGTCCGGCGCGCGCACGAGGCCGTGCAGATACAGGCGCGGCCACGGGTTCTGGCCAGTCATCTTCTGGCCCATCATCATCATCCGCGCATCCCAGAAGAACAGGATATCGAAGCCCGAAACCAGCAGGTCGTTGGGGTAGTGCTTCTTCAGCAGTTCGGTCTCATCGGGCCAGCCGAGCGTGGCGAAGGGCCACAGGGCGGAGGAGAACCAAGTGTCGAGGACGTCTTGATCTCTCCAAATGGGGATCATTCGCTCTTTTTCGTTGGTTGCCTGAATTGCCTGCTCACGCGTGTCAAACGCTTCAACTGTCCAGCCATCTTCGACAAGTTCGATGTATTCTTTTTTCGCCAGCGCAATCGCCTCATCTTCTTCCATGCAGACGAAAGTCGGGCTTTCGTTGGGCAAGACGCGACCACTTGTGGTCCCAAAAATGAGACCTTCTCCGTAGCGTGTCATGCTATACCACGCCGGAATCCGATGCCCCCACCACAACTGGCGGCTCACGCACCACGGCTGGATGTTTTCCATCCAGTTGAAGAAGGTCTTCTCCCAGCTCTTGGGGACGATCTCGACATCGCCGTTCTTCACAGCTTCAATCGGCGCCTTGGCCAGCTCGGCGGCATTCACATACCACTGGTCGGTCAGCCACGGCTCGATCACCACGCCGCCGCGATCGCCGAAAGGCGTGGCGATGGTGCGCGGCTCTGCGTCGAGCAGGACTTCATCGCCGTCCTTGTCCCTGGTCACATGCGGGATCAGGCAGCCCAGCTCCTTCAGCTGCGCCACGACCTGCGCGCGCGCTGCAAAGCGTTCCACGCCAATATAGCTGTCGGGGATCAGTCCGTCTGAAACCTGGCAGACATTGGCTTCGGCATCGAACATGTTGAGCATGTCGCTTGGCGCAATTCCGGCACGCTTGCCGACCTCGAAATCGTTGAAGTCATGGCCCGGGGTGATCTTCACCGCGCCGCTGCCCAGTTCCGGATCGGCGTGTTCGTCAGCCACGATGGGAATGCGCCGTCCGGTGATCGGCAGCACCACGTGCTTGCCCACCACGCTGGCATAGCGCTCGTCAGTCGGGTGAACCGCCACGGCCATATCGGCCAGCATGGTTTCGGGCCTTGTGGTGGCGACTTCGATGTAATCGCTGCCATCTGCCAGAGTAACGCCGTCAGCCAGCGGATATTTGAAGTGCCAGAAACTGCCCTTCACATCCTGCGTCTCGACTTCGAGATCGGAGATTGCAGTCTTCAGCTTGGGGTCCCAGTTCACCAGACGCTTGTCGCGGTAGATCAGGCCCTCGTTATACAGGTCCACGAACACCTTCACCACGGCGCGGGTGAAATGCTTATCCATGGTGAACTGCTCGCGGCTCCAGTCCATCGAACAGCCCAGGCGGCGCAGCTGGCGGGTGATTTCTCCCCCGCTCTCATGCTTCCACTCCCACACTTTCTCGACAAAGCCTTCGCGCGTGTAATTGGTGCGCTTGTCCTGCTTCGCCTCCATCTGGCGTTCGACCACCATCTGCGTGGCGATGCCCGCATGATCGGTGCCCACCACCCACAGCGCATCCTTGCCGCGCATGCGCTCGTACCGGATCACGATATCCTGCAGCGTATTGTCCAGCGCATGGCCGATGTGCAGGCTGCCGGTGACGTTTGGCGGCGGATTGACGATGGTGAAAGGCTCTGCGTCCGGGCGTTCAGGCCGGAACAGGCCGTTATTTTCCCAATGGGAATACCAGCGCGCTTCAATCGCGGCGGGGTCGAAAGTGGTGTCCAGTTCGCGGGTCATATCGCCCGCGCCTTTGCCAGCGCTGGTGCGCAAGGGCAATGGCGGATTGGCCACAACACTGGCGGGGCACTCGTGGGGGTATTGACGCGCAACTGGTCTTGCCGCCGCGCGGATTTGCCCGCATAGCCTTGCAAATCATGCGCGAATGGGCGGATTTCAGCACCGAGGAGGCCGAGGGGCGCACGACCGTGAAGGTCGAAGGGCCGCTGCTCGTCTCCACCATTGGCCATCTCGATCCCGGTTTGCGCGCGCTGGATCAGCCGGTGCACTTCATCGATATTTCCAACGCCTCGCCAATCGATACGGTGGGTGCGTGGGTGATCTACCGCTTCGCCACGGACCAGAATGCCGACATTACCGGCGCCAGCGAACAGGCGGAAATCCTGATCGATGCGGTGGAGCGCAGCGCCAGCAGCGCCGATATTGAACCGCCGCGCCTGCCAATTGTCCCGCGCGTACTGGAAACCACCGGCGGCAAGGTTTTCGAATTTGCCGGCGGCATGCTCAACAATCTGAGCTTCATGGGAGCGATCCTGGTGGCGATGGCGGCAACCATTCGCCATCCGGGCCGTCTTCGCGTGCGCGCACTGGTGCGGCAGATGGAGCTGGTGGGGGTTACTTCGCTGCCGATCATCGGCCTGATGAGCTTCCTGATCGGTATCGTCATTGCCCAGCAGGGCGCGGTGCAGTTGCAGCAGTTTGGCGCAGAAACGCTGACCGTGAACCTGGTGGGCCGCATCACCTTGCGCGAACTGGGCGTGCTGATGACGGCAATCATGGTGGCGGGCCGCTCAGGCTCTGCCTTTGCCGCACAGATCGGCACGATGAAGCTGACCGAAGAGATCGACGCCATGCGCACCATCGGCGTTTCTCCGGTGGAAGCGCTGGTGCTGCCGCGCATATTTGCATCGATTTTGATGATGCCGCTTCTGGGGTTCTATTCGGCTTGCATCGGGATCATCGGCGGCGCGGTGATCGGCGATGTCATGCTGGGCATTCCGTTCCTCACCTTCCTTGCCCGCATTCAGGAAGTGGTGCCGTTGCACGATCTGTATGTCGGCCTGGCCAAGGCACCGGTGTTCGGCCTGATCATCGCGATTTCGGGCTGTTATCAGGGTATGCAGGTCAAGGGTAATGCCGAGGAAGTTGGCCTGCGTACCACCAAGGCCGTGGTGGAGGCGATCTTCATGGTCATCGTGCTGGACGCATTTTTCGCAGTGTTCTTTACCGAGATCGGTTGGGGATGAGCGCTTCGGACCTCCATTTTGACGGCGAGTTTCCGATCGTCATCGAAGGCCTCACCAATGCCTTTGGCGATTTCGTCGTCCACGACGAGATCGACCTGAAGGTCCGCCGCGGCGAAATTCTCGGCGTTGTGGGCGGTTCGGGCACGGGCAAATCGGTGCTGATGCGCAGCATCATCGGCCTGCAGATACCCCGGTGCGGTTCGATCGAGGTGTTCGGGCAGGACATTGTCGCGGCTGAGCCTGACGAGGTGATCGGCGTGCGCAATCGCTGGGGGGTCCTGTTTCAGGGCGGCGCGCTGTTCTCCACGCTGACGGTGGGAGAAAACGTGCAGGTCCCGCTCAAGCAGTTCTATCCGGAGCTGGAGCCGGTGCTGCTGGATGAGATTGCCCGCTACAAGACGGTGATGACCGGCCTGCCTGCCGAAGCGGCGAGCAAATATCCGTCCGAGCTTTCAGGCGGGATGAAGAAGCGCGCCGGCCTCGCCCGTGCGCTGGCGCTGGATCCGGAACTGCTGTTCCTGGATGAGCCGACGGCGGGTCTTGATCCCATCGGTGCCGCCAATTTTGATGAGCTGACGCGCGAGCTGACCGATACGCTGGGCCTGACGGTGTTCCTGATCACCCATGATCTCGATACATTATACGCCATTTGCGACCGGGTGGCCGTGCTGGCAGACAAGAAGGTGATCGGCGTGGGGACGATCCCGGAACTGCTGCAAAGCGACCATCCGTGGATTCAGGAATACTTCAATGGGCCGCGTGCGCGCGCCGCTGTTGCATCGCGTGATCGCGGCAATCGCGCCAAGGGCATGGACAAGCACAGCGATAGGGAGGCATAGCCGCAAGCGATGGAAACACGCGCAAACCATGTCTGGGTCGGAGTTGTCACTCTGGCGCTCATTGCAGCGCTGGCGCTGTTCTTCGTGTGGCTGGCCCGGCTGGGCAATGCTGACCGCAAGGAATATGACATCTTCTTCAACCAGTCGGTGGGCGGTCTTGCCGATGGATCGTCTGTGTCCTTTGCCGGTGTGCCGGTGGGCCAGGTGTCTGACATCGTGCTGTGGGAGAAGGATCCGGAATATGTCCGCGTGCGTATCCGCGTGGAAAATGATGTGCCGATCCTGGTTGGCACCACCGCTTCCATCTCCTTCAGCTTTACCGGCGTTTCCACGCTGAACCTTGATGGTGCGCGCGCCGGTGCGCCCGAGATTACCTGCGAGACCACCGCCTGCCCCGAAGGCGTGCCGGTGATCCCGCCTGCTGGCGGCGCAATCGACGAAATTCTCTCCAGCGCGCCGCTGCTGCTGGAACGGCTGGCCACGCTGACCGATCGGCTGACCCGCGTGCTGGACGATGACAACCAGACCGCGATCAGCGGCATTTTGGCCAACACCAACACGATCAGCCGCGAACTGGCCGATGCCTCTCCTGAAATTCAGCGCACCATGCAGGAATTGCAGGCCACGCTGGCGCAATCGACCCTGACTCTGGCAGCGTTCCAGGACACGCTGGAAAGTGCGGATTCGCTGCTGGAGAATGATGGTGCGACGCTGGCGGCTGAAATGCGCACCACGCTGCAATCGGCGCGCGCGGCTGCCGATACGCTGGAAGTGACCTTGCGCAATGTGGAGCCGTTGACCCGGCAATTGTCGCAGGAAACACTGCCGACCGCGCAGGCAACGCTGAATGATCTGCGCCGCACCAGTGCGACATTGCGCGGCCTGACAGAAACTATCGAGGCCGAAGGCGCCACTTCGATCCTGGGCGCGCGGCCCCTGCCCGAATATCAGCCGTGAGCGCGAGAGGAGCTATGGTAATGCATAACAAGACCATCTTCGGTGCGCTGGGTGCCCTCCTGCTGGCAGGCTGTGTCAGCATTGGCGGCAGCACGGAACCTCCCGAACAGCTGTTGACGCTGACGGCCAGCAGCACTGCTGCGGCCGGATCGACGGCCAGCGGCGACATCTCCACCGCGCTGGCGGTGAGCGAACCTGCCGTGCCGCAGCGCCTCAACGTGGTGCGCGTGCCGGTGCAGGTGGACTCGTCTTCGCTCGCCTATCTGCAGGATGCGGTGTGGGTGGAAAAGCCCGCGCGCCTGTTCCAGCGCGTTCTGTCCGAAACCATCCGGGCGCGCGGTGGCCGGCTTGTGGTTGGCGGGGGAGATCTTGAATTTGCCGCTCCCACGCAGCTAAGCGGGCAATTGCTGGCGATGGATTACATTCCGGCGCGGTCTGCCGTGATCGTGCAATATGAAGCGGTGCTGCGCCTGCCCGATGGCACAGTGCGCACGCAGCGTTTCGAAAGCGAGATCACCGGCGTTGCGCCGACTGCGCTCTCTGTTGCTCCGGCACTGAACAGCGCGGCCAATGATGTGGCGGCGCAGGTGGCGGACTGGGTAGGCTGAAGCCTGCTGTCAGGCTGATCAGGCGCTGTGTGCGGCGCGGGTGAATTCCAGCGCCATGGCGAAGGCCTTTGCCCGCATGTCCCGAACCTTGCGGGCATCCACGTCCCAGCCCCACAGCTGCGCCTGCCAGTCTTCCTCCACATTGGAAGCATCGAACAGCGCCTGCGCATCGGCGCCATCCTCCAGCGCGGCAAGCCCCACGATCAGCGATGCCGCCAGCGCGGTGAGCGTTTGCAGACCGGCCAGCTGGAAAGCGTCCAGCTGTGCCAGCGCGCCTGACAGGCGCCGGGTCGTCTCCTCAGATTGCGGTTCATGGCTGATCCCGCTGACGCGCGGGAAGCTGACGCCGTGGCGCGCCTCGCAGGCGGCAACCAGCGGGTCCCACACGTCTTCCTGACGGGCGAACAGCGCATCTTCCGGATCGGCGCGGTAGCATAGCGTGTCTGTCTGGCTGAAACTGACCAGATTGGCGATGGCCGCATCCGGATCGGCGCGGATGATGTCGATCGCATAATCGGCCATGTCGCGAAACACGAAGCTGCCGGGATCGATCTCCTCCCCCTGCGCGCGCCATTCACCGGCCAGCAGCTCTGCCAATGCCTTGGCGGGCACCACTTGCGGCGCGCCCAGCTGGGTCTTGATCGGGCGCGTGTCGAGAGCGACATGCCAACCCCCGTCTCCACTGTGGATCGATACTTCGGAATAGAAACGCTTCATCACCGCTCGCCGGGACCACCCTTTTCGCTGCTCCACATGCGGGCGAGGATCTGCGGGGTGACGAAAGTCTCCACCAGCCCCAGGCCGATCAGCAGATAGGCGGTCCACTCGGGCAGGCCGAACATGCCCTGCATGACGAGGATGCCAATCAGCACCATGGCCACGCCGGCCATGCGCATGGCGTTGATCATGAAGAAGCGCTGCTTCGCCTTCTGCTCCTGCGTTTCCCTATCCATCCAGCAATTCCTCCAGCTCGCGCGCCGATGCGGCGATGGCTGTTGCCCCCGCGCTGCGCAGTTCGTCCGCCTCATGATAGCCCCAGGCCACGCCGATTGCACCGGTCCCGGCGGCCACGGCGCATTCCATGTCAAACACCGTATCGCCGATCATCACCGTGTTTTCGGGCCGTGCCAGCGCCTCCTCCATCGCGGTGTGGAGCATGGAGGGGTGCGGCTTGGACGGGTGGCGGTCTGCGGTTTGCAGCGTGGTGAAAAAGTCCAGCAGGCCGTTGGTGGCCAGCGTGCTTTTCAGCCCCCGGTCGGATTTGCCGGTGGCAACGCCCAGCATCCAGCCCCTGCCATGCAGTGAGCGGACCAGCTCCGCCATGCCGGGGAACAGCGGTTCATGCAGCGATCCGTCCAGACGGGCGGCGCGAAAGGCCTGCTTGTAGGCTTCCAGCACCACATTCTGCTGGTCCTGCGCAGCACCGGGCGCAAGGCTGCGGATCGCCTGCGGCAGGCTGAGGCCGACGATGCGGCGCACCTGGCCCAGATCGGGCGCGGGCAGGCCGGCCTGCGAAAATGCAATTTCCATCGAACGGCACACTGCCGCCTGACCATCACTCAACGTCCCGTCGCAATCAAACACGGCGAGGCGGATGGTCATGCGTCGCCTCTTTTGGGCCTGCCTGTGGTCCTGGCGGGACGAGCGCTGGGCCTGCTGGTTTTCTGGCCGGTTTTCTGGCCGGTTCTTGGGCCCGATTTGGCTCCTGCCTTGCCGCCTGTCTTTCCGCCCGCTTTGCCACCCGCCTTACCGGCCGCCGCCTTGCCGGGTTTGCCGACAGGCTTGGCCGGTCCGCGACCGCGCGGCGCTTCGGGGCTGCGGCTCTTGCGTTCGCCGCGCCGGGCCTTGCGATATTGCTTGGCGTGCTGGCGGGCGACCTGCTTCTTTTCCGCCGGGGTCTGCTCAGGGCGGCCCTGTTCCGGCTCGGCCGAGCTCATGTTCGGATCGAAGCCGAGCTGTTCCATGCTGGTGGCGAAATGTTCGGGCAGGTTTGCCGTCTCATCGATGACCTCGCCGCCGGGAGCCTCAATGATCAGGCGCCGTGCATGCAGGTGCATCTTGCGGCTGATGGAGCCTGTCAGGAAAGCCGCCGGGCCGCCGTATTTGGCATCGCCGACGATCGGATGGCCGATGGCGGCCATATGCACGCGCAACTGGTGGGTGCGGCCGGTCAGCGGCTGCAATTCCACCCATGCAGCGCTGTTTCCGGCGCGATCCACCACCCGGTACAATGTCTTGGCTGCCTGTCCGCCGTGGGTGTCGACGTGCATCTTCTCCCCGCCGGAGCCGGGCTGCTTGGCCAGTGGCGCATCGATCGTGCCTTCATGCACTTCGGGCACGCCCACCACCAGAGCCCAATAGATCTTCTTGGCGCTGCGACCGGCAAATCGCTTGGAGAAAAAGGCCGCGCTGCCCGGAGAGCGAGCCACCAGTAATATACCCGATGTATCCTTGTCCAGCCGGTGGACCAGACGCGGGCGCGGTTCGTCCTCCTCGGCATAGGCGTCCAGCAGGCCGTCCACGTGCTTGGTGGTCTTGGTTCCGCCCTGCGTGGCAAGGCCGGGGGGTTTGTTGAGCACCAGCGCGCTCTTGCTGCGGCGGATCAGCATGGCCTCTGCCTGCCGTTCTTCCTCCGCGGTCAGTTCCTGCCGCTGCCTGACATTGCCCTTGATCTCTTCTCCGCCGGGCGGAACGCGTACGTTCTGGCCGGTGGCGAGCCGGTCTTCCGGCTTCACCCGCTTGCCGTCCACGCGCAGCTGGCCGGTGCGCGCCCAGCGCGAAACCGTGCCAAAGCCGATTTGCGGCAGATGGCGCTTGAACCAGCGATCCAGCCGGACACCGTCATCATCGGCATCGACAATGAACTGGCGAACCTTGTTGTCCTGACCCGTGTTGTCCCGACCGTTGTTGCCCTGACCGTCCTGATCCCGGTCGTTCGGGTTATATCCCTGCGTCATGCCTGCAACCGCATGACGATCAGGCCGACATAGAGGGCCGAAAGGCCGCCCAGCAGCGAAATGGCGGCATAGAGGAAGGCGTGGCTGGTCTGGCCACGCTCTATCAGCAGCATCATTTCAAGGCTGAAGGCGGAAAAAGTGGTGAAGCCGCCCAGCAGGCCAACGCCCACTGCCAGGCGGATATGATCGCCCCCCTGGCCGTGGCGGGCCAGCCATCCGGCCAGCAGGCCCATGGCCAGGCTGCCAGCGATATTGACGATCAGCGTTGCCCATGGAAAGGTCATCACGGCCTGCACACCCATGACATGGGTAATCAGCCGTCCGGCCTGATAACGCAGCAATGCCCCGATGCCGCCGCCAAAGGCGACCAGCAGCGAGGCCTGAAATTGTGGAGTAGCACTCATGGCGGCATCCCTTAGACGCATGGCGTGAAGAGCGAAAGCCATTAGCCGCGCTTGCCTTGTGCACCGATTTGGCATAATGCGCGCCGCAGAGAGCCGGTCCGTAAGGGATTCGGCCGATTTTTCATTTGTTTTATAGCAGGTGCATCCCGCGCCGATCGCTCGCGGGCTCTGACTGTTTTGAGATTAGAAAAGGTGGCTTAGGTTTATGCAGATCATCGTCCGCGACAACAACGTCGAACAGGCCCTGCGCGCGCTCAAGAAGAAGCTGCAGCGTGAGGGGGTGTATCGCGAGATGAAGCTGCGTCGCCATTACGAAAAGCCCAGTGAAAAGCGTGCCCGCGAAAAGGCTGCTGCCGTGCGCCGCGCCCGCAAGCTGGACCGCAAGCGGGTTGAGCGCGACGGCGGACGCTAAGGCGTCGCCGGGCTTGAACCTTTCGCAAAGCTAAGACAAACGGGGCGCGGGGATATTTTCTCCGCGCCCTTTCTTTACCAGATCCCTTTTCAGATCAGGACGACACATGGCCGAAGTAACCCGCGTACCGTTGCAGCCCATTGCCAAGGGCTCGATGATGAAATTCTGGCTCGGCATGCTGGTGGGCATCGTGCTTGCCGGCAGCGTCGCCTGGTTTACCTCGCGTCCGGCCAGCGTTTCTGTTGACACGATCACTGCGGGCGAGGGTGAAAGCCCCACCGAAACGGACGTGGTGTTCGTCCATTACACCGGCAAGCTGGAAGACGGCACCGTGTTCGACCAGTCGCAGGACGCCAACTGGCCGGTTCCGGGCATATTGCCTGACGGCACGCCCCTGCCGCTGGACCGGATGATCCCCGGCTTCAAGGAAGCGCTGATGCAGATGCAGCGCGGCGGGTCCTACAAGGTCGAGATTCCTTCCGAGCTTGGTTATGGCGCAACGCCGCAGCCCGGTTCGCCCATTCCGCCCAATGCGGACCTGACTTTCGACATCGAGCTGGTCGATTTCATGTCGCCCGATGAAGCTGAGCAGCGCTATCAGTCCATGCTGCAGGCGCTGGAACAGCAGCAGCCCGCCGAAGGCGCGGCGCAGGCCGATGTGCCGCCAGCCGGATAATCGATGACCGAAGGGGAGGCTCCGGCAGCCCGGGCGGCACAGGTCAGCGCACAGGCCAACGCGCAGGCGCCCCTGTCCGACTGGCTGCCGCTCCCCTGGATACTGGCGGGCCTGCTGGCACTGGCGGGCCTGCTGATCTATTTCCTGACGGACGGCCATGAAACCCGGCCGCTGAATGCGGCCATCACGGCCTTCATCTTCTTCGGATCGATCTGCGCGGCCTTTTCCATTGGCCAGGACCGCGTGCGAGAGCCGGCCATTTTCGCAGTGCTGGCGGGTCTGGTCATGGCCGGTCTTACCTATAACGCCGTGGTCATGCAGGATCACATGGCGGGTGCCGAATTCGGCTTTGCCGCCGGTGTCTTCGCATCGATAATCGCTCTGCCGCTGTTTCAGGCCGGGTTCCACCGCACGCGGTTCGCCACCGAATATCGCATCACCCATTTCCACGTCTGGACCGATGCCGTCAGTTCGGCAGGTGCGCTGGCCTTTACCGGGCTCAGCTGGATCATGCTGGTCCTGCTCAACGGCCTGCTGGACCTGGTCGGTATCGACCTGATCAGCACGCTGATGGACAAGGACTGGTTCGCCCTGATGTGGAGCGGCGGCGCATTTGGCGCGGCGCTGGGCGTGCTGCGCAACAACCTCAAGATCATCGGCTCGCTGCAATCGGTGGTGCTGATGGTGCTGTCCCTGCTGGCGGTTCCTCTGGCGCTGGCGCTGGTGGTGTTTCTTGTCGCGCTGCTGGCATCGGGCGGCCAGGCGCTGTGGGATGCTACCGATGCGGCCACGCCGGTATTGCTGGCCTGCGCGCTGGGCAGTTACGTGCTGGCCAATGTCATCATCCGTGATGAGGATGAGGCCCGCAGCCCCAACCGCATCATGCGAATCACCTCTCTGGTGCTGGCCGCGGGCATTCTGCCGCTGGCAGTGTTCGCGGCGATTTCCATGGGTATCCGCATCGATCAGTACGGGCTTGCTCCCGAACGGATATGGGCGCTGGTGACGATCATCATCGCGGTCGCCTATGGCCTCGCCTATTGGGTCGGTCTGGTGCGCGGGCGCAAGGCGCGCTGGACCGCATTCCTGCGCCGCGCCAACCTCCACCTTGCGGCCGCGACTTGCGTTGCGGCACTGATCCTGGCCCTGCCGATCCTCGATTTCGGCGGGATTTCCGCGCGCAATCAGGTGGCGCGGCTGGAGGCGGGCAGGGTCACGCCGCAGGAATTCGACTATGCCGCGCTGCGCTGGGACTTTGGTGATGCGGGGCGCGAAGTGCTGGCTGATCTGGCGGCGGGCGAGGGCGAGGTGGCGCAGCTGGCCCTTGCCGCGCAGGCGCAGACGGAGCGGCCCTATTCTCCCATGCGCCGGGCTTCTGCAGAAGGGTTTACCGGCAAATTGCGCGTCCAGTCGGACGATCCCACATTGCGGCCTATCGTGCTGGCTTTCCTGCAGTTCGAACCCTGGCAGTGCGGTGAGATCTGCGTCGCTGTCGATCTGGGCATGGACGATCAGGGGCGCCGCGATGTGGCGTTCGTTCAGGCCCATGGCTATCAGCGTGTCCTGATCGATGAGGAAGGCAATGGCCGTCCGTTCAACGAGCAATCGCCCGATGAACGACAGCCACTGACGCTGGATTCGGTAATCGAGGTCAGGGACGAGGTGAGCCGCCATATCTATCTCGACGGCAGGCGTATCGGCCCTCCGCTGGTCGACGCGGCAGTGACGGAGCCTGCGGAAGTTCCCTTGATCGCAGTTCCGCCTGCCGAATAGCTTGAAGCTCCGCCCCCGCGCCGCTAGTGCGCTGACATGTCTGTAACCCGTGAACAAGTGGCGAAAATCGCCGCACTGGCGCGCATCAATGTGGACGAGAAGGATCTCGACCACATGGTGCCCGAATTCAACAATATCCTCGCCTGGGTGGAGCAGCTGGGAGAGGTCGATACCTCTGCGGTTGAGCCGATGACTGCGGTCATCCCCATGCCGCAGCGGCTGCGCGATGACGTGGTCGATGCCGATCCGCTGACAGGCGGCGGCAAGCGCGATGCCATCCTGGCCAATGCCCCCGCTGCCGAACACGGATTTTTCGGCGTGCCCAAGGTGATCGAATAATGACCAGTCTCACCAATCTTGGCGTCAAGGCCATTGCCGATGGCGTGGCCGGCGGAGAGTTTACTGCGGTTGAAGTGGCAGAGGCGTTCAATGCCAATGTCGCTGCGGCGGCGGCGCTCAATGCCTTTATCGTCACCACCCCCGAACACGCGATTGCAGCAGCTGAAAGGGTCGATGCAGACCGCGCTGCGGGCAAGGCGCTGGGCCTGATGGCCGGCGTGCCGATCGGCATGAAGGACCTGTTCGCCACCAAGGGCGTACAGACCACGGCAGCCAGCCACATCCTCGAAGGCTTCGTGCCCCAGTATGAAAGCACCGTCTCCCAGAAATTGTGGGATGCGGGCGCGGGCATGCTGGGCAAGCTGAACCTTGACCAGTTCGCCATGGGCTCCAGCAACGAGACGAGCTATTTCGGCGATGTTGCCAACCCCTGGCGGCGCAACGACGGTGGCAATGCCAAGCTGGCACCGGGCGGCAGTTCGGGCGGGTCCTCCGCAGCAGTCGCGGCGCGTCTCGCCCCGGCGGCAACCGGCACCGATACGGGCGGTTCCATCCGCCAGCCTGCGGCCTTCACCGGCATTTCGGGCATCAAGCCGACCTATGGCCGCTGCTCGCGCTGGGGCATTGTCGCCTTTGCCAGCAGCCTCGATCAGGCAGGCCCGATGGCCCGCAGCGTCGAAGATTGCGCGATCATGCTGGAGGCGATGGCGGGTTTCGATCCCAAGGATTCGACCAGCCTCGACATGCCGGTGCCGAACTGGTCCACCGCGCTCAACGGTGACCTGCGTGGCAAGAAGGTCGGCATTCCGCGCGAATACCGGATGGACGGCACCGATGCCGATATCCTCAAGAGCTGGGAAGATGGGATTGCCTGGCTCAAGGATGCAGGTGCAGAGGTTGTCGATATCAGCCTGCCGCACACCAAATATGCGCTGCCCGCCTATTACATCGTCGCGCCGGCAGAAGCCTCGTCCAACCTCGCGCGCTATGACGGCGTGCGTTATGGCCTGCGCGATCTGCCAGAGGGTGCAGGCCTGCAGGATATGTATGCCGCCACCAGAGCCGCCGGTTTCGGTGACGAGGTAAAGCGCCGCATATTGATCGGCACCTACGTGCTCAGCGCCGGGTTCTATGACGCCTATTACACGCAGGCGATGAAGGTCCGCACGTTGATCCAGCGCGATTTCGATGCAGCCTTTGCGCAGGTTGACGTGATCTTGGCGCCGACCACGCCCACCGCAGCTTTCGGGCTGGGTGAGAATGTGGACGATCCGCTGGCGATGTATCTCAATGACGTGTTCGCCGTGCCCGCATCGCTGGCAGGTCTGCCGGCGATGAGTGTTCCTGCCGGCCTCAACTCGCAGGGCCTGCCGCTTGGCCTGCAGCTGATCGGCAACCGATTTGACGAACAGGGCGTGCTGAACGCCGGATTGGCGATTGAGAGCCGGGCCGGATTCACAGCGCAGCCCGAGAAGTGGTGGTAGATTGGCAGCCAGCCTGAAACGCTGAACTGACCCTTATTCCTGGGCTGGCTGCACCAATGCTGCGCTGCAATAAAACATCTTGCGTTGATGCTCGATTGTTGCGACTCAACGCACGGCGGCGTCACAGGAGATGGCCATGGCTCTGCAGAGGTTGACGTCCAAAGCGCCGAAGAACGAAACGCGTTTCCAGGCGCTCGATGCGCTGCGTGGTCTCGCCGCCGTAGCCGTGGTCTTCTTCCACATAGACGATTTTGGCCTGATTGCCGGGCTTCCCTTCTTTCGCGAGGCACGGCTGTTTGTCGATTTCTTCTTCGTGCTTTCCGGCTTCGTGATCGCCTGTGCCTATGGTGAGAGGATCGCTGGGGGATATTCACGCGGGGCGTTTCTGTGTCTCCGCTTCTTCAGGATCTATCCGCTGCATCTGGTGATGGTGCTGATTTATCTGTTCATGGAGCTGGCCTTGATCCGGCCTGTCCTGGGTGAATCGCACGATCTTTTCTACCTCGTGCGCGCGCTGTTCATGCTCGATGGGTTCTGGCCCAGTGCGGACAATTACTTCAGCACCGTCAGCTGGTCCCTGTCGGTTGAATTTGTTGCCTATCTCATTGCCGCCCTGCTGTTCGGTTCAGGGCGAAAAGGCATCGCCGTGGCTGTTTTCCTGGTCGCCACGGCCAGCATCTGTCTGGCCTTTTCAATCAATGTGATCGGGTTCGGCCAGCTGCTTCAAAGAGGGATCGTTGGCTTTGGCACCGGTACGCTGGTCTTCGCCATATGGCAGCGTTATCGGTTGGTGGTTTCCGACATGGTTGCAACCATTGTTGAAGCGCTGGTGCTGCTTTCGGTCTTCCTGCTGCTCTCATATCCGCCCGCAGGGGACTTCAGGTTCCTGGCCTGTGTTCCCTTGTTCGCGATGATGGTGTTCATCTTTGCGCATGAGCAAGGTCTGTTCTCGCGGCTGCTGCTGACGGCACCCATGCTGGCTGTCGGTGCATGGTCCTATTCCATCTACATGGTCCACCTGTTCATCATTTCCAGCATCAATCGCGCTGCGGAACAGATCTTCCTGCGGTTGGGATGGACTGATCTCCTGCGGGAAGAAGGGCTTACCTATGGCCTTCGCGCGATGGACCTGGGGCCGCTGATGAATACGGCATTGAGTTTGGCCGTGTGCCTGATTGCGATTCTGGTTGGTTCGCAAACGTTCAAATATATCGAGGAACCCTGGCGCCTCTATGGCAAGAAGCTTGTGAAAGAGCGCATGGCACGTTCCGGTGGAGCGGCACAGGCAGGCTAGGTTCAATTGGACGCCGCAGATCGCCCCACATCAATAAATTTGCTGCCAAGCCCTCTTCCGGTGCGCGCTCTGCGGCCTTATGGAGCATGACATGAGCAATTATCGTATCCAGGGTGCCACCGGCGAATGGGAGATCGTGGTCGGTCTCGAAGTTCATGCGCAGGTCACCAGCCATGCCAAGCTGTTCTCCAGCGCGTCCACCGCTTTCGGGGCGGAGCCCAATTCGCAGGTCAGTCTGATAGATGCGGCGATGCCGGGCATGTTGCCTGTGCCCAACCGCGAGTGCATCCGCCAGGCGGTGCGCACGGGCATGGCGATAGAGGCGCAGATCAACAAATGGTCGCGTTTTGACCGCAAGAACTACTTCTATGCCGATCTGCCGCAGGGCTATCAGATCAGCCAGCTGTACCACCCCATCGTGGGGAAGGGCGCGCTGACGATCGAGGCCGATGAAAAGGCCGGCATTCCGGTGGACAAGGTTATCGGGGTCGAGCGCATTCACGTGGAGCAGGATGCGGGCAAGCTGATGCATGACCAGCACCCCACCATGTCCTATGTCGATCTCAACCGCACGGGCGTGGCGCTGATGGAAATCGTCAGCGATCCGGACATGACCTCGCCTGCCGAGGCGGGTGCCTATATCCGCAAATTGCGCGCCATCCTGCGCTATGTCGGCAGCTGCGACGGCAATATGGAGGAAGGCTCCATGCGCGCGGACGTGAACGTTTCTGTGCGCAAGGTTGGCGATCCCAATCTGGGCACGCGCACGGAAACCAAGAACGTCAACTCGGTGCGCTTCGTGATGCAGGCGATCGAGCATGAGGCGCAGCGCCAGGTCGATGTGCTGGAAGATGGCGGGAAGATCGTGCAGGAAACGCGCCTGTTCGATCCGGGCACGGGCACCACGCGGTCCATGCGCAGCAAGGAAGATGCGCACGACTATCGCTATTTCCCCGATCCGGACCTGCTGCCGCTGGAACTGGACGATGCGTTCCTGGAAGAATGCCGCGCCTCTCTGCCCGAACTGCCCGATGCCAAGCGCGCGCGCTACACCGGTGAGCTGGGCCTGACGGACTATAATGCGCGTGAACTGACGGCGGAGGTGGAAACCTTCGCCCGCTTCGAAACGCTGCTGGCCGCCACCGCGCAGGCCATCGGCAAGAGCGAGGCCAAGGTCGCCACGCAGGTCGCCAACTGGTCGCTCTCCGTCGCGCCGGGCGTGATGAAGGCGCTGGGCGATGAAGCCGATCCCGCCCATGCCACCGCGCAGGCGCAGGCGGCCATCCTGACCATGCAGGATGCAGGCGAGATCAGCGGCGGCCAGGCCAAGGAAATCTACGAAATCGTACTCAAGACCGGCCGCGCGCCGGACGAGATTGCCGATACCGAAGGCCTCAAGCAGCAGAGCGACACCGGCGCCATTGAGGCGGTGATCGATGACGTGCTCGCCGCCAACCCCGACAAGGTCGAGGAATATCGCGGCGGCAAGGACAAGCTGTTCGGCTTCTTCGTGGGCCAGACGATGAAGGCCATGCAGGGCAAGGGCAATCCGGCGGTGGTCAACCAGATCCTGAAGGCGAAGCTGGGGTAGCGTTCGCGCCGCGCCATGACCGCAACCATGCCCGGCACCATGTCCATCGTCCTCGTGACGCCGGAAATCCCCGGTAATACCGGAGCGATGGGGCGCACGTGCGTGGCGCTGGATATGGAACTGATCCTGATCCATCCGCTGGGTTTTGAGCTGACGGAGAGCCGGGTGAAGCGTGCCGGGCTGGATTACTGGAAGCATGTGCGGCTGGTGGAATTCGCCAGCTGGGAGGACTTCATCGCAGCGCGCTGCCCGCGCGAAGACCAGCTGTTCCTGTTCGAGGAATATGGCGCGCAGTCGTTCTACGATCCCGACTATCCCGAAGATGCCTATCTGGTGTTCGGGCGGGAAACCACCGGCCTGCCGCCGGAGATTACCCGGCCCTGGCAGCACCGGATATTCAACCTGCCGATGCGGTCAGAGCATATACGCTCGCTCAATATGGCGAATACGGCGACAGCGGTCGCCTATCAGGCGCTGCGGCAGCAGTACAAGGGCTGAGCCCTGACGCGGGGCGAGGGCAGAGGACCAGGGCGGGGGCCTTACAGTTCCTCCGCATCCAGATAGGTCACATCCATGCCCAGCGTGGCGATCTGCTCGTCAATCTGCGCGCGATCACCCACCACCACGATGGTGAGCGCGCGCGGGTGCAGATATTGCGTGGCAGCGGCGTTGATCGCATTGGCATCGATGGCCCGGTAGATTGACGGCAGGCTCTCCTGATAATCGTCCGGCCGATCCAGCAGATCATTGCCGAGCAGCGCAGCCAGCACCTGGCCATTGGTCTCAAAGCGATTGGGCAGGCCGCGGATATTGCCATCGGTCACGCGCTGCAATTCCAGTTCATCCACCGGACGCTGCGCCGGAAATGCCTCCAGCTGCTCCAGGATCACGCGGATCGAATCTGCCGTGCGATCAGATTGCACAGCGGTGGATACAGTGAAGCTGGTGCTCGCCAGACGCGGGGCGATGGAGGATCGCACGCCATAGGTCCAGCCGCGTGTCTCACGCAGATCGTCATTGAGGCGCGAAAGGAAGCCGTTGCCGATTACCTCATTGGCCAGTTCCAGCGCTTCTGTCCCTCTGTCTGTGCCCTTGAGGGGCAGCAGGCGGCCCAGCAGCAGCACCGATTGCGGAGAATTGGGGCGGTCAATCACTACCAGCCGCGCTTGCGCAGGCGGTGTCGGCTGGTTGATGGCCTTGGCCGGGGGCGGGGCGGCAGGGGCCGTCCAGCTGCCAAAGGCCTGATTGAGAAGCGGCAGCAGTTCGGCCATGTCGATATCGCCCACCACGGTGAACTTTGCCAGATCCGGGCGGAACCATTCGGCATGTTCGGCGCGCAGCATCTGCGGTGTCAGCTGTTCGATCACGTCATAGTCGCCAATGGTGGCGGCCATCGCATAGGGATGGTCCGGTCCGTACAGCAGCGGGCCGAGCGCGCGTGTAGCCAGCGATCCGGGCGATGTGCGCTCATCCTCGATCTCTGCCAGACGCTGGCCCTGCACGCGGGCAAAGGCATCGTCGGCAAAGCTGGGGTTGAGCGTGACATCGGCCATCAGCTCCAGCGATTGCGGCAAATTGCTGGTCAGCGAGCTGAGGTAGACGCGGCTGGCATCGACACCGGTCGACGCGGAAATGCTGGCGCCCAGTTCCTCCTGCTCGATCACGATGTCCAGCGGCCCGCGCGTTGCGGTGCCTTCGGTCAGCATGTCCATCATCAGTTCGTGCTTGCCTGCCTCAGCGCGGGCATCGACGGACGATCCTGCATCCAGCGAAAGCGCGATAGTGACCAGCGGCACGGTGGAGCGCTGCACCAGTTCCACCTCTATGCCGTTGGCGAGCCGTGCGCGCCGGGCATCGGGGAATTCCAGGTCCGACACATCCGCCACATCGGGTATGGCGCGCGGAGGGCCGGTGCGCTGCGCGGTGACGCCGCCGCCTGCATCGGGTGCGCGGGATGGCACGGTCGCTTCATCACCCCAGCCGCCCATCAGCGCGCCGTCCAGTGTGCGCTCTCCGGGCACCACCACCAGCGTATAGGCGGGGCGGGTCATCCAGCGCTGCATGGCATCGCGCACTTCGGCAGGGGTCAGCGCGGCGATACGCTGCAAGTCCTTGCGGTAGAATTCAGGATCGCCGGTGTAGAGCAGGCTTTCCGCAAGCTTCGCACCCTTGCCGTCCATCCCGCCCACGCGTTCCAGCCCGCCAAGCTGGCCGGAGATCAGCTGCGTGGCCGCGCGCGAGATTTCCTCGGTGGTGGGCCCTTCTGTGATCAGGCGCTCAATCTCTGCATTGAACAGCGCTTCGGCTGCTTCGCGGTCAGCGCCCGGTGCAAGGTCGAAGTCGGCCGAGATGAAGCTGATCTGCTCATGTGCCTGCGTTCCGGCGGAAACCCGCGTCGCCAGCTCCTCGCCATAGACCATCGCATTGTCGAGGCGCGAGGAATACAGGCCGCCGAGGATATAGGTCCCAACCTGCAAGGGTACGGAATCGGGATGGGTCATGCCGGGGCCAGTCCAGTTGCGCGATACCCGCACCTGGCTGACCTGATCGGCCATTTCCTCATAGATCGGTTCGGCCAGCGTCACCGGCTCAGCCGCCACGGGCGGCACATCGGGGCCGCGCGGAATATCGCCAAACCAGCGTTCCACGGCAGCGCGGGCGGTGGCGACATCGATATCGCCCGCCAGCGCCAGCACCACGTTATTGGGTCCGTAATTGTTGGTGAACCAGCTGCGCACATCCTCCAGCGATGCTGCGGACAGATCCGCCATCGATCCGATGGTCGCGTGGCGATAGGGGTGGCCCACGGGCAAGAGCCGGTCATTCACGCTATATTCGGCCAGAGCGTAAGGTTGATTGTCACCCTGGCGCTTTTCATTCTGCACCACGCCGCGCTGGCGATCGAGGTCTTCCTGCGTCACCGCGCCGAGCAGATAGCCCATGCGGTCGGATTCCATCATCAGCGCCCGGTCGAGCGCGCCAGTCGGCAAGGTTTCGACATAGTTGGTGCGATCATACCAGGTGGAGCCATTGGTGGGGGTGGAGCCGGCACCCTCCATCGGGATGTCGAAATTCTCCACATTCTCACTGCCGTTGAACATGATGTGTTCGAACAGATGGGCAAAGCCGGTGCGGCCGCGCGGTTCATTCTTGGAACCGACGCGGTAATATGTGGTCACGCCCACAATGGGGGATTTGCGATCGGTATGGACGATCACCGTCAGACCGTTGGCCAGCGTGAACGTCTCATAAGGAATGTCGATCTGGGCAACGAGGCCGGACAGATCGCCTGCTGCCAGATTGCTCGCTCCCTGTTCGCTGGCCGTCGCCGGGGCGGAGATGACCGGAGGAGCCGCAACTGGCGCAGTACATGCGGCCAGAAGGGCGAAGGGCAGGAAGGCGGAGAGAATGCGAGCTGGTTTCATCTGCATCTACTAGCACAGCAAATATGCTTTTGAAGTGCTGATTGATCCGGATCAGTGCCCATCGGTGCGGGTTGGCCCACTAATCACCCCAGCAGGGGTTGCATTGCGTCATCGCCTACCGATTTAATGCAATAACACACCTGAATTTGTATCCGGATTTGCCAAGGGGGCTTGTGTTGCAAATTGGCAACACTATCTTGAAGCAAATTAGAATTGAGGGCCTGTTATGAACCTGGAAAAATTTACCGACCGCGCCAAGGGTTTCCTGCAAAGCGCGCAGACCGTTGCCATTCGCAACAGCCACCAGCGGATCAGCACGGAACATCTGCTGAAAGCGCTGCTGGAGGATAATGAAGGCATGGCCGCCGGGCTGATCCAGCGTGCCGGTGGCAATGCCGCGCTGGCCGTGACTGAGATCGACAAGGCGCTGGCCAAGATTCCGGCCGTTTCGGGCGGCGGAGCCCAGCAGACCCCCGGCCTCGACAATGATGCCGTGCGCGTTCTCGATCAGGCAGAGCAAGTGGCCGAGAAGGCGGGTGACAGCTATGTCACCGTGGAACGCCTGTTGCTGGCACTGGTGCTGGCCAAGACCACCGTGGCAGGCAAGGCGCTGGCCGCGGCCAATGTCACCGCAGAGGCGCTGAACAGCGCCATCAATGAACTGCGCAAGGGCAAGACCGCCGATACCGCCAGCGCCGAAAACGCCTATGACGCGATGAAGAAATACGCCCGCGACCTGACCGAGGCTGCGCGCGAGGGCAAACTGGACCCGGTGATTGGCCGCGATGAGGAAATCCGCCGCACGGTGCAGATTCTCGCTCGCCGCACCAAGAACAATCCCGTCCTGATCGGCGAGCCCGGCACCGGCAAGACCGCCATTGCCGAAGGGCTGGCGCTGCGCATTGCCAATGGCGATGTGCCGGACAGCCTGAAGGATCGCTCGCTGATGTCGCTCGATCTTGGATCGATGATCGCCGGCGCGAAATATCGCGGCGAGTTCGAGGAGCGGCTGAAGGCCGTTCTGGACGAGGTGAAGGGCGCAGACGGCCAGATCATCCTGTTTATTGACGAGATGCACACGCTGATCGGCGCTGGTGCCTCCGAAGGATCGATGGATGCGGGCAATCTGCTCAAGCCGGCGCTCGCCCGCGGGGAGCTGCATTGCATCGGCGCGACCACGCTCGACGAATATCAGAAATATGTCGAAAAGGACGCCGCCCTCCAGCGCCGCTTCCAGCCGGTGTTCGTGGATGAGCCGAGCGTGGAGGACACCATTTCCATCCTGCGCGGCATCAAGGAAAAGTACGAGCTGCACCACGGCGTGCGCATTACCGATGCGGCGATCGTGGCGGCAGCACAGCTGTCCGAACGCTATATCTCCAACCGCTTTCTGCCCGACAAGGCGATCGACCTGATGGACGAGGCCGCCAGCCGCATCCGCATGGAAGTGGAAAGCAAGCCGGAGGAAATCGAAGGCCTGGACCGCCGCATCATCCAGCTCAAGATCGAGGAATCGGCGCTGGGCAAGGAAAGCGATGCGGCATCCAAGGATCGCCTTGCGACCCTGCGCGAGGAACTCGCCAATCTTGAGCAGCAATCGAGCGAGCTGACCACCCGCTGGCAGAACGAGCGTGACAAGATCCATGCCGAGGGCAAGCTCAAGGAAGAGCTGGACCAGGCGCGGATCGAACTCGAACAGGCCCAGCGCACGGGCGACCTGGCCAAGGCGGGTGAGCTTTCATACGGCCGCATCCCGGAACTCGAAAAGGCGCTGGTCGCTGCGTCCCAGACCACCGAGAATGCGCTGCTGCGCGAAGAGGTGACCGAAGACGATATCGCCGCCGTGGTCAGCAAGTGGACCGGCATTCCGGTCGACAAGATGATGCAGGGCGAGCGCGACAAGCTGCTGAAGATGGAAGAGGTCATCGGCAAGCGGGTGATCGGGCAGGATCAGGCCGTGGTGGCCGTGTCCAAGGCGGTGCGCCGCGCGCGCGCAGGCCTGCAGGACCCCAACCGTCCGCTCGGCTCCTTCCTGTTCCTGGGCCCGACGGGCGTGGGCAAGACCGAGCTGACCAAGGCGCTGGCCGAATTCCTGTTCGACGATGACAGCGCGATGGTCCGCATCGACATGTCGGAATTCATGGAAAAGCATGCGGTGGCCCGGCTGATCGGCGCGCCCCCGGGCTATGTCGGCTATGAAGAAGGCGGTGTGCTGACCGAAGCCGTGCGGCGCAGGCCCTATCAGGTGGTGCTGTTCGACGAGGTGGAGAAGGCCCACAGCGACGTGTTCAACGTGCTGTTGCAGGTGCTGGACGATGGCCGGCTGACGGACGGGCAAGGCAGGGTGGTCGATTTCTCGAACACGCTGATCATCCTGACGTCAAACCTTGGCAGCCAGTATCTCTCCAGCCTGACCGACGACCAGAAGGTGGAAGATGTCGAACCGCAGGTTATGGAAGTGGTGCGCGCGCATTTCCGCCCCGAATTCCTCAACCGGCTGGATGAGATCATCCTGTTCCATCGCCTGGGCATGGAGCACATGGCCCCGATCGTGACGATCCAGGTCGGCCGGGTGCAAAAGCTTCTGAAGGATCGCAAGATCACCATCAACCTGTCCGATGCAGCGCTGCGCTGGCTTGGCCGGGTGGGCTATGATCCGGTCTATGGCGCGCGGCCATTGAAGCGGGCGGTGCAGAAATACCTGCAGGACCCGCTGGCCGACATGCTGCTGGCGGGCAAGATACCCGATGGCTCAACGGTAACGATCGATGAAGGTGACGGCGCACTGAAGATGAGCGTCGCCTGACACAGGACAGACGCGTGAGACAGGAGAGGGCCGGGAAGCGATTTCCGGCCCTTTTCACGTCATTCGTAACCCAGGAACTTGCGCAGGCCGGGCGCTGCATATTCGATAAGCCGCTTGTGCTCATCACCCAGAACCTTGGGCACAAGGTCGGCGCGGCCGGTCAGCTTCTCGCTGGCGGTGGAGCTTTGCTTGCGGTCGGAACCGATGCGCACACGCTCCCGCCAGTCATCGGGCACCTTGGGCAGGCCGGCGGCCGCGAACAGGTCCATGAAGAAAGTCTCTGACTCGTCGCTGTCGAGGTTCTTGATCGCCTTGATCAGATCCTCGTAGCGTACGAGCTTGGAATCGCCGCAATTCATCCAGGCGACGCCCATGTAGGTGAACATCTCCTGCATCGACAGCGATGACTTGTGGATGCCGAAAATCATCAGATTGATCAGTGAATCGACCGGCAGGTTCTCGTTCTTCACGATCACCTTCTCATCGCCGAATTCATCCGACAGGAAGAAGCGAGCGCGGGCCAGCACCCAGCTATGCGGATCGCGCACCAGGATCAGCTTGCGCGGGACCGATGCTTCCAGCGCGCTGATATCGGAGAACAGCAGGTGCCCCCAGCTCAGCAGGTTGCGGTTGGGATTGAACGCCTCGACATGCTTCTTGAGATTGGCGAACTGCACGAACTGGTCGGCATAGTGATCCTCCAGCGGCACGAACATGCGGAAGATGTTGCGCAGCAGGTGCGAGCCTGACTTGGGAATGGAGTTGAGAAACAGCGAGCGTTCAAGCGGTATCTGCTCGAACTTCTTGTTTTCCTCATTCAGCGTGTCTTGCTTCAGGCGGATCGTGACCATGGTTTTTCCCGAATTCTGGATTTGTTTATCGCGGATAAACGAAGGGCGGCGGGTTTGTCACCCGCCGCCCCACATTTCCTGAGCTTCGCTGCTGATCAGTAGCGAATGTTGAGGTTCACGAAGGCGCGACGACCAAGCAGGTCATACTGCGACTGGAAGGCACCCAGGCCGAACTGCGTAATACCATCACCGCCAACGTTGGAGGTGCGCGGCGGACGGACGTCGGTGAGGTTCGAGATACCAGCGGTAATCTCGAAGTTGTCACCGATTTCACGCGTCACCGACACGCTGTGGTAGAACTTGGCCGACTGCGTCAGGTCCAGACATACCGGGTTCGGGTAGGTCGTGAACTGGTAGCAGAGGTTGCCGCCCGCATCGACGCCGTTGTTGTCGACGTAGTCCTGAATGTCATCGGTGGCACCGATCACGTCCAGGCCATAGAACAGCGACCACGGACCGGTGTCCAGCTGGACGCGGAAGTCGCCAACGAACCGGGGCTCGCCAGATTCGCCATTGCTGTCCTCAAACGATCCGGGGAACAGTTCCACAACGTCCGTGGTCTGCCAGGTCATCTGGCCCTGAATGGTCAGGGTCACGTCACCAGCGAAATCATGGACGAGACGCGCGGTCACGTCGACGCCGTGGTTTTCCTGACGAGCAACGTTGAGGAAGTCATCGGTGATGAAGGCAACGTTGGCAGGCAGACCCGAGTTACGACGCGGGTCACCCAAGGGAAGATCCTGGTTACGTGCGAACAGGTCACACAGAGGCTCTTCCGGGAAGAAGTCCGAACCGTAACAGGCTGCCAGCACGTTGAAGCCACCCAGCTGGGCGATTTCATCGTTCACTTCGATTTCGAAGTAATCGACAGCCAGGCTGACCTGCGTGTTGGGCAGGAAGTCCAGCGTGGGCTCAAAGATCGCACTGACGGTCCATGCGGTCGATGTCTCGGGGTCGAGACGGCCAACCTGGCCACCGGTGAAGATCGTTGCACTGATGCCCTGGCCCAGGTGGTTCGGGCCAACACCGTCAGCCGCACAGTTATCTGCGAACTGCTGGGTGATTGCGCCTTCATCAAGGTTACGCTGCCACTGGATACACGGGTCAACAACACGCTGGCCAAGCGACGAGGTCTGGTCGGCCAGGAACTGTTCGAACAGTGCCGGAGCACGGAACGACGTACCGTAGGTGCCGCGAACACGGAACCAGTCAGTCAGTTCCCAGTCAGCACCCAGCTTGTAGGTGAAGTTGCCGTTGTCGCTATCCGACTGGCCATCAACCGTACGGCGCGCGCTCACGTTGGTGAGACGACCGGCAGCGGTGAGGGTGAAGGATTCGATGAACGGAATGTCCGACAGAAGCGGCAGCGAGATTTCGCCGAAAGCTTCCTTGGTCTGCACCCGGCCAGCCGTACGGCCAGCAGTGGTCACGCTCCATGCGTTGGCGTTCTGCGTGATGTAGCCGGGGTTATCGTCGATCGTGTCTTCACGATACTGGACACCCAGAGCCAGACCAAGCGGGCCGCCCGGCAGTTCGAAAACTTCGCCGCTGACGATGGCTTCAACATACTTCTGTTCGTAAACAGTGTTGCCGGTTTCCGTGCCGAACAGGAAGTTCACTTCTTCCGGAGTGAACTCACCAGCCAGGAAATACGGATCGAACAGACGCACATCTACGCAGGGACGCTCGTAAGGAGTGCCCGCACCGACCGTGGTGCCTTCGCACAGGTCGGACAGGTAGTAGTTATAGTCCAGGATGGAGTCGTTGAAGGTCTGGACCTGCGAATAATCACCGTCCGAACGCGACCACTGACCATAGATGTCATAGCCCCAGTTGTCCGAGATATCGCCACGAACGCCGAGCACGCCGCGCATGTAGTCCACTTCCTGCCAGCTATCGAACTGGTCGGTGTAGGCGGTGGGGCTGAACACGGCATAGCCGGACCAACCCTGTGCACTGGGACGCGGATCGCCCGCGAAGCCGCCTTCATACAGGTAGCCATCGTAGTAATAGGAGTAATCGAAGGTTTCGCCGTAGCCGAAGCCCCAGATCTGACGCGATGCGTTCACGTAGTTCTTGCGCTTGTTGTACAGGAACTCGCCATACAGCTCCATGTTGGAGGTCAGCTCATAGGCACCGTCAACATACACCGTGTAACGGTCCGTCTGCGGGATGACCGTGTCGAAATCCATCAGCGGGTGGTAGTTGTTGGTAACCGCAGCGCCTGCAACCGAGTTGCTGACGTTGTACCAGCCCGGAGGCGTGCCGATCTGGCCGGCGAACTGCACCGGACCATTGGGAGTGACGGTGGCACCCAGGTTGTCACCCGGATAGTCGTACTGCAGCAGAACCGAGCTGAAACCGCCCGGGCTGTTGGGAATGTTGGTGGTGCCGTCGGCGGAACCAAGGTCGGCGCCGTCATAGGTCCACACGTGGCCCCAGGTGATGTCGCTCTCGCCATTACAGGCAAACTGGCCGGTACGCGGATCGATCAGGTCGGCGCGCGATGTGAGCGTGGTGTCGGTGAACACATAGGCTTCCGGGCAGCCGAGATAATCGCGGTCGCCGCGAGTCAGCTCGTTACGGCGATAGTAGTTGACCGACGCCAGGATGTGGCCGCGATCAAAAGTGGTGCCCCAGGTTGCTGAAGCAGACCAGGATTCGCCACCGGATTCGAAAGGAACCGAGCCGAAGAAATCAAACTCGACACCGTCAGTGTCGGTCTTGGTGATCAGGTTGACCACGCCGGCAACGGCGTCAGAACCGTAGATCGACGAAGCGCCGTCCTTCAGGATGTCCACGCGCTGGACGATGGACTGCGGCAGGACGTTGAGGTCGAATGCCGAAACGGCACCGCGGGTACCGGCTGGCCCGGCACGGCGACCGTTCAGCAGCACCAGCGTACGCTCGGCACCAAGGCCACGCAGCGAGATCGTCTGGGCGCCCGAACCGCCATTGGTGACGAAGTTCGAGGAGATCGCCGAGGTGATCTGCGAAGAACCGGCAGCAATCGGTGAGCCCTGGATCATTTCGCCGGTATCCATCAGGCCCTTGCGGACTGCGATTTCCGGGTCAACGACCGTCAGCGGTGCAGGAGAGCTGAACTCGTCACGACGAATGCGCGAACCGGTGACGAAAATCATGTCACCCTGGCTGGCGGTGGATGCGGCAGGTGCCTCATCATCTTCGGCGTCGGTGATCAGAACATCCTCGGCGTCTTGCGCGAGAACAGGGTTCGCGGCGAGAGCCACGGAAAGCGCGATGGGCGCACTAGCGCCCCTCAATGCGGATCGAAATGTCACAGGTCAGTCCCCACTATGCGGCCGAATATTGGCCTGGAAATTGGATGTACCCCCTGATCGCTTAGTGTCCCCGGGCGACCAGAAGGGGATAGCACGGTGCTGCTAGCTGACGTGCTTGAAGGTAGAACTGGTTTCAATTCCAATCATACTTCTTCTCGAGATTGTTGCAGTCCTGTTGCAGTTTCACCACATATTCGTTTCAGAGCTGTTAACTGCCATTGCTTGACCCTGTGAGTGGCCCCGCTAGGACCTCCTGAACCGGGCCGCACAGGCGGCTTTTGCAGCAGGAGAAGGTGCCAGATGAAGGTCGATTCCTCGATCGCAGCCATTGTTACAGGCGGGGCTTCCGGCCTAGGCGAAGCCAGCGCCAGGGCGCTGGCGGCCAAGGGGGCCAAGGTCGCACTGTTCGACCTGAACGAGGAACGCGGCGAACGCGTTGCCGCAGAAATCGGCGGGATCTTCTGCAAGGTCGATGTTTCCGACGAGGCTTCCGTCGATGCCGGATTCGCCCGCGCGCGCGCTGCGCACGGGCAGGAACGCGTGCTGGTCAATTGCGCCGGCATTGGCACGATCGGCAAGATCACCCGGCGTGACCGGGATACCGGCGCGGTCAGCCATATGAAGGTGGACCTGTTCATCAAGACGCTGATGGTCAACACCGTGGGCAGCTTCATGTGCATGGCCAAGGCCGCCACAGGCATGATGGAAAATGCCGAACCGCTGACCGATGGGGAGCGCGGCGTGCTGGTCTCCACCGCTTCCGTAGCGGCGACGGACGGGCAGATCGGCCAGGTCGCCTATGCCGCTTCCAAGGCGGCGATTCACGGCATGACCCTGCCGATCGCGCGCGACCTTATGAGCGAGGGCATCCGCGTGAACACCATCATGCCGGGTATCTTCAAGACCCCGCTGATGGATAATCTGCCCGAAAACGTGCAGGAATCGCTCGCCGCCGCCGTGCCTTTCCCCAAGCGGCTCGGCCATCCCGAGGAATATGCCGACCTGGTGATGACCATGGTCGAAAACGGCTATTTCAACGCCGAGACCGTCAGGCTGGACGGCGGCATCCGCATGGGTCCGCGCTGAGCCAGGGCGGAAAGGGAGGGGCGCTTATGGCTCAGCAGATGGGACAGTGGCATATCGGCGTTATCGGCGGATCGGGACTGTATGAGCCCGGTGCGCTGGAAGATGCGCAGGAAATTGCCGTCAATTCAGCTTTTGGCGAACCTTCCGGTCCGGTCACCACCGGCCGCATCGGCAATGTGCGTTTCACCTTCATCGCCCGCCACGGCAAAGGCCACCGCCTGTCCCCCAGCCATGTGAACTTCCGTGCCAATATCGATGTGCTGAAACGCTGCGGTGTCACCGATATTCTGGCCATTTCCGCCATAGGGTCGCTGCAGGAAACGATGGCGCCGGGCACGTTCGTGGCGGTTGACCAGCTGATCGATCGCACTGTCGGGCGCGACAGGAGCTTTTTCGGCAACGGTATTGTGGCGCATGTGCCACTGGCCGATCCGGTATGCCCGCGCCTTTCAGGCCTGGCTGCCAGTGCGGCCGAGCAGGCCGGGGCCACCGTCCACCGTTGCGGAACCTATGTCGCCATAGAGGGTCCGCAATTCTCCACCCGCGCGGAAAGCCATCTCTATCGCCAGTGGGGTGCCGATGTGATCGGCATGACCGCCATGCCCGAAGCGCGTCTCGCCCGCGAGGCGGAGCTGCCTTACGCGCTGCTGGGAATGGTCACGGATTATGATTGCTGGCGTGATGAGAAGGCGGACGTCGACGTGACAGACATCCTTGCGGTCATGCGCGCCAATGCCGATCTGGCACGATCCTGCCTGACAAGGCTGGCGCAGTCGCTGCCGGACGAACGGGAGGCCAGCCCCATCGATACCATCCTCGACATCGCTATCATCACACCGCCCGATCACTGGGACAAACAGGCGCTTGCACGCCTTGATGCGGTGGCTGGCCGGATTGTAACAAATGTGCCGGTTTAGGTCGCCAGACGTGATTTCCTTGCAAAAAGCAGACCATTGGAACAAGGTAGTTGCCTATGCAACCGACAACACCACTCGCTAAATTCCTCCCTTATCAGCTTTCGATCACGTCGAATGCTGTCAGTGGACGGATCGCCCAGGAATACCGTTCCCGCTTCGGTCTCAGCGTGCCTGAATGGCGCGTGATGGCCGTTTTGGGCGATTCCGGATCGCTCACCCAGCGTGAGCTGACGCGCCGCACATTGATGGACAAGGTGGCGGTGAACCGCGCCTGCAAGGTGCTGGAGGAGCGCGGCCTTGCCGTGCGCACGCCCAACGCGCAGGACGGCCGGTCGCACCATCTGGACCTGACGCCGGCGGGCGTGGCCATGCACGGCCAGATCATGCCTCTGGCAGTGGAAATGGAACGCGCGCTGTTTGACGGTTTCACTGCGGAGGAGATGGATCAGTTCCGCTCCCTGCTGGAAAAGGTCCGCGGCCAGGTCCGCGACTTTGACGACGATGCCATAGAGAGCGACAATTACGGCGTGAGCTGAACTGTCCGGGCAGATATCCGGCTCCAGCGCAAAACCCGCTCCAACAGAAAAGGCCCCGCACGGTAGTACCGGCGGGGCCTTTTCGTTTGTCGGTCCCTGTCGGGCGCCTTGTCGGGGACCCTGTCCGGGGCCCTTGGCGGCTGAGCGGATCAGGCGCCGCCGCTGCCGGGAGGGCCATCGCCGGCAAAGGCGTCTGCGATGGAACAGGCTGCCGGGCCAAGGATCACGATGAACAGCACGGGCAGGATGAACATGATCAGCGGTATGGTCATGATCGCGGGCAGGCGCGCGGCCTTTTCCTCGGCCCGCATCATCCGCTCGTTACGGAATTCGGCAGACAGCACGCGCAGGGCAGAGGCCAGCGGCGTACCATAGCGTTCAGTCTGAACCATTGTCGTCACCACACCGCGCACCGCATCCAGATCGACACGGTAAGCCAGGTTTTCGAACGCCTGCCGACGCTCTGTGAGGAACGACAGCTCGATCGCGGTCAGGGCAAACTCGTCACCCAGTTCGGGATAGGCACGGCCCAGTTCCTTGGCCACGCGGTTGAAGGCGGCATCCACCGTCAGGCCCGCTTCGGCGCAGATGACCAGCAGATCCAGCGCATCTGGCAGGCCCTTCTGGATCTCCTTGATGCGTTTGCCGGAGACATTGCTGAGATAGATTTCGGGAGCCTTGTAGCCAAGGATCACCAGCGTGGCGAAACCCATGAACCGCTTGGTGCTGCTCCAGTCGGGAAACACGTCGGTCCAGTAGAAGATCGTCACGCCGATCAGGCCAAGCACGATGGGCAGGACCATGCGTGAGAAGAGGACGACAACCGCCATCTCCTTGTTGCGGAAACCGGCCTGTGCCAGCTTCTGCTGGATCTGCTTGACCTGGCTTTCCTGGAGGACCTTCATGCCCTCCATGGTTTCCTTCAGCTTGTCCGTGGTTTCAGACTTGCGGACCAGGCTCTGGCGCTTCTTGGTCCCTTGCGTGATCATGCCCGTCTTGAGCTCTGTACGCCGGGCGTTGAGCGATTTGACACGCTTGGCCATCGGGTCTTTCACCGTGAGGGCGGCATAGATGACAAGGACCACGGCGGCGGCGGCAATGCCGGCCAGGATCGTGCCGACGAGGATAACGTCGACGCCCAGGAGCGTGGGTCCGGAAGCGGGAGCAATCATGTTCAATCAGCCTTTCTTGCTCAAACTTCGAAGCTGACCATCTTGGCCATGATGAAGCCGCCGATAGCCATCCATACCATTCCGCCAAGACCGGTCACGATCAGGCGGTCATCGGAAAAGAAGCCGGCCAGATATTCAGGATTGATCCAGTAGATCATCCCGAACACGATGAAGGGCAGGGAGCCCACGATATAGGCAGAAGCCTTTGATTCAGAGCTCATGGCCTTGATCTTCAGCTTCATCTGACTGCGCTTGCGCAGAACTTCTGCCAGGTTGGACAGCGTTTCAGCCAGATTGCCGCCCGTCTCGCGCTGAATGGCCAGGGTAATGACGAAGAACTGGAACTCGGCAGTGCCGAGCTTGTTGGCGGTTTCCTGCAGCGCATCTTCCATCGTGCGGCCGATCTTCATGCGTTCCACCACGCTGCGGAATTCCGATCCGACCGGGCCGGGAACCTCGCTCGCGACCACGCTCAGCGTTTCTGCCACCGGCAGGCCCGACCTGAGGCCGCGCACCAGCAATTCGATGGCATCGGGAAACTTGCTGTTGAAGCCGTTGGTCCGGCGCTTGATCATGAATTTGACCACCATGTGGGGCAGGCCGGCGCCAACCATGACGCCAACACCCATTGCCAGCAGTGCGGCACCGGTCTGCAGATACAGCAGCGCGGTAACCACCAGACCCAGACCCAGCGAACCATAGAGATATTGTGCCACCGTCCAGCGCATGCCGGTGCGATCGATCCGCAGCGACAGGGCTTCCCCGCGTGAGGAGGAACCAGCGGCCTTGTGCATCTTCGGCTTGCGCGCCGCGATGGCCTTTTTCAGCTGCGATTCGACCTTGTCCTTGGTGCTTTCGGAATGGCGATAGCGAACGGCTTCCAGCCTGCGCTGACTTGCCTTGGCGGCGTTTGGACCTGCCAGCATGGTATAGCCCAGGACCATCAGTCCCATAAGGCCAACCCCCACCAGCAGAAGCTGTAAGATGCTCATGTCTCGCCTTCGCTAAGTTGACTGTTGCACATGGCGGGTCTGGCGGCCCCGAAAGGCCGCCTCGCCCGGACTCGGTTCATTATGCCGATTGGGCCGCGCCAGCGGTTTCCGGCTCTTTCTTCTTGGACAGCATTGCCTTGAGATCGAACTTGCCCAGCAACGAGGTGCCGCTCTTGCTCGATTGTTCCAGGCTCGCCCCCTCGTCACTGCCCGCGCCGATGATGGCATTGGCCACATCGTGCATGACAGCGGCGGATTTTGCCGAGCGGTTGGCTTCGGCAAAGGTCTGGCCCAGCTTGGCGGCGTTGATTGCGGCCTTCTGTTCGAACGGGATCGTGAAGTTGATCTTGCGTTCGATCGAAGCCTCGAAATCGGCCTTGCTGATCTCGCTCGCGCCCTGATGCACCTTGTTGCACACGATCATCGGCTGCGCCGTGGGCGCATTGGACTTGAGCCACGACAGGATGCGAATGGTGTCACGCGCGGAGGCGAGCGTCATCTCGGTAACCAGCGTCACCACGTTCACATCGGTCAGCAGGTGGGGGAAGTTGATCAGCATGTTGCGCGGCATGTCGATCACCGTCATGTCGAACGCAGAGCGGAATTCCTCCTCCAGCTGGATGAAGGCCGATCCATCGGTCATCAGCGGCGAATTGATTGGTGCTTCGGCGGACATGATCGCCAGGCGATCATTGGCGCGGATCATGGCGCGTTCGATGAACAGCCCGTCGATGCGGCTGGGATTTTCGATCGCGTCGGTCAGGCCGCGGCCCGGCTCCAGATCGAGCGTCAGCGCGCCTGTGCCAAAATGGACATCGAGGTCGAGCAGCGCGGTCGAGCGTTCATGCTCGGTCGAAAACAGCCAGGCGATGGACGTCGCGATTGTCGATGCGCCCACACCGCCGCGCGTGCCGACCACGGCAGTGGCGATGTGCTTCTTTTCGCCGTCGTGTTCGGTATTGCGCGGGGCAGAGAACACCGCCTGCGCCTGGGTCAGCGCATCACGCAGCTGCGAGGCCGAAAGCGGCTTGAGCAGGTAATCGTGAATGCCGCTGGACAGCAGATCGCGGTACAGGCGCACGTCATTGACCTGGCCGATGGCAATCACCACCGTGCCTGGCTCGCACACTTCGGCCAGCGCGTTGATATCGTTGAGCGGATCGCCGCTTTCCGACAGATCGACCATCAGGATGGCCGGGCTGGCGGAGATCGACAGAGATTGCACCGCATTGCGCAGGCCGCCCTTGTTGCACTTCTCCGGCTGCCAGCCCATCTCGATGATGACCGGACGCAGGACATCCAGCGCGCTTTCATCACAGATAAAGGCGGCAAAGGGATCGCGGTTGCCCGAAGGGCCGGATTTGAAAGGAGCATTCATCGCTTAATTCCCCGTGCTGGAAACTGTGGGCAGTTCACCGCCCGTAGGCGTGCTGTCGCGGTATGCTGCGATGGCCTTGGTCGAACTCATCACAACCGTGTCGCCGGTGCCCGCTGCCCCGTTGAGCAGGTGCTCGGGATCGGCGATCATCGCGGCCAGGTTGCTGTTCACCGAACAGCCGAAATTGGGCGAGGTATTGTTGCCCAGATTGCCGTTGGCATTGCCCGACCAGTTGGGGCAATTGGGCACAGAAGCGGTCGATCGCGTTACAACCACGCGCACATTGCCGGGATCGACATAGCCGACCGTGACAGGTGCACCTTCGCTGACGAGAATGCCCTGGCGGCTGGCGATTGCGGCCACATCCTCGCGAACGGCATCGCTGGCGAGCGGATCGTCGATCGAGACGCGATCGCCATAGCCAAGCTCCATAGCTTCAAACCAGTCTGCCAGACGGGACTGTTCGGGCACGGTCAGGCCGCTGCTGCTGGCCATCAGGTCGAGCGTGAAGTTGGAGCGCTGGACGACCGGCTGGTTGACGCTGTTGAGCGACGAATTGGCCGGCGAAGGGGTGGTACATGCGCCCAGGCCCATGCCGAGCGAGAGAGCGATGGCCACAGCGGCACTGCGTTTCATGTGAATGGTCATTGCGATCACCTCTCTCAATTCAGGCTGAAGCCGGGGGCTGCTGCCTCGGCGCTTTGTTCACTGGAACCGGACGGAGCCGCGCCATCAGCCAGCGGCTGACCGGACTGGTCGGTCACGCTCAGGCCCGGACCCGCCGGTGCGCTTTCGATTGCGCTGGGCATCGGGCGGGTTTCCCCGCTCACACCATTGTGCTCGCGATTGAGCAGGAACTGCTCGGCCGCCGTCGGGGCATGGAAGCCATCTGTCGGCAGCACGATTTCGCGGTCGCTCACAGGTTCGACCAGATACGGCGTCACCACGATCACCAGCTCGGTTTCGCCGCGGCGGAACTCGGTGGAGCGGAACAGATTGCCCAGGATCGGAATCTCGCCTGCGCCGGGGGCGCGGTCGATCGTGTTCTGGGCATTGTTGCTGAGCAGTCCGGCGATCATGAAGCTCTGGCCGGAGCCGAGTTCGATCGTCGTTTCCGCGCGGCGAATGGTCAGCGCGGGGATCTGGAAGCCGTTCAGCGTCACTGCGCCCTGGCTGGAAAGCTCGGACACTTCCGGGCGGACACGCAGCGAGATGCGGCCGTTGGAAAGCACGGTGGGCGAATAGGCCAGGCTGACGCCATATTTCTTGTATTCGACCGTGGTCGTGCCCAGGCCCTGGCTCAGCGGGATCGGGAATTCACCGCCGGCGAGGAATTCCGCCGACTCGCCCGAGAGCGCTGTCAGGTTGGGCTGTGAAAGCGTGGTCACCAGGCCTTCGCGTTCGGCAAGGTCGAGCGCGGCGCCGATATCCATTCCCAGCAGTCGGCCAAAGGCGCCAAGCGTGGTACCAGGGGTAATCTGGTCAACGATATTATAGCCTTCACCATCAAGCGCGGCACCAACCGCGACCGGGCCCATTGGCACGCGCAGGCCGGTTACCGGATCGATATAGGAAGGCACGAACTGCGAAACCGCGCCGCGACCCTGGCCAACGCCGAACTGGAAGCCGCCAGTGCCATCGACCGTGGTCAGATTGGCACCGATTGCGCGCACCAGCGAACGGCTGACTTCAGCGAAGCGGACGCGCAGGTTGACCTGCAGCGGTGTCGCCATGCGCAGGCGCGAAATGACATTGGCACCCTCGCCCACGAATGCGGACACCAGGCGCTCGGCCTCGGCAGCATCTTCAGGAGCAGCCACAGTGCCGGTCAGCAGCACGGTGTTGGAACCCATCGTCGCGACCGAGATCTGCGCTTCGGGCATGGCCAGAGCCAGCATCTGATCGATTGAATCGATGTTGGAGCCGACCCGGACATTGGCAGACCAGATGATGTCTCCGTTGGCATTGCTGGCGTAGATGGTGGTCTCTCCGCCGGCCAGGCCAAACACGAACAGCTGGCGCTGCGACTTGACCTGGACATCGGCCACCGTTTCGTTGGCGACAAAGATATCGGCCATATTGCCCGGTACGGTCACCAGCTCGCCGCGGCCGATCGACAGGACGATATCCTGCGCCGGGCTGACAACGGCCTGGGCGTGTGCCGTGCCCACGGGCGCGGCGGCCAGAGGTGCGATCGCACATGCGGCGGTCAGCACGGTCTTGAAAAGGCGGCTCTGCATTGATTTGCCCCTAGAATTGCATCCGGTTGAATGAGCGGATTGGCGAGGTGTGTTGATGGTTGTCATGGTGATCACCGCAGGCTCGACGGGCCGAGTCTGGCCGTATCGCCGCCTGCACCCATGGCCTGGGCCTGGCGATCGAGGATCGCACCGGCGCCGCGGTCCACGGATTCAACGGTGGTGGCCTTGCCGCGGGTCACATTGACCGTCGGCCCGCTGGGACGTGCCACTCCGTTGAAGCCGGCAGCCGCAGGAGGAGCGTTGACTGTCATGGTGGGTTGCGCGGTATTGCTGCTGGTCGACGGCATGGTGCGGCGCTGGAAGCGCGACACATCGCCGCCGGTCACATAGGTGGTGGCTCCATCACGCGGGCGGGAAACCGCCTGGCGAAGGAACAGGTCCTCTTCCTCTTGCGAGGCATTGGCCGGCACTTCGATATCACCCGAAGCAATCGCGCGGTCGAGTTCGGACTGGTTGTCCGCGATCGAGCGCAGCGACAGGCTGAGTGTGCCGATGGTCTGCGCCACGGCAACCTTCTCACCGATGCGCGGGGTCACTTCCAGAGTGACCGTGCGGAAGGCGCGGACCACGGTGCGGCCGTCTTCGGTGGTGGTGGTTTCGGTGGACTGATCGGTCGCCAGAACGCGCAGGTTCTGCAAGATAGTTTCCGACGTCTGCAGCCCCTGGCTGTCTTCACCCTGGATGGTCTGGGTCAGCACCAGGTCAACGCGGTCACCCGGGAAGACGAAGCCGCCAACACCCGTGCGGGCGGAAACAGGTACGGTCACGGCACGCATGCCCGGCCCAAGCGCCGCAGCAAGGAAGCCGCGATCGCCAGGAGCGACCAGCGAACCCTGTGTCACCGGCTCGCCAGCGGTAATGGCATGGCGCACAACGGTGCCCATCAGCAGTTCCATATTGGCTTCACCGTCGATGAAGTAGGCATCCTGAACCAGTTCCTGCGGCCACAGCTGGAAGCCGATGGCATCCGCAGTGATGATCGTGCCGACCGGCAGGCCGCGCTTGGCGACCAGGACCTTGGGTCCCTGCGGTTCAACGGGGGCGGCTTCCACCTCTGGTGCGGCGGCGCCGGCAAACATGCTCCGGGCAGCAAGAGCGGTACCGATCGCTATGATCAGCGCTCCCAGCAGCAAAATGAGCTTCTTCTTGTCCATGGTGCTTCAAGCCCCCTTCGTGAACCTTGCGGATTGGATTTCACCGCATAGGTCGTAATTGGTTAAAATGAGGTTCACCCCGCCACGCCGCCCAGCGTGGAAACGGGAAGATAGAATGCGATGATGATCCACAGCCCGGCAGAGGCGATGGCCACGCCATAGGGAATTGCGATCTTGTCACGCTCGCGGCGCATGATGTGCCATCCGGCGACCACGATCGTCAGCACGCCGCCGATCAGCGCCATCATGATGAGGAATTTCAGGAAGTGGACCGGTGCGATCCACAGCGCCATCGCGGTCAGCAATTTCACATCTCCGCCGCCCATGGCGCGCAGGGCAAACACCACAGAGAGTACCAGGAAGGTCGCCACCGCGATGCCGAGCTGGATGGCGATGTCTGGCCACAGCGACATGCCGCTGGCCCACCAGTAAACCGGCGCGCCAAGAGCAATGGCTGCGTTGAGCCAATTGGCGATCTTGCGCTGCGTGATATCGGTGAAGGCTGCTACCAGCAGCCCGATTGCCAATGCGGCAAGCAAACCGTACTTGATCGGATCGTCTAGCATCGAAAGTCCCTCAGGTTCCCCTTGGATTTCGTGTGCTAGCGGCGATCACTTACCAAATAGTAACCACGGGCAGGAGGCTGGTATTAGTCAAAGCGGAAAGTTCCCGGCGGCAGAGTTTGACCGCAGGGCCATTCCGCCCGGTGCCAGCGAGGCCATGTGGCGCGCGCCTGACGGGCATGAAATCCGCTGGATCGATTTTCCCCCGCCCGATGATCACGTGCCGGTGCGCGGATCGATACTGTTCATGCCCGGACGCGGCGATTTTTATGAGAAGTATCTGGAAACGTTTGAAAACCTGCGCCTCTTGGGCTGGCGGGTAAGCGCTGCCGACTGGCGCGGACAGGCCGGTTCGGGCCGTCTGGGCGCCGATGCGGTGACCGGCCATATCGATGATTTCGGCATCTGGACGGCTGATTTGGCCGCATTCTGGAGCGACTGGGCAAAGGGGCGCGAGGGGGCGCTGGTGCTGGCCGGCCATTCGATGGGCGGCCATCTGGTGCTGCGCACTCTGGCTGAAAAAACTTTGCAGCCGCACTGCGATGGGCTGGTCATGATCGCGCCAATGCTGGGTGTGCAGCCCCAGTTTCTGCCCGTCTGGCTGCAACGCGGCGTGGCCCGAGTGCAGATGTGGCTGGGCGATTCGCGCCGTCCGGCGTGGAAATGGAGCGAGAAGCCCGGCGAAGTCCCGCGTTTTCGCCAGCGGCTGCTGACCCATGACGATGCGCGCTATGCGGATGAACTGTGGTGGCGAGATCACCGGCCCCAGCTGGTGATGGGTCCGGGCAGCTGGAGCTGGGTGGCCAGCGCGCTGCGATCGATCAGCCTGCTCAACAGGCCCGGCATGCTGGAGGCGGTTGCAACGCCGGTGCTGATCCTTGCGGTAAAGGGTGACAAGCTGGTCAGCCCGCGCGCCATTCGCCGTGCAGCGCGCCGCCTTCCCCATGCCCGGCTGGTGGAATTCGGTCCGGAAGCGGCACATGAAATCCTGCGCGAGGCAGACCCGGTGCGCAACCGGGCGCTTGCACAATTGGACGATTTCCTGAACAGGCTCGCCCCGGTTTGAACGAACACTTCGATATTGCCGTGATCGGCGCCGGAATGGCAGGGGCGAGCCTGGCGGCGGAGCTGGCGCCCCATGCCCGTGTGCTGCTGGCAGAGGCGGAGGAGTTTCCCGGCTATCACGCCACCGGACGCTCCGCTGCCTTCTGGGAGGAGTGCTATGGCGGCCCCTCCATCGTTCCGCTCACACTGGCATCCGGCACATGGCTGCGCGAAGGCGGCTTCCTGCACCAGCGCGGGGCCTTGTATATTGCGCGCGATCAGGACGAGGCGGCTTTGCAGGACTTTGCCAGCAGCTTTGCCGGAACGGGCGTATCGATAGAAACGGTCCGGCGGGACGAGATCGAGCGGCAGGTTCCCGGCATCCTGCCCGGCTGGACGCAGGCGATCAGTGAGCCGCATTGTGCCGATATCGATGTGGGCGCGCTGCATCAGCATTATCTGGGGCAGGCCAGATCAGGCGGCGTGGCGGTGCGCAACCGGCACCGGCTGGTCTCTGCCCAGAGGAATGGCGATGGCTGGCTGCTGCAGTTTCACGGCGGGATCACTGTGCATGCAGACATTCTGGTCAATGCCGCGGGTGCCTGGGCGGATCCGCTGGCGCAGATGGCCGGGGCGCAGGCGTTGGGCATAACGCCTTATCGCCGCACGGTGGCACAATTGCGCGTGGCCCCTGCGCCCGCTGCGGACATGCCGCTGGTGCTGGACATCAACGGAACCTTCTATTTCAAGCCGGAGAACGGCCGCCTGTGGCTCAGCCCGCATGACGAAACGCCCAGCCAGCCGTGCGATGCCGCGCCGGAGGAGATGGATATTGCTGTGGCGATCGACCGGTTCGAGCACGTGGTGGGCTGGAAAATCGAAGCGCTGGAGCGCAAATGGGCGGGCCTGCGCAGTTTCGCGCCCGACCGGCGGCCCGTCTATGGCCACGATCCGCGCTGCGATGGCCTGTTCTGGTTTGCCGGGCAGGGCGGGTTCGGCATCCAGACTGCGCCTGCCGCCGCGCGCCTTGCCGCGCAGCTGCTGCTGGACCTGCCGCGCGATGACATGACCAAGGGCATTCAAGCGGCAGATTACAGCCCTGCGCGCTTTGGCTAGCCAATTGTCACACAATCGTTAGGCTTGTCGCGAATCGTTCAAGAGGAGAGAAGCTTTGGCTCACAAGTTTGAGATTTATAAGGACAAGGCAGGCGAGTTCCGCGTGCGCTTCAAGTATAATTCGGAGGTCATGTTCTCGACCGAAGGCTACTCAAGCAAGTCGAGTGCCGAGAACGCCATCGCTTCGATCAAGAAGAACGGCCCGGACGCACCCACCGAAGACAACAGCTAAGCTGAAGGTCTGTTGACCGCTTCGTCCGCAGCATCGCTGGCGAGGCGGTCGACCCTTTCGTTTTCTACGTGGCCGTTGTGGCCCTTGACCCATTGCCAGGTCACCTTGTGCGGACGCACAGCCTCAATCAGATCATGCCACAGATCGGCATTGCGCACCGGCTTCTTGCTGGCATTGATCCAGCCGTTCTTCTGCCATCCCTTGATCCACTTGGTCATCCCGTCGATGACATATTTGCTGTCCGAATGGATGGTGACTTCGCACGGTTCGATCAGCGCGTGAAGGCCGCGGATGACGGCGGTCATCTCCATCCGGTTGTTGGTGGTATCGTCCTCCCCGCCGGACATTTCCTTTTCGTGGCTGCCCATGCGCAGCAGCACGCCCCAGCCGCCGGGGCCGGGATTGCCCTTGCAGGCGCCATCGGTGAAGATATCGACTTTTTTCATACGCCTGCAAAAGCCTTCGCGCCCTGCTCTGCATAGAATTGCAGGCGGCGGGCGAAGTCCATCGGGTCCTTTCTCGTCACCAGCGCATCGGCCGGAGTGTTGAGCCAATCATAGGCGCGCGTGGCGATAAAGCGCATTGCCGCACCGCGTGCCAGAATGGGCAATGCGGCGCGCTCGGCCTCGCTCAGGGGACGCACGCTTTCATAACCCGCCATCAGCGCGGTGGAGATTTCCGGCCGGAACGTGCGACCGTGATCGGCAAAGCACCACGCGGCGTGGGTCACGGCCAGATCATAGGCGAAGAAATCGGTGCAGGCGAAATAGAAGTCTATCAGCCCGCTCACCCGGTCGCCCAGCATCAGCACGTTATCGGGGAACAGATCGGCATGGCACACGCCCTGCGGCAATCCGGCGGGCCAGTTCGCGGTCAGATAGGCCAGTGCATCCTTGACGATGGCGGGCAGGGCGGGATCGATCTGCGCCAGGCCTTCGGGGCCGCACTGGTCGGTCAGTTCCTGCCACGATGCCAGGCCCATTTCATTGCGGCGGCTGTCATAATCCGCTGCGGCAAGGTGAATCTCCGCCAGCGCCTTGCCCACGGACCGGGCCTGTTCGGGCTGGGGCCGGTCAATGGAAACGCCGGGCAGGAATTCTATCAGCGCCACGGCCTTGTCACCAATCTTGCGCCACGATGCGCCGTCCCGGTCATGAATCGTGCGCGGCACCGGGCAACCCTTGTCCGCCAGCAGGTCCAGCAGTCCCAGGAAGAACGGCAGGTCGCGCATTTCGATGCGGAATTCATACATGGTCAGAATGTAGCGCGCGCCCCCACCATTCTTGCGGGCGGCGTCGCTGCCGGTCGTCTCGATCAGCCAGTTGGAATTGGACACGCCCTCGGCAATGCCCTTGGCACTGACCAGTTCGCCAACATCGTAATGCGCGATCAGGCTGGACAGGTCATCTGCCGACAGATGCGTATAAACGGCCACGCCGCACCTATTCCATCAATTGCCGGGGCAGCTTGAAAACCATCTTCTCCTCGGCGGAGATGATCGTGCGTTCTTCCACCGCGCGCCACTGCGACAGGCGGTCGACAACTTCGCGCACCAGCAGTTCCGGGGCAGAGGCCCCGGCGGAAATGCCGATGGTTGCCACGCCTTCAAGCCAGCTTTCATCAATCTCGGTCGCGCGTTCAATCAGCCGGGCAGGCGTGCCGCAGCGCTCGGCCACTTCCACCAGCCGCAGCGAATTGGAGGAGTTGGGCGCGCCGATAACCAGCACCAGATCTGCCTCGGGCGCCACGTCCTTGACCGCCGCCTGGCGGTTTGATGTGGCATAGCAGATGTCTTCCGCCTTGGGCGCCACGATCTGCGGATAGCGAATCTTGAGCGCGGCGATGATATCGGCCGTATCATCCACAGACAGTGTGGTCTGTGTGAGGAAGGACAGTTCCTGCCCCTCGGGGAATTCGAGCCGGTCGACATCGTCCACGGTTTCCACCAGCGTCATCTCACCCTCGGCCACCTGGCCGAATGTTCCGATCACTTCGGGATGGCCCTTGTGGCCGATGAACAGGATGTGCCGTCCAGCTTCTATCTGACGTTCGGCCTGGCGGTGCACCTTGGACACCAGCGGGCAGGTGGCATCGACATAGATCATCTGCCGCCGCTCCGCCTCTGCCGGAACCGATTTGGGCACGCCGTGGGCGCTGAAAACCACCGGCACGCCTTCGGGCACCTCGTCCAGTTCCTCCACGAAAATTGCGCCCTTTGCGCGCAACGCATCCACCACATAGCGGTTGTGGACAATCTCGTGGCGGACATAGACGGGCGCGCCATATCGATCGAGCGCACGCTCGACGATTTCGATGGCGCGGTCGACACCGGCGCAGAAGCCGCGCGGAGCAGCAATCAGCACCTTGAGGGGCAGCTTTTGCGCGCTGCCATGCGTTTCGGGAAAGGGGGCGTTCATATCCTGCGCCCTAGCGGTTGTCGCCCCGCAGTGAAAGGGGTAGGGGCTGCATCAGATGAAGGACAAGGACCAGGGATGAAAAGACGTAATGCATTGATCGCTGCTGGTCTTGCCGCAGCGGCACTGGCTGGATGCAAGACCACAGGCGATATCGTCGTCCAGCAAGGCGTGGGCATCACCGCCCTGCGCTCGGTCTGTCCCGCCGTGGGCATTCCCGAATTTACCGGCGACATCACGCTCTTCTCGCCTGCCGGATCGGTTACTGCCGATGCCATGGACGTGACCGCAACGATCACCAATGTGCGCAGCAATTGCGATGATTCGGGTGATGAGGTCTTTTCCAGCGCCACATTCGAAGTGCAGGCCATGCGCCGCAACACATCGGGTGCGCGGTCGGTGGAACTCCCCTATTTCAGCAGCGTGGTTCGCGGTGGCAGCTCGGTTGTCGCCAAGCGCGTTGGCACGGTCACGCTGAACTTTGCCGATGGCCAGGCCCGCGCCAGTGCGATGGGCACCGCAGGCGCAGTGGTCAACCGGGCAGAGGCAACGCTTCCGCCAGACATCCGCCAGCGCATCACGCGTCCGCGCCGTGCGGGCGATAATGATGCCGCGGTCGATCCTTTGACGGAGCCGGATATCCGCGCCGCACTGGCCCGTGCCAACTTCGAACTGCTGGTGGGTTTCCAGCTGAGCGAGGACCAGCTGGCCTATAACGTCACGCGTTAGACGCCTGCCGCTGCTACTGCTGCTTCCCCGCTGGCCTCAAACAGGCTAACGGCGCGCCCATGTCAGACATACAAACACTCTATGCCGCCTATGCGGCCCGGATCGATGCAGTGCTGTCCGCGCTGGAGAGCGAAGGCGTCCTGCCGCAGGGCACACCGCGCGGCAATGTCAGCGTGGAGCCTCCGCGCGATGCGTCGCACGGGGACCTGTCCACCAATGCCGCGATGGTGCTGGCCAAGCAGGCGGGCACCAATCCGCGCGCACTGGCGGATAAGATCGTGGCAAAGTTTGCCGCCGATCCGCTGGTCGACAGCGCCGAGATTGCCGGCCCCGGCTTCATCAACCTGCGTCTTGCGCCGGCCAACTGGCTGTCCGAAGTGGCTGCGATTGCCGCAATGGGCGATCACTATGGCCGCTCCGAGTTTGGCAAGGGCCGCCGGGTGAACGTGGAATATGTATCCGCCAATCCCACCGGTCCCATGCACATGGGCCACTGCCGCGGCGCGGTGGTGGGCGATGCGCTGGCGACCCTGCTGCAATTCGCCGGATATGACGTGACCCGCGAATATTACGTCAACGATGCGGGCGGTCAGGTGGACGTTCTCGCCCGCTCTGCCTTCTTGCGGTACAAGGAAGCGCTGGGCCACGATATCGGCGAAATCCCCGAGGGGCTTTACCCCGGCGACTATCTAAAGCCGGTCGGCGAAGCGCTGGCGAGCGAGCTGGGTGACCGGTTCGTGGATGAGCCGGAGGAGGAATGGCTGCCCATCTTCCGCGCGCAGGCGGTTACCGAAATGATGAACATGATCCGCTCCGACCTGGCGCTGCTGGGCATCAGGCATGATGTATTCTCATCCGAGGCGGCGTTGCAGATTGCCGGCAAGCCGGCCGAGGCCGAGGCTTGGCTGCGCTCACACGATCTGGTCTATGACGGCGTGCTGGAACAGCCCAAGGGCAAGGTGATCGAGGATTGGGAGCCGATCGAGCTGCCGTTGTTCCGCTCCACCAAGTTCGGCGACGACCAGGATCGCCCGATCCGCAAGTCTGACGGCAAGTGGACCTATTTCGGCGCTGACCTGGCCTATCACATGCAAAAGGCCGAGCATGCCGATGAGCTGATCGATATCTGGGGCGCGGACCATGCCGGTACGGTCAAGCGGATCAAGGCTGCGGTGGCGGCGCTGTCAGAAGGGCAGGGCAAACCCATCCCCTTCGACGTGAAGCTGGTGCAGATGGTCCAGCTGCTGCGCGGCGGTGAGCCGGTGAAGATGTCCAAGCGGTCAGGCAATTTCGTCACCATCGCCGAGATGGTGGAGGAAGTGGGCAAGGACGTGGTGCGTTTCACCATGCTGACCCGCAAGCCCGAAGCGCAGATGGATTTCGATTTCGCCAAGGTGGTGGAAGCGAGCAAGGACAATCCGGTGTTCTATGTCCAGTATGCCCATGCGCGGATCAGCTCTATCCTGCGCAAGGCGGCGGAGCAGGGCATTGCCCCGTCCGATGCCGACCTGGCCTTGCTGGGCGAAGACGAGATGACGCTGATCAAGCAGGCCGCCCAGTTCCCGCGTGAAGTGGAAGCGGCCGCCAAGGCCCGCGAACCGCACCGCATCGCCTTCTATCTGTATGAAATGGCGGCAGCCTTTCACGCCTACTGGAATCTGGGGAATGACGATGCGCAAAAGCGGATCATCGTGGCACAAAATCCCCAGCTGTCTGCTGCAAGGCTTTTCCTCTGCGTCCAAATCGGGCAGGTCTTGCGCAATGGGCTTTCCCTGTTGGGGGTAGAGGCCGTCGAGGAGCTGTAGGATGATGTGGCCGGGCGACGATCAGGATGAAGGCGAAGCCACCGATTCTGGTGCCAACGATCAGGGTAATGACGATGTTCTCCAGGCCGAGGAACAGCTGGTGCTGGCCGATGATGGAGAGCGCCTGCCCTGGCTCGAATCCGATGAAGAGTATGAGGAAGAAGGCTTCAACACCCGCCTGATCCTGTTTGCCCTGCTGGGATTGCTGGCCGTCGCGGCGATCGTGTTCACGGCATGGTTTTTCCTGCGTGACCAGTCAGACAACGAGATGTCTGCCGATGGCAGCACGATCTCTGCGCCCGATGAACCCTATAAGGAACGTCCCGAAGATCCCGGCGGCTCTGAAGTCGCAGGCACGGGCGATGTCAGCTATGGCGTGGGTGAAGGACAGGTGACTGAGGGCCGACTGGCCGATACTGCTCCTGCGCCTTCGATAGACATCGATCAGGCCGGCAATAATGCGTCCGCAGACGATGCGTCGGATTCCGAACCTGCTGCCGCTACCACCACCGGTGTTGGCGTACAGGTCGGGGCATTCTCCAGCCGCGCCGCAGCGCAAAATGGCTGGGCGCAGCTGCGCACTCGCTTCTCTGTCCTGCAAGGCGTGGATTACCGGATTGTGGAAGGCGCTGCCGATAGCGGGACGATTTACCGCCTGCAGGCCGTCGCCAGCAATGCCGCAGCCGCAGACACGCTGTGCCGCGCGATCCGCAGCTCCGGGGGCGATTGCCAGGTCAAGCGCTAGGGCGTTTTTCCACCGATTCATTTCCACATGCACGGGCTTGTATTAACTTGCCCGCAGCGGCGCTTTCGTGCGAATCTGCCTGCATGGTACCAGCCATTTTCGGCCTTTCCGGTCTTGTCCTGACCGATGACGAACGCAGTTTTTTCCGCGATTGCGATCCGGCGGGCTACATCTTGTTTGGCCGCAATGTGCAGGACCGGGACCAGCTCCGCGCGCTGACGGACGATCTGCGCGCCATCCACGGGCGTGATCGCCAGCTGATTTCGATAGATCAGGAAGGTGGCCGCGTGGCGCGCATGAAAGCGCCGGTGTGGGATGCCTATCCGCCGGGCTGGAGCTTTGCCAGCCTGTGGGACCTGGCTCCCGCCAGCGCGATAGAGGCCGCGCGCGCCAATGCGCAGTTGCTGGGTCAGGATCTGGCCGAAGTGGGCATTACCGTGGACTACGCTCCGCTGCTGGATGTGCGGGTGGAAGGCGCGCATGATGTGATCGGCGATCGCGCGCTGGGAAGTGAGCCCAGGCAGGTGGCCGCGCTGGGCCGCGCCGTGCTGGACGGGCTGGCGCGCGCCGGGGTGACCGGCTGCATCAAGCACATGCCCGGCCACGGGCGCGCCTGCGCCGATAGCCACAAGGAATTGCCGGTGGTCAGCGCCAGCGAAGCGGAGCTGGAACGCGACATTGCCCCCTTCCGCACCTTGCACGATGCACCGATCGGCATGTCCGCCCATGTGCTGTATCAGGCATGGGATGCGGACAATCCGGCTACATTGTCCAGCCGCATCATTGCCGATGTCATTCGCCGCGATATCGGCTTTTCCGGCCTGTTGCTGACCGATGATATCGACATGCAGGCGCTCGACGGGACCATTCCCGAACGGTCCGCAAAGGCGATAGCGGCGGGCTGCGATATCGTGCTCAATTGCTGGGCGAAAATGGACGACATGGTCGGCATTTGCGAGGCCGTGCCTGTGTTGGGAGAGGCGGCGGCAAAGCGGCTGGACGCAGCGCTGGCATATCCCGCAGCATCGCTTCAGTCCGCCCCGCGTGCTGAACTGATGGCGCGGCGTGACAGCCTGCTGGACCTGACGAGGGCTGCGGCATGACGGCGGACGGCCTGTTGTTCGATGCTGCGGAAGCTGGCGCAGGCACCGAATGGGAAGGGCCTGCTGCCCCCACTGATTCCGATGTCGCGCTCTATCTGGAGCTGGACGGCTGGGAAGGCCCGCTGGACCTGCTGCTGGATCTGGCGCGGCGGCAGAAGGTCGATCTCAAGAGTATCTCGATCCTGTCTCTGGTCGATCAGTATATCGTCTATATTGAGCGGGCAGAGGCGCTGAAGCTGGAGATTGCGGCCGATTATCTGGTGATGGCGGCCTGGCTGGCATACCTCAAATCATCGCTGCTTTTGCCGCGTGACGAGCAGGAAGATCCCTCTCCCGAAGAGCTGGCGCTGAAGCTGCAATTGCGGTTGCAGCGTCTTGGCGCAATGCGTGAGGCGGCGGGCCGGCTGATGGGCCGTGACCGGCTGGGCCGCGATGTGTTTGCGCGTGGCGCGCCCGAAGGGCTCAAGGTCCTGCGCAAGAATGCCTGGCAGTGTGACTGGTATCAGCTGGTGCACGCCTATGGGCAGGTCAAGCTGCGCACGGAAACGGTGGTCCACATGGTGCGCGAACGCCCGGTGATGACGCTCGATTCGGCGCTCGACCGTGTTTCGGCAATGCTGGGTGTGACGCTGGACTGGATGGAGATTCGCGCCTTTCTGCCCAAGCGGACGGACAAGGGCGGCGATGATCCGCGCCTGCAAAAATCGGCGCTGGCTTCCAGCTTCGTTGCCGCGCTGGAACTGGCGCGCATGGGCAAGGCGGAAATTCGCCAGGAAGAGATTTTCGGCCCGCTCCACCTGCGCAGGGTCAGCGCGTGAACCAGCCGGTGGACGATCTGGTGCGGGCGGTGGAGGCGACCCTGTTCGCCGCCGAAGAACCGATGAGCGCGGAGCAGATTTCCGCCCATCTCGAAGGCGCGGATGTGCGCGATGCCTTGCGTGAGCTGGAGGCGCATTATGCCCCGCGCGGGATCAAGCTGGTGGAACGCGGCAAGCGCTGGCAGTTCCAGACTGCGCCCGATCTGGCCCATTTGCTGCGGCGCGAGAAGGAGCAGCTCCGCCGCCTGAGCCGGGCGGCCACCGAAGTGCTGGCGATCATCGCCTATCACGAGCCGGTCAGCCGCGCGGAGATTGAGGCGATTCGCGGGGTGCAGACCAGCGCGGGCACGCTGGACGTGCTGATGGAGGCAGGCTGGGTGCGCGCGGCGGGCAGGCGGGAGGTTCCCGGCCGCCCGGTGATCTATGCCACTACGCCTGATTTCCTCTCGCATTTCGGCCTTTCCAGCCGCCGCGACCTGCCCGGAATTGACGAGCTGAAGGCTGCCGGCCTGCTCGATCCGGTCGATGATGCGTTTGAGGACCTGATGGAACAGAAGACGGCAGACACGGGGCCTGACACATCTGAACAGGATGACACTGCCGTAGAGGACGGGCCAGACGAGGTTGGGCCAGACGAGGTTGGGCCGGATGAGAATTAGGTGGTCATTTTTGATCGCGGTGCAGAGATGCTGGCAAAGCCTGGTGAAAGCGCCTAGATTACGCTCTATCGATTTTTCGGAGAGTACCAGTGGGTAGTATCGGACCAGTCCAGCTTATCATCATAGCCGTGGTGATCCTCGTCCTGTTCGGCCGTGGCCGGATTTCGGAGATGATGGGCGATTTCGGCAAGGGCGTGAAAAGCTTCCGCCAGGGCATGAGCGATGAATCGGCAGCGCGGCCAGAGCCGGCCAAGCTGGCGAACGAGGCCAAGCCAGCCGAGACGCCTGAAAGCGCTCCGGCGGACAAGACCACCAATTAAACTCCAGTTTTAGGCGCCGTCAGGCATGTTCGATATCGGCGCAGAAGAGCTATTGGTAATCGTGGTCGTGGCGATCCTTGTCATCGGCCCCAAGGACATGCCCACCGCCTTGCGCGCTGCGGGCCGCTGGATCGGCAAGATGCGGCGCATGTCGGGCCACTTCCGCTCCGGTCTGGATGCCATGATCCGCGAGGCGGAAATGGAAGACATGGAGAAGAAGTGGAAGGCGCAGAACGAAAAGATCATGCGCCAGTATCCCGAAGGCGGACCTACCGAGATGGAGCCAACCGGAGCCTTTCCGCCCGCCAAGGGCGATGCAGCGCCAGTGCCGCCAGCCCTTTCCGGTCCTGAAACTGCCCCGAAAGCTGATGCGCCAGCCGATGCCGCTTCCCCGCAAGCCAGCTCTGCCGAGGCCCGGGTGGCACCGCCATCGCCAGTTGCCGATGATGCGAAGAAGGCGGACTGAGTCATGGCTTTCAAGCTCAAGGATCTGGATGATTCACAAGCGCCATTGATCGATCACCTGATCGAACTGCGCAAAAGGCTGGTCCGCGCGGTGTTCGCGCTGGTGGTGGCCTTTGCCGTGTGCCTGTATTTTGCAGACGATATCTTCGGCTTCCTGGTGCGCCCGCTGACGATGGCCTTCCCCGAAGGCGAAGGCCAGCTGATCTATACCAAGCTGTACGAAGCGTTCTTCGTCGAGATCAAGGTGGCGCTGTTTGCCGCCTTCTTCATCAGCTTCCCGATCATCGCCAACCAGCTGTGGGCGTTCGTTGCGCCGGGCCTTTATGCGCGCGAGAAAAAGGCTTTCCTGCCGTTCATTCTGGCCACGCCGATCCTGTTCACCATGGGGGCCAGCCTGGCTTATTTCGTGGTGATGCCCACCGCCTTCGAATGGTTCCTCGGTTTTGAAGGGACGGCAGGCGGACTGGAACAGACTGCGCTACCCAGCATGGGCGAGTATCTCGACCTGGTGATGCGCTTCATCCTGGCCTTTGGCATAAGTTTCCTGCTGCCGGTGCTGCTGATGCTGCTCAACCGCGCCGGGATCGTCAGCCGTGATCAGCTGAGCAAGGGCAGGCGCTATGTTGTGGTGGCGGTATTCGCGCTGGCGGCGATCATCACCCCGCCCGATGCGATATCGCAATTGTTGCTGGCGATACCCCTGTTGCTGCTGTTCGAAGGCTCGCTGCTGCTGATGCTGCTGAGCGAGCGCAAGCAGAAGAAGGAGCAGGAGCGCGAAAAGGCAGAGGCTTCAGGTACACAAGCTGCCAGCACAGAGCTGACCGGCACAGAAACGCCCGCCGACGATCTCACCAGCGAAACCAAAACCAGCGAGAGCTGATTTTTGCGTCCGGGTTTTTCCGGTCAGCCAGTTTTCAGGACACATAAAAACGGGGCCCGCAGGCCCCGCTTTGAATTCCGTGATCCACAGCGCCTTACGGGCTGGTGGGGAGGTTCTCACTGCCGTCTGCGGCAATGATGATGCCGGCAATCACGGCCGCAGCAGCAAGAATTACCAGGATGATGCCGGAGCCGCCCTCAACTTCTTCGCTATCCTGCACAGGAGCAGGCGCGCGGAGTGCATTCACGCTCTGAGCCAGAACCGGGGTGGCCAGCAGGCTGGTGGCTGCCAGGGCAACGACGATCTTCTTGGTCATCATGATTTGGTGGACCTTTCCAATTGCTAAATTCAATTCGTGACTAACAGATACTCATTGTATTGGCTAGATAATTCTAAATGGCTTGCCAAACATTTAAGGTCAACCCGTGCTTGCCCCTATTGGCACACTTAATCCTCGGATGAATACACTCTTTCCCCGGCGATCCATGTCTCCAAAACGGTGATCGCGCGAATCTGGTCCGGACCGGAGAGCAGCGGATCGCCATCCAGCACCAGAAAGTCCGCACGTTCGCCCACCGCCAGCGACCCGAATCGTCCATCGGCAAAACCGGCATAGGCCGCGCCCGCAGTGTAGGCGGCGAGGGCTTTTTCGCGGCTGATCGTCTCCTCTGGCATCCACCCACCGAATGGCTGTCCGCTGGCATCGGTGCGGCTGATGGCGACCGCCAGACCTTCAAACGGATCGGGCACTTCCACCGGTGCATCGGACCCGAATGCCAGCGGTGCGCCGGTGGCGGCAATCGATCGCCAGGCATAGGCGCCGTGCAGCCGGTCCGGCCCCAGCCGCGCCTCGGCCATCAGCCGGTCGGAAGTCTGGTGCACGGGCTGCATGCTGGCGATGATGCCGTGCTGGCCGAACAGCGGGATATCCGCCGAATCGACAATCTGCGCATGTTCGATGCGCCAGCGCCTGTCTCCGGTGAAATCCGCCGAGAGTTCATCGATGGCATAGAGCGCTTCCAGATTGGCGGCATCGCCAATGGCGTGGATGGCGACCTGAAAATCGTTCATCGCCGCGCGGCTCATCATGTTGCGCAGCTGGGTGCCGTCGATCACGTTGAGCCCGCGATTGCCGGGATCGTCCTGATAATCCTGCTTCAGCAGGGCGCCGCGCGATCCCAGTGCGCCATCCAGCCACAGCTTGACCCCGTTCAGCCGCAGCCGATCCTGATACAGCCACAGCGTTGGCCCGGTGCCGCCGATCAGCAGCATTTCGGGAATGCTGGCGGCGTAGGACATGATGCGCAGTTGCAGCCGCCCGGCATCGCCCGCGCGGCGGAAGGTCATCCAGTCCTCGATGGTGGTGCCCATATCGGCGGCGGCGGTGACACCGCGAGAGAACAGTTCCTGCTGCGCCGCATGCAGGGCAAGGTCCAGGTCCTGAGCGCGCGGGGGTGGAACCTGATCCAGCACCAGCCCCATGGCGTTATCCACCAGCACGCCTGCAGGATCGCGCGAACCGGGCTTGCGGATGATCCGCCCGCCTGCGGGATCGGCGCTGCGGGAGGTGATGCCCGCGGCAGCCAGGGCCGCACTGTTGGCCCACACGGCGTGGCCGTCTGCCCGTTCCAGCGCGATCGGCCGGTCGGATACGCTGTCCAGTTCCTCTGCGGTTGGGAAACGGCCAAGGCCCCATGTCACCTCGTTCCAGCCGCGCCCGACAATCCATGGGCGGTTAGGGAAGCGCTGCACATATTCGGCGACCAGCGCCAATGCCTCGTCCACAGAGCTTGTGGCGGACAGGTCCAGCGTCAGGCTGGCAAGGCCAAGGTCCATCACATGGGCATGGGCGTCGATCATGCCGGGCAGGACGATGCGGCCTTCCAGGTCGATATAATAGTCGATCTCGCCTTCAGGCGTATCGCCAAAGTCGAGCAGTTGCACGATCCGTCCATCGTCATCCACCACCATGCCGGTGAAGCGGTCAATAGTGCCGTCGCGCCCGATGGAGGCACCGTCGGCATGGTCGAAATGGGTGGTGGCGAATGCAGGGAGGGGCAGAAGCAGGGCCGCGCAGGCCAGCAGGCGGGCGATCATGCGGATGGTCCTGTAGGCAAACGGCCTTCGGGCAGATGGCGGATCAGTGCGGAGGTATCCTGCCGGTTACCGCCAGCGGCCTGCACCTGCGCATAGAACTGGTCCACCAGCGCGGTGACCGGCAGCGACAGGCCGCTGTCCTTCGCCTGCGCCAGGGCGATGGCCAGATCCTTGCGCATCCAGTCTATCGCAAAGCCGAAATCGAATTCACCCTTGGCCATGGTGTCCCAGCGATTGTCCATCTGCCAGCTTTGCGCGGCGCCGCCCGAAATGGCCTCCCGCACCCTGTCCATGTCCAGCCCGCTGGCCTGCGCCAGCCGCACGCCTTCAGACAGGCCCGCCAGCACGCCAGCGATGCACACCTGGTTCACGGCTTTTGCACCCTGTCCCGCGCCGGCATCGCCAATATGCACGATGCGCGCGGCATAGGCCTGCATCACCGGTTCCGCCCTGGCCATTGCGGCATCGGACCCGCCGCACATGATCGCAAGCTTGCCGTTTTCCGCTCCTGCCTGCCCGCCGGATACGGGGGCATCCACGGCCAGAACTCCGCGCGCTTGCGCTTCTTCGGCGATGGTCATGGCAATCGCCGGGCTGACGGTGGTGTGATCGATATAGAGCGCACCCGCGCGCATGGCGGCCAGCGCACCGGCCAGCGCACCGGCATCGCCCAGCATCACCTGCGCCAGATCCCGGTCATTGCCGAGGCACGACAGGACCACGTCCGCGCTGGCGGCTGCCTGCGCGGCAGAAGAGGCCACAGCCACGTCCAGCCCCAGCGCGCGATATGTCTCCAGCCAGCTCTGCGCGCGAGAGGCAGTGCGGTTCCAGACGGTGACCTTGTGACCGGCGCGGGCGAGGTGGCCCGCCATTGGGGCACCCATCACACCAAGGCCAAGGAAGGCGATTTCATGTGTCTTGCTCATGCGGGCCTGACTGCATTGTTGATGCGCGCAAAGCAATCTTTGCACGTGCAATGCGCTGCTTGGGGTTTCATTTGCGGCAAAAATTGGGATAGGCCCGCCAGATGAACACGCTCAACAACTCTGGCCAGACTCAGGAAGCCATATTGGACGCCAAACTGGACATTGCCGAGATCCACGCCGCAGCGGCGCGGATTGGCGATGCCATCGTGCACACGCCGACCATGTACAGCAAGACGCTGTCGCGGATTACCGGCGCCGATATCTGGCTGAAGTTTGAAAACCAGCAGTTTACCGCGGCCTATAAGGAGCGCGGGGCTCTCAACGCCTTGCTGCTGCTGACCGATGAACAGCGCAAGCGCGGCGTGATCGCGGCATCGGCGGGCAATCACTCGCAGGGCCTGTCCTATCACGGCACCCGCCTGGGCGTGCCTGTCACCATCGTGATGCCGCGCACCACGCCTACGGTAAAGGTGATGCAGACGGAAAGCGTGGGCGGCAAGGTCATGCTGGAGGGTGAGACTTTCGATGAGGCCTATGCCTACGCCCGCAGCATGGAAAAGCAGCTGGGCCTGACCTTCGTACATCCCTTTGATGAACCCAATGTGGCGGCGGGTCAGGGCACGGTTGCACTGGAAATGCTCGCCGATGCGCCAGAGATAGAGACGTTGGTCGTGCCTATCGGCGGCGGCGGGCTGATTTCGGGCATGGGCACCGTTGCCAAGAGCATGGCTGCGCAGCTGGGCCATCCGATAGAGGTGATCGGTGTGCAGGCGCGCCTGTATCCGTCCGCCTATGCGCGCTTCAAGCATGTCGATCTGCCGTCCGGCGGGGACACGCTGGCCGAGGGCATTGCCGTGCATGAGCCGGGCAAGTTCACCTCGCAGATCATCGACAAGGTGGTGGATGATATCGTGCTGGTGGAAGAACCGCACCTGGAAGAGGCGGTTGCCCTGCTGTTGCAGATCGAAAAGACCGTGGTTGAAGGCGCGGGTGCAGCCGGCCTTGCCGCAGTGCTGGCGCACAAGGAGCGCTTTACCGGCAAGAAGGTTGGTCTGGTGCTGTGCGGCGGCAATATCGATACGCGCCTGCTGGCCAATGTGCTGCTGCGCGACCTGGCCCGCTCTGGCCGTCTGGCGCGGTTGCAGATCACCCTGCAGGATCGCCCCGGCGCCCTGTTCAAGGTGATGCGCGAATTCAACGAGCACAATGTGAACATCCTGGAGATCTACCACCAGCGCATCTTCACCAATCTTCCTGCCAAGGGGCTGGTGACAGACATCGAATGCGAGGCGCGCGACCGCGAGCAACTCGAAGCGCTGATCTCCGGCCTCAGGGCAAAGGGCTATTCGGTTAGCCAGGTCGAACTGAACTGACCCGTTTCGGGGCGACTGACCGGGCATCCGGGAAAGATTGTGTAAATTAACCCTGCCTTCTGCCGAAATTATGGTTAAGATTGTTCCGCACAACGAATCCGCCGGTCATACCGGTGGGCATGGATCGCAGGATTAACCCAAGGCAAGAGGACCGCCCCCTGAAGTGACGGCTCCCGTAAGATTTCCCCGGTTCTTCGTGACCAGCCCTGCGCCATGCCCCTATTTGCCGGGCAAGACGGAGCGCAAGGTCTTTACCGAGCTGAAGGGACCACATTCGGAGCAGTTGAATGATGCGCTGAGCCGGATCGGTTTTCGCCGCAGCCAGACGGTGGCCTATCGCCCGTCCTGCGTGGATTGCCGTGCCTGCATATCGGTGCGCGTGGTTGCCCATGACTTCCGTCCGTCCGCCACCCAGCGCAAGAACCTGCGCCGCAATGATGACCTGATGTCCTCGGAATGCCGCCCCTGGGCCACGGCGGAACAGTTCGAATTGCTGCAGAAATACCTCGCCAGCCGCCATCCGGGCGGCGGCATGGCCGCCATGGACGAGGTGGATTATGCCGATATGGTGGAACACACTTCGGTTTCCAGCTTTGTCATAGAATACAGGGAAGCTGGTGAGGACGGCAGGCCGGGTCGGCTGGTTGCTGCATGCCTTACCGATCGTCAGGCAGATGGCCTGTCGATGATCTACAGTTTCTATGATCCTGATTGTGAGGCACGAAGCGGGCTTGGTAATTTCGTCATTCTTGACCACATCCGCCGCTCTGCGGAGGCTGGCCTTCCCTATGTCTATCTCGGATATTGGGTCGATGGCTCGCCACGCATGCAATATAAGGTCCGCTATCGCCCGCTTGAAAAGCTCGGTCCCGATGGCTGGAGCCGGTTTGGCGATGAGGAGCAGGCCGGACTTATTTCTGCCGTCACTGCCCCCAGCCGGCAGGATGCCCAGCCAGTGGACGGCGGCTGCAAGGATGGGACGCCTGGCGGGCACCATCAATACAAGCTGGCCTGATCCTTCTCAGAGCAATGGCATGAACCGCAGTGCGCTGGCGCTGGTGAGCGGTCTTGCGCTGGCCATGCAATCCGTCGCCGTTCCGCTGGCGGCGCAGGACACATCCGCGCCGCCCAGCCTTGAAGACCTGATCCCCGATGCGGCGGTGGCCGATCCCGAAGCATGGGCGCAGCAGGGCGACAATCCGGCCATTCCCGTGCCCGAGGAAGTGCCGAGCCTGCTCGATGCGGATTCGCCGATGGAGGATATGCCCGCGCTCACGATTGAGCGGCCTCAGGACATGGACCTGCCCGAACTGGTCCCGCTGGAGAGCGTCGAGCAAATCGATTTCGCCACCTTCGAGGATGTGATCGGCCAGCCCGTTGCGGGCAGTGAGGAGCGCCTGTCACGCGAACTGGTGCTGGTGTTCCCGTCCGACACCTCGCTGTTCCCTGAACGCGACGAATTCCTCGACCGGTTCAAGTCGCTGTCCGCGGTGCAGGAACTCGATTCGGGTGAGAACATCGGGCGGCTGGCCGCGCAGGCCCGATCGGACGAGCAGTTGCTGCTGCGCATGCTGCGCACCTATGGCTATTTCGATGGCCAGGTGATCCGCAGCGTGGATGTGCAGAATATGGGCGATCCCGAAGCCGATCACCGGCCCGTCGCGCGTTTCGATGTGCGGCCCGGCAGGCGGTTTGCCGTCGGTGCGGTCGATCTGGGCGATCTTGCCACCACCGGGGCCGATTATGACGCCCTGCGCGCGGCCTATGAAGTGTTCTCCGGTGATCCTCTCTCGCTCGATGCGATAGATACCGAGCGCTATGATCTGGACACGGCGCTGGGCGAAAGCGGCTATCCCTTTGCGGCCATCGATGCGCCGGAATTGCTGGTGGATCATGATCGGCGCGAGGGCGATGTCACGATGCCTGTGCGTCCCGGCGGAAAATATGTGATCGGGCAGGTGACCAGCAATCTGCCGCAATTCCTCTCGGGCAGGCATTTGCAGGATATTGCCCGCTTTGATACCGGCGACATTTACCAGCGCAGTGACGAACTGGACCTGCGCCGCGCGATTCTGGCCACTGGTCTGGCCGGATCGGTAGTCATAACTCCGGTGGAGACGCTTGCGCCCACCCCGGACCAGCCGGGCACGGTGGATATGGCAGTCGACCTGGTGCCAGCGCCCCTGCGCTCGGTCGCCGGATCGGTGGGCTATGGCACGGAAGAGGGGCTGCGCGTCGCGGCAAGCTGGGAACACCGCAACCTGTTCCCACCCGAAGGCATGCTGCGCGTGCGCGGCATTGCCGGTACGCAGGAACAGCTGGCGGGTGTCACTTTCCGCAAGAACAATTTCCCCGGGCGCGACCGGATTCTGACCGTGGACGCCTTTGCCAGCACGCTGGACTATGATGCCTATGATGCGCGCACCATCTCGCTGATCGGCACGTATGAACGGGTCAGCACCTTGTTGTTCCAGAAGCCTTTCAGCTGGTCTGGGGCGGTGGAACTGGTCGCCACGCAGGAGCGGGAAGTTGATGCGGCGGGCAATTTCGGTGCGCGGGAGACCTATCTGATTGCTGCACTGCCGGCTTCGGCACAGATCGATACCAGCGATGACCTGCTCAATCCCACCAGCGGCTATCGGCTGGGCGCGCGCCTGTCGCCGGAAATGTCCGATCACAATGGCGCGCAGAGTTTCTATCTGCGCAGCCAGGCCGATGCCTCGGCATACCGGCAGATGTCCGAAAATGTCGTGCTGGCAGGGCGCGTTCGGCTGGCCAGTATTCCGGGCGCATCGGTGGACGATATCGCGCCTTCGCGGCGCATCTATGCCGGTGGCGGCGGATCGGTGCGCGGTTACGGCTATCGCCAGATCGGGCCGCTCAACGGGCTGGGCGATCCCACGGGCGGACGCTCGCTGGTGGAATTTTCGCTTGAGGCACGCATCCGCACCGGCCTGATGGACGGCGCCGTGGGCGTGGTGCCCTTCATCGATGCGGGCAGCGTGGGGCAGGACCCGATCCCCGGCTTCGATGCCATCAAGTTCGGTGCCGGTGTCGGTCTTCGTTACCATTCCAGCTTCGGTCCGATCCGCATCGATATTGCCGCTCCGCTCAACCCCGGTCCCAATGATGCGCCGGTGGCCGTTTACGTGGCGCTGGGTCAGGCGTTTTGATGGCGGAGGCAACCGCAACCCGGGATGAGGCAGAAGTCCGCAAGCCATTGTGGCGGGCGATGCTGCGCTGGGCGGGCCGTGGCCTGCTGGCCCTGCTGGTGCTGTTGCTGGGGTTGATAGTCTTCTTGCACACGCCGCCCGGGCGCCAGCTGATCATCGACCAGATCGCCAAATTCGCGCCTGCCTCCGGCCTGTCGGTCGAAGTGGGATCGATAGAAGGATCGGTGCTGTGGAGCGCCACCTTCAACGATGTGCAGCTGCGCGATGCCAATGACGTGCTGTTCCTTGAAGTGCCCGAGGTCGACCTCAACTGGCGGCCCTATCGCTGGTTCACCAGTGGGCTGGATATCCGCCATCTGGTGATCAGCGATGGCACGCTTTACGCCGCGCCGGAGCTGATTCCGGGCGATCCCGATGCGCCCCTGCTGCCCGATTTCGATATCCGCGTGGATCATTTCGTGATCGACAACCTGACCGTGGCCGAGGGGCTGCTGGGCGAAGAGCGAGTGATCGGCTTCAACGCCGCGATTGACCTGCGCGATGGCCGCGTATTCGCCGATGCGGGCGGAGAGTTCGGCGGCGGCGATCAGTTCACCTTGCGGGTCGAATCAGAGCCCGACAACAACATCTTTGACCTTGATCTCAACTGGCAGGCCCCGGCAGGCGGTTTCCTTGCCACCATGGTCGGTGCCGAGGATGACCTCAGCATAGACCTGCACGGCGATGGCAGCTGGTCATCATGGGAAGGCCTGTTGCTGGCCCGGCAGGCTGGCGCAGATCTGGTCAATTTCGATATCTACAATGAGGCCGGGCAATATCGGCTCGTCGGCAATGTCCACCCCGGTGCCTATGTTGAAGGGCAGCTGGCCCGCGCCTTGGGCGAGGACGTGGCCTTCACCGCATCGGGCACGTTGCAGGACAGCACGCTGCAAGGCGGGTTTGCCGTGCGCGGCAAGGCGCTGGACCTGGATGGCAATGGCGCCATCGACCTGGCCGAAAACCGCTTCATCAATCTGGCGCTGGAAGCGGTCCTGCTCGATCCGGCATTCTTCGGCGAGGGTGTCGCGCTGGAGGATGCATCGCTGCGCGCCCGGCTTGACGGGCCGTTCCGCGAACTGGCCATCCCTCATGAACTTTCCGTCGGTAGGATTGCAGCGGGCGATATCGTATTCAGCGATGTGGTCCAGCGCGGCATAGTGAGCTTTGACGGGCCGCGTATTGCCATTCCGCTGGATATGCAGGTTGGCCGCGTGGTCAGCGGCAATGCCATGGTCGATCCACGCCTGTTCAGCGGCAAGCTGGACGGAACGCTGGTCTATCAGGACAACCGGCTCACCTCGAACGACCTCGATATCGTGTTCCGCGGCCTGACCGCGCAGCTGGGCCTTGCGGGTGATCTTGCCAGCGGGCGCTTCCAGCTGACCGGCCCGGTCAATGCGCGCGGGCTGGAATTTGACGGCATCGGCAGCGTCGATGCGGTGGCGCGGATCATCTTTGCCATTGGCGGCGATGCGCCGTGGAGCCTGGCCGCGCAATTGCAGGGCGGGCTGGGCCGGGTGGACAACCCCACCATCGCCAATATCGCCGGTGACAATATCCGCTTCAACGGCGGCGTTTCACTGGGTGAGGGGCGGCCCATTTCGTTCAACGCCATGAAGGTGAGCGGCAGCAAGCTGGAACTGGCAGTCGATGGCAGTGTGGCGGGGGATACCACCACGCTGGCAGGCGGCGGCACCCATGCCGATTACGGTCCCTTCACGATTGATGCGGTGCTGGCAGGCGATGGTCCGCGCGCGCAACTGGTGCTGGCCAGTCCGCTGCCCGCAGCCGGGCTGAAGGACGTGCATGTTGCGCTGGCTCCATCTGACGATGGCTTTGCGGTGGAAACTTCGGGCGCGTCCCTGCTCGGCCCGTTTGATGGCACCATCGGCATCGCGCTGGCGGACAATGGCGATGTGTCGATTGCGATCACCCGCCTCGATATCGCGGAGAGCCGGGTGACCGGCAATCTGGCGCTGGTTGAAGACGGCGTGGCGGGCACATTGAACATGTCGCGCGGCGGGGTGAATGGCGTTGTCCGGCTCGCTCCCCAGGCAGGCGGGCAGGGCTTCGACATCGATCTGGAGGCGCGCAACGCCCGCTTCGGCGGGGAGACACCGCTCACGCTGGCGCGCATGTCGCTGGTAGCCCGCGGGCTTTACGGCGACAATGGCCTGGCGGTTGACGGCACGATGAGCGCCACCGGCGTTGGCTATGGAAATCTGTTTATCGGACGAATGGGCGCGACTGCCGATTTTGCCGACGGGACGGGCAATTTCGATGCCGCAATTACCGGTGCCCGCGGCACGCGCTTCGATTTGCAGCTGACCGGTGCCATGTCGCCTGATCGCATCACGCTGGCCGCTACCGGATCGCATGCCGGGCGTGCCATCGCCATGCCGCGCCGCGCGGTGCTGGACCGCACAGCCGATGGCGGATGGCAATTGCAGCGCACCCAGCTGGGCTATGGCGATGGCTTTGCTATCCTGAGCGGGCGCTTTGGCGGCGATCAGCCCGTGCAGGGCCGCTTGAGCCTGTCTGACCTGCCGCTGTCGCTGGTGGATGTGCTGGCTGGCGATATTGGCCTTGGCGGCACGGTATCGGGCGTGATTGATATCGGCTCCAGCGAAGGAGGATTGCCCACGGGGCAGGCGCGGCTGATGGTGGAAGGGCTGACCCGCTCGGGCCTGCTGCTCACCTCGCGCCCGATGAACCTGGCCACGGTCATCAGCCTTTCGCCCGGCATCCTGCAGGCGCGCGCCGTGCTGGATGATGATGGCGGCACGCATGGCACGCTTGCCGCGCGCATTTCCGGCCTGTCACCCACCGGCTCGCTGATACCGCGCCTCTATGCCGGAGACCTGTTTGCGCAGCTGCGGTATGACGGGCCGTCTGCTGCGCTGTGGAGGCTGGCGGCGATAGACCTGCTGGACGTGACCGGAGAGATCCAGCTGGCCGCCAATGTGCGCGGCACTCTGGGCAATCCGCAGGTCCGCGGATCGCTGAACGGCGATAATCTGCGTGTGCAGAGCCTGCTGACGGGGACGGATATCACCCAGGTTGCAGCCAGTGGCAGGTTCGATGGCTCGCGCCTGCAATTGACCAGCTTTGTCGGCAATGCGCCGGGTGGCGGGCGCGTCAGCGGCAGCGGCTTTGTGGACCTGGCGGGCATGAACCGCGATCGCGGGCCGCAGATCGATATCCGCATCGCCGCGCGCAATGCCCGTATCCTGGACCTGCCGGGCACCAGTGCAACCGTGACCGGCCCCCTGCGCATCGTTTCCAGCGGAGTGGGCGGGACCATTGCCGGCAGGCTGACGGTGAATGAAGCCGAATGGCAGTTGGGCACCACCGAAGCCGCGGTGGAACTGCCCGACATCGCTATCAGGGAAATCAACCAGCCCGCCGATCTGGCGCCGGTAACGCGGCAGGGGCGACCGTGGCGCTATCTGATCGATGCCACCGCCAATCGCGGGATCAAGGTCGATGGCATGGGGCTGGAGAGTGAATGGCGCGGAGACCTGTTGCTGCGCGGGACGACATCCGATCCGCGCATCGGCGGTGAGGCGCGCATCGTGCCGCGGCAGGGCTTCTATTCCTTTGCCGGCGTGCGTTTCGAGATCACTCGTGGGCGTATCGATTTTGATGAAACCGTGCCGCCCGATCCGCGTCTGGACCTGCTGGCGGAAACCGATGTCAACGGCATTGATGTCTCGGTGACGGTGCAGGGCAGCGCCAGCCGACCGGAAATCTCCTTCAATTCCGTTCCCGCCCTGCCTGAAGAAGAATTGCTTGCGCGCCTGCTGTTCGGCGGGTCGATCACCGATCTTTCGGCAACCGACGCGGTGCAGCTGGGGGCGGCGCTTGCCAGCCTGCGCGGCGGTGGCGGGATCGATCCGATCAACCAGCTGCGCACCGCCATCGGGCTGGACCGCCTGCGCATCGTCCCGTCCGATCCCGCGCTCGATCGCGGCACATCGGTGGCGCTGGGCAAGAACATCACCCGCCGCGCCTATGTGGAGATTATCACCGACGGGCAGGGCTATAACGCGACCGAGCTGGAATTCCGCATCACCAGCTGGCTGTCGCTTCTGGGTTCGATCAGCACGGTCGGTCGCGGCGGTGTTTCGGCGGAATTCAGCCGCGATTACTAGCGCGGCCCCAATGCCCGTTCAGCCGCGCCGGTAGAGCGCGCTCTCGGCTTCGCGCCGCCGCACCAGACCTTTCATCACCCGGCCGCCGGCATAGCACCAGCGGTCGAACTCGCGCGCGGCCCCGGCATGGTCGCCTGCCACGTGCTTGCGCGTCAGCGTGGCCTTGCCAATCGCGCCGGTGTTGTAGTGAAAGCTGACCAGCGCATCGAATTGCAGTTGCGTGGTGGGCGCATCGCCGATGGCAAAGGCAACTTCGGCGCCGTAACGCGCCAGGTCCGCGTCCAGCCGCGCATCGCATTCTGCCCGCGTCCACACGGTGCCGGGGCCAATGCCGGGACCGGTTGCGCCCCAGCCGATGGTCCACGGATCGCCGCCTGTACCGGGATCGGGATAGGCCTCTATCAGGCCGTCAGCGCGCCTTCTTGCGCAGCCTTCGAACTGCCTGATCAGCTCGGTTCCTGCCGGGCCGATGCGGCGCGGGGCCAAGTCCTCGCACGGGGCCTCATCGGCCAGCGCAGGATCAGCTGTCTGATCGTGCGCGCGGCCATCCGTGCGGCCTGTCTGGCGCACCTCCTGATGGCGCAGCTCGCGCCCGAGCATCCGCCGCAGAGTATCGAAAACGGGTTTGCGCAGCATGTCTGTCACCTCGCCGGTTGGATTCGCGGGGCAGGGGCTAGGCCGGACCGGGCGCTGTAGGAAAGCGCAAAAAAGAGGCGCCCGGTTTCCCGGACGCCTCCCCTGTTAATCGTGTGATCGCCGCGTGCATCACACGCAACGATGGCACATAAGCTTGTCTTACGAGCTGTAGTACATGTCGTATTCGACCGGGCTTGGCGTCTGCTCGAAGCGATAGACGTCTTCCCACTTCAGCTCCATGTAAGCGTCGATCTGGTCCTTGGTGAACACGCCGCCCTGCAACAGGAATTCGTGATCGGCTTCCAGTGCATTCAGTGCTTCGCGCAGGGAACCGCAAACCGTGGGAACCTCTGCCAGCTCTTCCGGCGGAAGATCGTACAGGTTCTTGTCCATGGCTTCGCCCGGATGGATCTTGTTCTGGATACCATCGATGCCGGCCATCAGCAGAGCTGCGCAAGACAGGTACGGGTTGGCGAGCGGATCGGGGAAGCGGAACTCAACGCGCTTGGCCTTTTCACCCGCGCCGTAAGGAATACGGCACGAAGCAGAGCGGTTGCGGGCCGAATAGGCCAGCAGCACAGGTGCTTCAAAGCCCGGGACCAGACGCTTGTAGCTGTTGGTCGTCGGGTTGGTGAAAGCATTACAGGCCTTGGCGTGCTTGATCACGCCGCCGATGTAATACAGGCAGTTGTCGGACAGGCCGGCATAGCCGTTGCCGGCGAAGGTGTTCTTCTTGCCATCCCAGATCGACATATGCGTGTGCATGCCCGAACCGTTGTCCTGACGGATCGGCTTGGGCATGAAGGTGGCCGTCTTGCCATAGGCATTGGCGACGTTCTGCACGACATACTTGTAGATCTGGATGCGGTCGGCGGTGGTGGTCAGCGTGCCGAAAGTGATGCCCAGCTCGTGCTGTGCGGCGGCCACTTCGTGGTGATGCTTGTCCATGGGCAGGCCCATTTCCATCATCGTGGCGACCATTTCGGCGCGGATGTCGGTGCACGGATCGACCGGAGCCACGGGGAAATAGCCACCCTTGGCGCGCGGACGGTGACCCAGGTTGCCGCCTTCATATTCCTTGCCGGTGTTGGTCGGCAGTTCGATATCGTCGATCACGAAGCCCGAACCGGCATAGCCGTCTTCAAAGCGAACATCGTCGAACATGAAGAATTCAGGTTCCGGACCGACATAGACGGTATCGCCAAGGCCGGTGGTCTTGAGGAAGTCTTCGGCACGCTTGGCGGTGGAACGCGGATCACGCGCATACAGCTCACCGGTGGAAGGCTCCACAATGTCGCAGAAGATGATCATCATCGGCGTGGCACTGAAGGGATCGATATAGACCGCTTCCAGGTCAGGCTTCAGGATCATGTCGGATTCGTTGATGACCTTCCAGCCTTCGATCGACGAACCATCGAACATCAGGCCTTCTTCCAGCGCGTCTTCGTCAATGGCGGAGGCGCACATGGTCAGGTGCTGCCACTTGCCCTTGGGATCGGTGAAGCGGACATCGACCCACTCGATCTCCTCGTCCTTGATCCGTTTTACGATATCGGATGCACTCGACATGTTTTTTCCTTCCTTGATCGTATGATCTTATTGTGTCGGTTGGCGTTGTGGCCGGAGAGTTCCGGCACGAAATTCAATGGGCATGCAGCAGCCTGCCCAATCCCCCTCTGTCCGCCTCAGATGGCAGACTCGTCCTGCTCACCGGTGCGGATGCGCAGGACAGAGGTGATATCGGAAACGAATATCTTGCCATCACCGATCCTGCCGGTCTTGGCTGCGCCGGCCACGGCTTCCACCACGGCATCGGCCATGCTGTCGGGCACGACCACTTCCAGCTTCACCTTGGGCAGGAAATCGACGACATATTCTGCGCCGCGATAGAGTTCCGTATGGCCCTTCTGGCGGCCAAAGCCCTTGGCTTCGGTTACGGTGATCCCGGATACGCCCACTTCGTGCAGCGCCTCCTTCACCTCGTCCAGCTTGAAGGGCTTGATGATGGCTTCGATCTTTTTCACGTCATACCTGTTCTACATTACCCGGCGGCCTGACCGGATATTCAATGCCCGGGGGCGAATCCTGAAATAGCGTTTCAAGAATCATGCCAAGGACGATGTGAAGGGGTAGACAATCATGTGCAGATGCGAAAGGGCGGATTCGCAAGATTAAGATCATTCCTGCAATGCGGCCTGAAACAATAATGCTTCATGCCTATCCAAAAGTTGCACAATATTCAGGCAATGACGTGCTTAAATTTTGAGCACGGATATCGTCAGAGGCGCAATCCTGCGGTCTCCGGACAGCCGGACATCAGGTTGAGCGATTGCACGGCAGCGCCGCTTGCTCCCTTGCCCAGATTATCCAGCACCGCGATCAGACGCGCCTGATTGCCCGCCGCATCGCTGAACACGTACAGCGTCATCGCATCGCTGGGTTGATCCGACGCGCGCAGCAGCAATTCTTCCGGTGTGTCCTGCGAAACCCGCACCACCTGGCTATCGGCATAATAGGCGGTCAGCTTCTCGCGCATCTCGTCAGGCCGGGCAGCGGCGCGCATCGCTTCCAGTGGCAATGGCACTTCCACCACCATGCCGCGATGGGCCGGGATGACCGCCGGCGAAAAGACCGGCGGATGGGCCAGGCCCACTCTCTGCTGCATTTCGGGAATATGCTTGTGACCAAGCGCCAGGCCATATCCGCGCCAGGCGATGTCACGATCATCCTCGAAACGGCCAATCAGGGCCTTGCCACCGCCCGAATATCCCGAGACGGCATTGACCGAATAAGCCCATTCGCGGGGCAGCATCCGGTCCCTGATCAGCGGTGTCATCAGGGCGATGAAACCGGTTGAATAACAGCCCGGATTGCTGATCCTGTCGGCACCTGCGACCACTGGCCGACCGACCACTTCGGGAAAACCGTAGATCCATCCGCTGGCGGTGCGATGGGCGCTGGAGGCATCGATGACGCGCACCTTGCTGGCGGGATCGATCAGCGCCACAGCTTCGCGCGCGGCATCATCGGGCAGGCACAGGATCGCAAAATCGCTCTCGTTCAGCGCTTCCCGGCGGGCATCGGCATCCTTGCGCCGCTGCTCATCAAGCACGACCATTTCAAATTCGCCGCGCGCGGCCAGCCGGTCGCCGATTTCCAGCCCGGTGGTGCCTGCTGCGCCGTCAATGAATACCGTGAGCGCCATCAGCCAATCGGCTCCAGCCGTTCAATCCGGACATAGCCCACCGGCCCTTCCAGCGAGAGGCAGCCCCAGGCCCAGCCGCCGGTAATATCCAGCAGTTCAAAGGAATCGCCTTCCATCAGCGTGCACAGCTCCTCCGAATCGTCCTTGGGACGGATATGCAGAGGAGCGCCGCCGGGCAAAATTGCGCGCGGTTGCGGCACGGCGTAATGCGGCACGAAATAACGTCCGGCCAGACCGATATGCGCCAGGTCACCGCGCAGCGGCACGCGGCGCAGGTCAGGCTCCGCCACCGGGCCGGACAGGATATAGGGACCCTGCGCATCCTTGTGCGTGGGTGTGGCTTCAATCGAAGCATCGCCGGCCTGTTTCAGCTGCGGGGAGTTACCATCGGGATTCATCCGCAGGCGATTAGACGCGCATTGCCGGATCGGCAAGTTTACCGCTTGTCGCCTTGTCAGCCATATCTGGCCTTCAGCGCGTGGAAGGCCGCCCGCAGGCCCAGTGCCGCACCGCCCTTGGGCCGCCCCGGCTTGGCCGCCGGGCGCCAGGCGAAGGTATCAAAATGCGCCCATTCAATGCCTTCACCCACGAACTTGTCGAGGAAGCTGGCCGCCACGCTGGCCCCGGCATAGCCGTTGGAATGGGTGTTGTTGGTATCGGCAATGTCGGATTGTAGCCATTCCGCATAAGCAGAATGGATCGGCAGGCGCCAGGGTGCATCATCATGTGCACGGCCTGCCGCGATCAGCTCGTCCGCCGTCTGGTCCTGCCGGGTGAACAGGGCGGGGAGGTCTGGTCCCACGGCAACGCGCGCCGCGCCCGTGAGCGTGGCAAAATCGATGATCAGCGCCGGATCGCTCTCGCTGGCATAGGTCAGCGCATCGCCCAGGATCAGCCGTCCCTCGGCGTCGGTATTGCCAATTTCGACCGTCAGGCCCTTGCGGCTGGTGAGCACGTCGCCGGGCCTGAAGGCATTGCCGGCAATGGCGTTCTCCACCGTCGGCACCAGGCATTGCAGGCGCAGTTTCAGGCCCGCCTGCATGATCAGCCCAGCCAGCGCCAGCGCGTGGGCAGCGCCGCCCATGTCCTTCTTCATCAGCAGCATTCCGGCAGCAGACTTGATGTCGAGACCGCCCGTATCGAAGCTGACGCCCTTGCCGATTATGGCCACGCGCGGATGTGCATCGTCACCCCAGTTCAGCTCCACCAGACGCGGCGCATGCTCACGCGCTGCGGCGCGGCCCACGGCGTGGACCATGGGGAAACCCGTTGCCAGGGCATCGCCGCGCACCACGTCAATCCTTGCGCCATGCGCCTTGGCCAGTTTCTCTGCCTCGGCCTCGATCGCGGCTGGACCCATGTCCTCTGCCGGTGTGTTGACCATGTCCTGCACCAGGGCGGCGGCCTGCGCTTCGGCAGTGACCGCGTCGATCCGGCCGACTTCACTGGTCAGCAGGATGCGCGGCCCTTCGGCATTTTCGTCCTTCTTGTAGCGGTCGAACACATATTGCGCGGTCTGCCAGCCGAACAGGGCAGGGCCAGGTTCGCCATCGGCGCGGCGATATGTCCCGGCGGGCAGGCGTTCGGCCAGCTTGGCCAGGCACCAGCTGGACAGGTCTTCGGTATTGGCGACGCCGCTCACGACGAACCAGCCCGGTCCATCCTTGGTCCCGCCGGGCACGATGGCCATTTCATATCCGCCGCCGGTAAATCTCTGCGCAGTCAGCGCCGCGCGCTGCGGTCCGCTGAGTTTGCGGGCGAAGGCTTCGAAGCCGTCTTTGGTGACAAGATGGATGGCGATGGCGTCCTGCCCGCGATCCGGCTGGATTAGATCGGTTTTTATGCTCATAATCGTCTATCTGCCCGCACGGTGCGGATTTGAAAAGGCAATCGAGATTTATGCTAAGAGTTTGTCTGGGTCTGGCCGCTGGAATGCTGCTGGTTTCCTGCGGGCAGGAAGGCGAAAACGGCTCCCAACCGGGGGATCCGGCTGCGACCGCGACCGCCAGTCCGGGCGCCACTGCCACTGCCGTTGCCAGCGAATCACCGGTCAACGGTGCCCGCACGGTGGCCGAGGAAACCGACGATTTCCGCCTCGAATATTCCTATCCCGCAGAGGCCGGCAATATTCAGGAACTGGCCGCGCTGCTGGACCGGCGGCTGGATCGCTTGCGCAATGCAATGGTTGGCGATTCTGCCGAAGCGCGAGCGGATGCGCGCGATAACGGCTTTCCGTTCAACAAATATTCCACCGAAGTGGAATGGCAGGTGGTGGCCGATACGCCCCGTTATCTGAGCCTGTCCGCCAAGATCTCCTCCTATACGGGCGGCGCGCATGGCAATTATGGCTTCGATGCGCTGGTGTGGGACAAGGAACGCGCTGCGGCGCTGGAGCCGGAGACCTTCTTCACCACACCCGAAGCGCTGGAGGCGGCGCTGGGCAGCAAGCTGTGCGAAAAGCTCAACCGGGAACGGGCCGAGCGACGGGGTCAACCGATTGCCGAAGGCAGCAGCGACATTTTCGATGTCTGCGTGCCGCTGAGCGATACCACCGTGCTGTTCGGTTCGGCATCGGGACGCGCATTTGACCGGGTCGGCGTGCAGATTGGCCCCTATGTCGCGGGTCCCTATGCCGAGGGATCGTATGAATTCACCTTCGACGTGGACGACAAGCTGCTGACCGCGCTGCGCGATGAATATCGCAGCGCCTTCACCACTCGCAATTAGGCAACAAAATCGCTACATGCGGCACATGGTCGAATATCAGCACGTAACTTCCGACATGTCCGTCTATCGTGACGGCACGATTAAACTGCACGGCGAGGATGGCTTTGCGGGGATGCGCAAGGCTGGCCGCCTGGCTGCCGAAATCCTTGATGCGCTGGCCGAAAAAGTCGTCCCCGGTGTCTCCACAGAGGATCTCGACGCCTTCGTGCGGGAGATGACGCTGGATGGCGGCGCGGTGCCGGCAACGCTTGGCTATCGCGGTTATACCCACAGCTGCTGCATCTCCATCAACCATGTGGTGTGCCACGGCATACCGTCCAACAAGGTGCTGAAGGACGGTGACATCGTGAATATCGATGTCACGCCGCTGCTGGATGGATGGCACGGCGATACCAGCCGCATGTATCTGGTGGGCGATGTTCCGCTGAAGGCGCGGCGGCTGGTCGATGTGACCTATGAGTGCCTGATGATCGGGATCGACAAGGCCAAGCCCGGTGCGCGTCTGGGCGATGTCGGTGCGGCGATCCAGCAGCATGCCGAAAGCTTCCGCTATGGCGTGGTGCGCGAATTTTGCGGCCACGGCCTTGGCCGCCTGTTCCACGATGCACCCGAAGTGGTCCATGCCGGCCGCGCCGGTACCGGGCCGGAGCTGAAGCCGGGCATGTTCATGACCATCGAACCGATGATCAACCTTGGCCGCCCGCATGTGAAACTGCTCAACGATGGCTGGACCGCGGTGACGCGTGACAAGAGCCTGTCCGCGCAGTTCGAACATTCGATCGCTATTACCGAAGACGGGAATGAGATTTTCACGCTCAGCCCGACCGGCAAGGACAAGCCGCCTTATTGATCCTGCATATTGATCAGGGGCAATGTTGAGCATTGGCTGATGGCATATCGCATTTCAGGATCGCCGGGGCTGCAAGCCTGACTGCCCGCGATCCACTCGATCTTTTGTCCAGGAGAGCCTGCATGTCTGTTCGTCATCTCGCCGCAGCCATTGCTGTCACTCTTGGCCTTGCGGCCTGCCAGGGCGCACCTTCTGCCAGCATCACCAGTGCTCCTGCGCCCGAACAGGGCCGTGTGCTGGCCTTTGCGCAAGGTGCGTGCGGGGGCTGCCATGCGGTGGAAAACAACGCGCTGTCTCCCAATCCCGAAGCGCCCGAATGGCCGCTGATCGTCAACCGTCCGGGGCTGACCAATGCCACGCTCACCAGCTGGCTGCGCGATGCGCACAACTACCCGGAGGAGATGGATTTCGACCTCGACGTGCCGCAGGTGGAGGAACTGGTCGCCTATATGCTGACCCTGCAAAGCCCGGATTACGAACCGGCCATTCAGTAGCGATCAGGGGGGCAGCGTCACCCCTCGCGCGCGGCCCTGATTGCAGCGCCGCCGGCAAAGGGTGCAATCGCCACCAGCAGCAGGCTGATCGCACCGGTCAGCGCCAGTCCGCCAGACCCGCCGGTGGACAAGGCGCCCGCACCAAAGATCAGCAGCGGCACGGCAAAGGGGATCACCAGCAGGCCGGAAAGCGCCGCACTTCCGCGCAAGCCCACGGTGACGGAGGCGATGATGATGCCGATGGCGGCAAGTCCCGGCGTTCCGGCCAGCAGGCCGATTTCCACCAGGCGCAAGGTCTGCGCATCGATGCCCACCAGCGCGCTGGCGGGCACGGCGGCCAGCATCAGGAACGGCCCAAAGCTGAGCCAGTGGGCGAGCAGCCGCACGGCCACCACCATTTCCTCTGCAATGCCGCGCAAGGCCCATTGATCGAAGAAACCCTGCTCCACATCGGGGGCCAGCAGCCGGTCGAGCGGCAGGATCGCGGCGAGCAGCGCGGCAACCCAGATCACCCCGCCGCCGGTCTGTGCCAGCAACACCGGATTGGGTCCGATGGCAAAGGGGTAAAGCATCGCCACGGCCAGGAAGAACAACAGCGGCAGCAACGTGCCGCCGCCGCGCGTGCCGGGCGTGAAGCGCGCCAGATCGCGCAGCAGGAGCGAGCCAAAACCCTTCACGGCGTGAACTGCGCCAGAGAAAGCGTGGCAAGGCCGGGCAGATCAAACGGCTGGTGGCTGGCAATCAGCGCCAGCCCGCCAGCCTTGAGGTGGTCTGCCACCAGCCCCTCTGCCATCGCCACCGCTTCTCGGTCGAGACCGTTCAGGGGTTCGTCCAGCAGCCAGATCGGTGCCTGCTGGCCGATCAGCCGCGCCATGGCCGCGCGCTTGCGTTGACCGGTGGACAGATAGCGCACCGGCACATCCAGCAGATCATCAAGCCCCAACCGTTCCAGCGCGGCGCACTGGCCATCCAGCCTGCTCCAGAAATCGAGTGCCCGGCCCAGCGGCTGGTGTTCATCCAGCACGGGTTTTTCATCCAGCAGGCCGGTGCCGCCTGTGCGCTCAACATGGCCATCCAGCGGACGCATCAGCCCGGCCAATATGCGGATCAGGCTGGATTTGCCCATCCCGTTGGGCCCGGCAATTTGCAGCGCCTGTCCGCCTTCCAGATCAAGCGAGAGGCCGGCAAACAGCAAACGCTCGCCGCGGCGGCAGGCCAGTTGGGTGGCTGTCAGTCGGCAGGCTTCCATGGGATGGTGCGTTAGTGCAGAGTGGCCCCAGCTACAAGCACGCGACAAGCAAGGGAGTGATGCGATGGCAATTGCGCAGCTGACACCAGCCGAACGGGACGCGGCGCTGGCCGCTCTGCCGCAGTGGTCCCTGCGCACAGACGGTTTGGCCATCACGCGCGATTTCAGGTTCCGCAATTTCAGCGAGGCATGGGGTTTCATGAGCCGCGTGGCGTTGCTGGCGGAGGCGCAGGATCACCATCCCGAATGGTCCAACGTCTATAACCGCGTGTCGATCACGCTAACCACGCATGATGCGGGCGGATTGTCAGGCAGGGATGTGAAGCTGGCGGAGGCGGTGGACACGCTGTGATGCAGGCTGTGCATCCGATCACCCATGCCCGCTTTCGCACAAGGATCGGGCACTGAGCCACGCGGTCCGGCCTCACCCGATATCTTATGTGGCCGCAGCCGACTGTTCGTAAAGCCGCTGGATATCCGCCACGCGGCACAGGTCCGTACCGGGCGTCAGCACCGCCGCGGCACCGGCGGCGATCCCGAAGCGCAAGGCCTGTTCCGGCTCACGGCCCATCGCCAGGGCATGGACCATGGCCGCCAGAAAGCTGTCGCCCGCACCCACGGAACTGCGCGCCACCACCGCAATGCCGGGAACTTTCACGACACCTGAACGGGATGCCAGCAAGGCCCCCTGATCGCCCATCGTCACGGCGAGATATTCGGCCCCGCCGCGCTCGACAACGGCCATTGCGGCATCGCCAACCGCCTTTTCATCGGGCAGGTCTGCGCCAACCAGCGTCCGAAACTCGCCAATGCTCGGCTTGGCCAGAAAGACCCCGCCTGCATCCATCCCGGCCCTCAGCGCCGCGCCCGATGTATCGAGCACGAAGCGCATGCCGCGCTGCCGGGCGATGGCACAGACCCGGGCATAGAAATCATCCGGCACGCCGCGCGGCAGCGATCCGCTGGCGATCAGAAAGCCGGTCTTTGCCTGTGCCAGCTGATCCAGACATTCCTGCCACTCCTGCGGCGAGACCTGCGGACCGGCAGGCACGAACTGGTATTCATGCCCGCTTTCGCGTTCGAGAACCGCCGTGCTGACCCGGGTCTGCCCGGCAATGGGTATCCGCGTGCGCACCAGTTGGTGCAGGTCCAGCAGTCCATCCAGCGCAATCCCGGTTGCCCCGCCGGAAAGATAATAGCAGCGCGCATTGCCGCCCAGCCGCACGAACACCCGCGCCACGTTGATGCCGCCACCGCCGGGATCGCAGCTTTGCTCCCCCGCGCGCATCTTGTGCGAATGCTGGAGGCGCTCGACAGAGCAGGCCACGTCGATCGTGGGGTTCATGGTAAGCGTGGCAATGTCCAACATGGGCAATCGTTCTCCAGCACCCGAAATGCGGGGGCGGGCGGAGAGGTCATATACGGAACCCTCCTTATGATGCGCGCGGCCCTGAGGTGACAAAACAGCTTGCGCGGCGCTGCCGGTTCACCTTGCCGTGCACTTCGCGCTGCAAACCATGCTGATGGAGATTGCCATGAATGGCCGGGAAATGGCCGCAAGGATACGCTCTGGTACAGGGTTCATCGCGGCACTCGACCAGTCGGGCGGATCGACCCCGCGCACCCTGCGCGACTATGGCATCGCCGACGGCAGATGGCAGGGCGAAGATGAGATGTTCGCCCTGATTCACGCCATGCGCACGCGCATAATCACCTCGCCCGCCTTTACCGGTGACAAGATTATCGGCGCGATCCTGTTCGAAAAGACCATGGACGGCGAGGTGGATGGAAAGCCGGTGCCGCAGGTGCTGATCGAGCGTAATATCGTGCCGTTCCTGAAGGTCGACAGGGGTCTGGAGGACGAGGACGAGGCCGAGGGCGGGGGCGTGCAACTGATGAAGCCGATAGAAGATCTGGATGCGCTTCTGCTGCGCGCCAGGGACAAGGGGATATTCGGCACCAAGATGCGATCGGTGATCAGGTCTGCCAACTGCGCCGGGATTGAGCAGATCGTGGCCCAGCAGTTCGCGGTGGGCCAGCGCATTCTTGCCGCGGGCTTCATGCCGATCCTTGAACCGGAATACGATATCAGGGCGCTCGACCGGGCCGTGGGCGAGGCGATGTTGCGCGATACGCTGTTGCGGCATCTCGATGGCTTGCCCGAAGGCATGGACGTCATGCTCAAGCTGTCGATTCCGGTGGAGGCCAACCTCTACCGCCCGATCGTGGCCCATCCGCGCGTGGTCCGCGTGGCTGCGCTATCGGGCGGCTATGCCCGATCAAAGGCGTGCCGCGAACTGGCCCGGAACGAAGGCGTGATCGCCAGCTTCAGCCGCGCCCTGCTTGAAGGTCTGCACGAACGGATGAGCGATGACGAATTCGACCGGGCGCTGGCCGCGGCGATCGACGCGATCTTTCGCGCTTCAATGCAAAAAATCGCGACCTCGCCCGGTCAGCCAGAGTAGGTCTGGCTAGCAGGCCCGGCTGGTATCCGGCTGCTGCCAAACCTGCGCCTCAGCCCAGGCCCTGCACGAACTCCGCGCCGGTGGGAATCTGGGCGTTGGATTTGGCCAGCGTATCGCCCACAGGCTCCGCCCTGCCGCCAAGGCAGCCTGCCAGGAATCCCTCGACAATGGCGTTGAAGGCGATGTTGTTTTCCGGGCGGTGGAAGCCGTGGCCTTCATCGGGGAACAGCACATAGGTGACGGGGATGCCGTGCTTTTCCATGGCGGTCACGATCTGGTCGCTCTCCGATTGCTTGACGCGCGGATCATTGGCGCCCTGGCCGATCAGCAGCGGTTTGACGATCTTGTCCGCCAGATAGAGCGGGCTGCAGTCCTTCAGCAGCTGCTTGCCTTCCTCGGTTTCCGGGTTGCCCATGCGCTCATGGAACTGCTTCACCATCGGTTCCCAGTAAGGGGGGATGGTTTCCAGCAGCGTCTCGAGGTTGGACGGGCCGACGATATCGACCCCGCAGGCGAACACGTCTGGCGTGTAGGTCAGCCCCACCAGCGTGGCATAGCCGCCGTATGATCCGCCCATGATGGCAACCTTGTCCTGCTCGGCAATGCCCTGCTCAACAGCCCAGTTGACGGCATCGATCAGGTCATCATGCATGGCCTTGGACCATTGCAGATTGGCGGCATTGACGAAGTCCTTACCAAAACCGGTGGAGCCGCGATAATTGACGCTGAGCACGCCGTAGCCGCGATTGGCGAGCCATTGGTGCGTGCGGTTGAAGCCGTATCCGTCGCGCGCCCACGGCCCGCCGTGGACCAGCAGCACCAGTGGCACGGGGGCGTCCGGAATGCCGTCGCCATCAACGTCCACCGCTGGCGGCAGAGTGAGGTAGCAGGGCAGGGTCAGGCCGTCGCGCGCCGGGATTTCGCGCGGGTGCATGGCCTGCAAGGGCTGACCTTCCAGAGAAGGCTTGGTGACATAGAATGTGGTCAGCGTATCGGCGTCACGGTCATACAGGTAGGACGTGATCGGACCGGTCAGCGGATCGTTCCACACCAGCCATTTGCGATCGTCATCGGTGCGCGACTGGACGCCGAAATCACCCTTCAGCCGCTCCCGCAGCCAATCGAGCGAGGCTTCTATGCCCTTGTCGAAGCAAGTCCATTCGGTGCGCAGGTAAGTGGCCGAATAGGCCTGCACAACGCCGGTTTTGGTATCGCGCAGGGTGCCGCCAAGATCGGCCTTGTCATGCTCTGCCAGCAAGGTGCGCTCGCCCGTGGCGGTGTCCTCGGCAAACAGGGCGGCGGTGTTGCGGCCGCGGCTGTCGATCCAGTAGAGCACGCTGCCATCGGTGGTGTAGCCCGCCGTGGTGGTGGTCAGCGCATCGTCCATGGCGATCACCTCGCGCGGGGTTTCGGCAACCACGCCGTCTGTAATCTCATGCATGTCCGTGCCGCCGCTGGCATTCTGCCGCACGGCCCAGCGCAGGGTCAGGCTGTCATCCGCCTCGAACCCGGCCCAGCCTTCGGTGTTTTCATGTACCAGCGTCATCTCGCCAGTGGTCACGTTCAGCAGGTGGACATCGTGGAAACGCGGATCGCGGTTGTTCAGGCCAATCAGGATCTTGTCCTTGATCGTATCGGACGCGCCGACAACCTGGATGCGGGTATTTTCGAACGGGGTCAGGCAGCTGTCTTCGCCGCTGGCCACGTCGACCTTGTACAGCAGGTAATTCTCATCCCCCTCCTTGTCGCGGACATAGAGCAGGGCGGTGCTGTCCGGTGACCAGAAATATTGCGGGATCGGGCGATCCTTGGCGCTGGTCATGCGGCGGGCATTGTCGGGATCGGATGTGGGGGCCAGCCACACGTTCATCACGTCTTCCCACGGCGCCATCCAGCTGAGCCATTGGCCATCAGGACTGATCTTGCCGCCAGAGCGGACCGGATTGCCGAACAGGTCGTCCCGGCTGATCAGCGCGATGTCTTTCACGCGGGCGGCGGCGGTGGTGGCACTGGACATATGTTCTCCCGGTTTTCGGTCCCGCCACCAGTTAGGGAGCGTGCCGCCCTATTGAAAGGGCCGGTTGAGCCGGACGGGCGCTCAAAGCGCCGGATTATCGTAACAATGCCAGGTGAAAATGGCGACGGCGCCGCGGTGCGGCCGCCAGTCTTCGGCCAGGGCGCGGGTGGCCTTTTCGTCCGGGCGCTGCTCCAGCCCCAAGATCTTGCCGATGCCGGCCATCACCGCCAGGTCTCCCGCAGGCCAGATATCGGGCCGCCCTTCGGCAAACAGCAGATAGATTTCCGCCGACCAGCGCCCGATCCCCTTGATCCGCGTCAGCTCGGCAATTGCCGCCTCGTCATCACCGGGCAGATTGTGCAGGTCCAGCGCTTCGCCTGCCACCAGTTCGCACAGTGAACGGGCATAGCCCTGCTTCTGGCGCGACAGGCCGCATGCACGCAGCGTATCGAAATCGCGTGCCAGCAATTGGGCCGGGTCGATCTCCTCGCCCAGTTCCGCCTCCAGCTTGCGCCACACGCTGCTGGCCGCTGCCACGGACACCTGCTGGCCCACGATGGTGCGTAGCAGGGTCTTGTAACCGCGCGGCCTGATGCGCGGCTCGGGATATCCGGCCAGCGCCAGAGCGCGGGCGATGGCGGGCTGGGTTGCCGCCACATAATCCAGACTGTCTTTGATTTGCGCGGCGCTCAGTCCCATATCCGCTCCACTTGCCATATTTGCCGCGATTGCCTAGCAGCCGCGCGACACCGGAATAGGGAATTTTATCGCAATGCCAAAGCTGATCGTCGTCAATCGCGCAGGTGAAGAATCAACCGTGGAAGCCGCTTCGGGCCTGACCGTGATGGAAGCCATTCGTGACAATGGCTTTGATGAATTGCTGGCGCTGTGCGGCGGCTGCTGTTCGTGCGCGACCTGCCACGTGCATGTCGATCCCGCCTTCAAGGACAAGCTGCCCGCGCTCAGCACCGATGAGGACGACCTGCTCGATTCCAGCGATGACCGCGATGAATTCTCTCGCCTGTCATGCCAGATTCCCTTCACCGATGATCTGGACGGGCTGAAGGTCCGCATCGCCAAGGAAGACTGATCGGCAAGATCGGATAACAAGGCCCCAAGCGCAGCTGTATTGCGTCACGGGCTTTGACCTCCTAGCTCATAGTCATGACCAGCCCTGCGCCCTGCACTGACAGCCTCGACCTGATTGGCAACACTCCGCTTGTCCTGCTCAAGGGACCAAGTGAGGCTGCCGGGTGCGAGATCTGGGGCAAGTGTGAATTTGCCAATCCCGGTGCCAGCGTGAAGGATCGCGCGGCGCTGTGGATCATCCGCGATGCCCAGGCGCGCGGGGAACTGCTGCCCGGCGGCACGGTGGTGGAAGGCACAGCGGGCAACACCGGTATCGGCATTGCGCTGGTGGCCAATGCGCTTGGCTATAAGACCGTGATCGTGATGCCGGACAACCAGTCCAAGGAAAAGATGGATACGCTGCGGGCGCTGGGCGCCGAGCTGGTGCTGGTTCCGCCAACCAAGTTTTCCGACCCCAATCACTTCGTCCACACCTCGCGCCGCATTGCCGAGGAGACCGATGGCGCGATCTGGGCCAACCAGTTCGACAATGTCGCCAACCGCCGCGCGCATATCGAAAGCACCGCTCCGGAAATCTGGGAGCAGCTGGAAGGCCGGATTGACGGCTTCACCTGCGCCGTGGGCACTGGCGGCACTCTGGCGGGCGTGGGCATGGGGCTGAAGGCCTTTGACGAGAACGTGCAGATCGCGCTGACCGATCCATTCGGCGCCGCGCTGTATAATTACTACGCCAATGGCGAGCTGAAGGCCGAAGGGTCCTCTGTTGCCGAAGGTATCGGGCAGGGCCGCATCACCGCCAATCTGGAAGGCGCACCGATCGATACGCAGTTCCGCATTTCGGACGAGGAAGGCCTTGAATGGGTCGCCCGCCTGCTGCGCGATGAAGGCCTGTGCCTGGGCCTGTCGTCGGGCATCAATGTGGCGGGCGCGGTTGCGCTGGGCAAGCAGCTGGGGCCGCGTAGCCGCGTCGCCACGATCCTGTGCGACACCGGCTTCCGCTATCTGTCCAGCCTGTACAATGCCGAATGGCTGCGATCCAGGGACCTGCCGGTTTTCGACTGGCTGCGTTAATCTTGAAGCGTTAGAGTGGCATCATGGCACTCGATCCAAGAGATATCATCAAGAGCGAAAGTCTTGTGGCTGAATTGCCGCTGGCCCCGCTGGCGGGCACGCGCAAGGAGCGCATGCAGCGCTTGCAGGTCGGCCTGTTCGGCCTTGGCGCGATGGTGCTGCTGGTCGGGCTGGCCAATATCATCATGTCCAGCGCGCAGCAGAACCAGGCCACCGCCGTTCCTGACGCACTGCCCACGGCGGTGACACAGGATGTGCCGCCTCCTCCGCGCGATCCGCTGGCCGATGCCGGCGTGGTGCCGGAACTTCCGGCGGATCAGGGTGCGGCAGGCGGGCAGGCAGCTGGCGCATCGCCAACGGGAACAGGCGATGTTCCGCCGTCTCCACAACAGAATTAGGCTGATCCTCGCAGGTCTGGTGCTGGCAGTTGCAGCGCCTGTTCTGGCTCAGGAGCAGGATGTAGACCGGCCATCGCTGGCGCTGATGGGCACCATCCCGATCTATTGGGGAGAGGCAGACGGGCTGGGCGAATTGCTCGACAGCAGCGGGCAGGTCCATTGGGCGCGCGCGCAGATCGAGGATACCTACCGGATCGAGCCGCTGGACTACCTCAGCGCGGAGGCCCTTGCACCGTTTCGCTACCTGTTGCTGGCCCAGCCGCGCGCGCTTTCTCCGGAAGAGAATGTTGCGCTGGATGACTGGGTGCGGGCAGGCGGCAGCGTGCTGCTGTTTGCCGATCCGATGATGACCGGAGAATCGCGCTTTGCCCTGGGGGACCGGCGCCGGCCGCAGGACGTGGCGCTGCTGTCCCCCATTCTGCAACGCTGGGGGCTGGAGCTGGAATTTGACGAAAGCCAGCAGGCTGGAATGACATGGGCGGATTTCTCCGGCCAGCCGATCCCGGTCAACCTGCCCGGCCGCCTGCGCCACCTGCCTGAAGTGGATTGCCACGGCCATGACTGGAGCGGGCTCGCCGCGCTGTGCCGGGTCGGCGCCGGGCATGCGCTGATCGTGGCGGATGCGGCGATTCTGGATTTTGCCGGGCCGCACATGCACGCCCGCGCGGGCCTGAGAATCATTCTGGAGCGCATTTTTGCCCAGAATGGGGAAAATACGGGCCAGCTGGCGGAGTCGGTGGCCAAAATAGCGGAAATTGATGGAATTTCAGGGGATTCAACCCCGTCTTCAATATTGCCTTTGGCTCGTGGGTCTCCATAAAATGACATAAATACAGGGTTTTGTGGCAGTTTCCCCACATTTCCCGTATTTTCCCCTTCCCACCCGCCTTTCTCCGCGTTACATAAACTCTCCATCGGACAAGCCGTTTGCGTTGCATCCCGTTTTTCGGGGTGGACGGGCTGTGCACCTGCACGGCGCGAACGCTGGCGGCTTGCCCATTGAATTGGATCCCGAATGTGTGGGGCTGGGGGAAGTGACGCAGGCAGTTGCAGGATTTAGCGGTCAGGGCTTTTCGCTTCGCGGCGAGAAGGATCGCTTCGTGCTGCCGCCGGAAATGCGCAATCCCATCGCCGAAGCCAGCGACGAGCGCGTACTGTGCGTGGGCAAGCATGACAGCTGGCCGTGCCTGGTGGGCTTTGGCTCTGACCGTATCGCCCGCTTCGATGAAATTCTCGCCCAGCAGCAGGAAGAGGCCCGGCAGAACGGTGACAAGTTCGACCGCGCCATCCGCTCTGGCAGGTTGTGGAGCTTCAAGCGTCACAGCTTCGATGCCAGCGGCCGCTTCGTGCTCAATCCCTCATCGGTCAAGCTCGGCAAGATCGAGGACAAGCTCTATTTCCACGGTGTCGGCGATGTGATCACCATCTGGAACCCCGACATATTGATGGGGCTGGGCGACGATTTCGACTTCTTCAAGATCTATTGCGAGCAGGAAATGGCCGAGGCTGCGGCCAAGGGGAGGGGCAAGTGACCGCCGCCAATCCTTCCGGCCAGTCCTCCTCCGGCGCCCCCCATGTGCCCGTCCTGCTGGACGAAGTTCTGGCCGCGCTTGCCATCGCGCCGGGCGATGTGGTGATCGATGCCACATTCGGTGCAGGCGGCTATACGCGCGCCTTTCTGGATGCCGGTGCCACGGTGCATGCCTTCGACCGCGATCCCGATGCCATTGAGGCGGGTCACGGCTGGGCCGAGACGAAGGAGCAGCCACCGCGCCTGGTCCTCCATCCGCGCCGCTTTTCCGAGATGGTGGAGGCGATGGCCGAAGTCGGCATTGCGCAGGTTGACGGCATTGCCATGGATATCGGCGTTTCCTCCATGCAGCTCGATCAGCCGGAGCGTGGCTTCGCCTTTTCCAGCAACGGCCCGCTCGACATGCGGATGGACCGCGAACGCCCCAACGCTGCCGATTTCGTCAATGAGGCGGATGAGGGCGAGATTGCGGACGTGCTCTATCAATATGGCGAGGAACGTCAGTCCCGCCGCGTGGCCCGCGCGATTGTTGCGGCGCGCCCGCTGACCACCACCGGGGAACTGGCGCAGGTGATCCGCAAGGCGCTGGGATACCGGGCCGGCGCGCCGAAGGACCCTGCAACGCGCAGTTTCCAGGCCATCCGCATCCACGTGAACGGCGAACTTGATGAGCTGGCACAGGGCCTTGCCGCGGCAGAGCAGCTGCTGGGTGAAGGCGGGCGGCTGGCTGTCGTCAGCTTCCACAGCCTGGAAGATCGCATGGTCAAGCGCTTCCTGCGCGATGCCGCCAATGCCGCAGCGGGCAAGTCCCGTCACTTGCCCGAACTGGGCGCATCTGCCCCGGCGCGCTTTACCGATCTGACCAAGGCCATTCGCCCGTCTCAGGCGGAGATTGATCGCAATCCGCGCGCGCGCTCGGCCACTTTGCGCGCTGCCCGTCGCACCGCCGCCCCATCACAATCAGCAAGGGAACAGGCCGCATGACACCGCAAGCCCGCTTCCGCCGCATTGGCTGGTTCGCAGCCCTTGGCATTTGCACCGCACTGTATGGCGTATTGCATTTTCAGGTCTGGTCGCTTTCCAGCGAAGTGACCAAGGCAGAGCGCCAGATCGTCTCTCTGGAAGAGCAGAACATGCTGCTCGAAACCGAATTTCTCACCCGCTCGCGGCAGATCCAGCTGGCCGCGTGGAACCGGGTGGATTTTGGCTATAGCGCGCCCAAGGCCGACCAGTTTATCGATAATGAGCGTGAGCTGTCGCGCTTTGCCAGCCCGCGCGCTGCCGGTGCACCGGCACCGATCCGCCTTGCCGGGCAGACCGCGCAGGACGAGGTGAAGCCGTTCCCGCGGCTGGTTTCTCCATTGACCGGCCGTCCGGTGGATGTCGCGCTGGTGGAAACTGGCGGCGGCGGCGCACCGCACACAACGCCGCTGGTCGCCCGCATCGCCCAGCAGACGCTGAGAATTCCGCTTAATGCCAATGCCAGTGCCAGCGCATCGGCTCCGGTAGTGAGAATTGCCCTGGGAGATACCGGGCAGTGAACGCCTATGCCGCCCCAAGCCCGCTGGGCACCGGGCGCATCCGCCTTGTCGATTATCGCCGCCGCTCGCTGCTGGTTGCGCGGCTGCGCGCGTTGCTGGTGCTGCTGGCGTTTCTGCTGATCGCGGTGACGGCGCTGATGCGCATTGCCTATCTCGGCGTTGTCCAGCCGGCCCCGACCCAGCAAAGCATGGCAGAGGCATTGCTGCCCCCGCGCGGGGAGATCACCGATCGCAACGGCGTGCCGCTGGCGCGCGCATTTCCCGCCTATGCCTTGTGGTATAATCCCGCAGCGATGGATGATGGCGGCCCGCCGCTGGTCCATTCGGCCGATGATGTCGCGCGCCGCCTGCATGCGATCTTCCCCGATCTGGACCCGGTCGATGTCGCGCAGAAACTGCGGGCCGGACGCAAGACCTATCTGCGCCGCAGGGTATTGCCCGAAGATGCCAACAAGGTGATGGAAATCGGTGAACTCGCGCTGGAACTGCCGCGTGAGAATGATCGTCATTATCCGCAAGGCTCTCTGGCCGCGCACGTGCTGGGCTATGTGAAGGATGGCCACGGCGCATTGGGCATGGAGGCTGTGCTGGATGATTATCTGATCGACCATGCGCAGCGCAGTGTGCCTTCGGCGCTGTCTATCGATGTGCGCGTGCAAGGCGCGCTGGAAGACGAACTGCGCCGCGGAATGCTGGCGGTGAATGCGGTGGGCGCAGCCGGAATTGTGCTGGATGTGGATACTGGCGAAGTGCTGGCCCTGGCCTCTCTGCCCGATTTCGATCCCAACCAGGTTACCCAGGCCGATCTGGTGCGCACCGAACAGATGGTGGCCAACGGTCAGATGCCCGCAGTGTTCAACCGCGTGACCAACCAGGTGTATGAACTGGGTTCGATCTTCAAGCCACTGACCGTGGCTGCGGCAATCGATGCGGGCAGCATCACCGACCTTTCCCGCACCTATCGCGCCGACCGGCCGATCGAGATGAGCGGCATGCGCATTCGCGACAGTCACGTTATTGGCACCTATCTTAACGCGCCGCAGTCGCTGATCCATTCATCCAATATCGTGACCGCGCAAATCGCCGATAATCTGGGGCCGGACAAGCTGCGCCAGTACATGATGGACCTGGGCATGAATGAGCGGCCCTATATCGAATTGTCAGGACGCGGCATGCCGCTGTGGCCCTCAGGCGACTGGTCGCGCCTTACCGGCATGACGGTTGGCTTCGGGCATGGCCTGGCGGTCAGCCCGCTGCATCTGGCCAGTGCCTATTCCGCCATGGTCAACGGCGGTATCTGGCGCCCGGCCACGTTGCGCCGGGTTGAACCGGGCAATGCCGCGCGCGGCCGCCGCGTGTTCAAGGCCAGCACCAGCGCGCGGATGAACCAGCTGCTGCGCATGATCGCGGTCTATGGCACGGGTCGAAACGCCAATGCGCCCGGCTTCCGCGTGGGGGGCAAGACCGGCTCCGCCGAAAAGCCCAAGAACGGCAGCTATGCCCGCTCCACGCTGGTTTCCACCTTTGCCGCCGCCTTCCCGATGGACCGCCCGCGCTATGTGGTGATCGCCATGCTGGATGAGCCGCAGGGCACGGTCGCCAGTTCATACCAGCGCACCGCCGCCTGGAATGCTGCCCCGATCGTGGGCAATCTGATCCCGCGCATCGGCCCGCAACTGGGCGTGTTGCCCGATGACAGCCGCGACATCGACCTGACAGATCTGCAACCGCTGGTCGCGGGCGAGGCGCACTGATGAAGCTTGCACAGCTTGCCGCAGCCATCGGTCAGGATGCAGGGGCGGCGGGTGAAAGCCGTGTCACGGGTTTTGCCATCGATCATCGCAAGGTCGCTCCCGGCAATATATTCGGCGCGTTCCAGGGCGTTAAGGTGAACGGCGAAGATTATATCTCTGCTGCCGTCGCCTCTGGCGCGGTGGCCGTTGTCGCGCGGCCAGAGGCGCAAGTGGTTGGCGCCGTACATCTGGCCGATCCACTGCCGCGCCGCGCCTTTGCCCGCATCGCCGCGCGTTTCTTCACCCCTGTTCCCGAAACCATCGTTGCCGTCACCGGCACCAATGGCAAAACCTCCACCGTGGAAATGACCCGGCAGATATGGCGCATGTGCGGATGCCGCGCGGCCTCGATCGGTACGCTGGGTGTGACCACTCCCGATGAAAGCGTCTCCACCGGACTGACTACGCCCGACATCGTGACTTTCCTGTCCAACATGACCGGTCTGGCGCGCGAAGGCGTGACGCATGTGGCCTATGAAGCATCGAGCCACGGCCTTGCCCAATATCGCAACGAAGGCCTGCCCGTGCGCGCCGGGGCATTTACCAATCTCAGCCGCGACCACCTCGATTACCATGCCGACATGGAGGACTATTTCGCCGCCAAGATGCGGCTGTTTTCCGAGATTGTGGACGATGGCGGCGCTGCCGTGATCTGGGCGGATGACGCATGGTCAGCGCGGGCGATAGAGGTCGCCAGCGCGCGCGGCCTGTCACTGTTCACTGTGGGTGAGGCGGGTGACCAGCTGCGGCTGATTACCCGCAAGCCCAGCCAGCTGGGGCAGGAACTTGAGATTGTCTATGAAGACAACAGCTACAAGGTTCGCCTGCCGCTGATCGGCGCATATCAGGTTGCCAATGCGCTGGTTTCTGCCGGTCTGGCACTGGCCACGGGCTCTCCCGTGGCGCAGGTGATGGATGCGCTGGGCCGGTTGCAGCCAGTGCGCGGGCGACTGGAACGCGCGGCAATCGCGCAGAGCGGCGCACCGGTCTATGTCGATTATGCCCATACGCCCGACGCGCTGGAGGCCGCGATTGCAGCCTTGCGCCCACATGTTACAGGCCGGCTGATCACCGTGTTCGGTGCTGGCGGAGACCGCGATACCGGCAAGCGTGCGCCGATGGGCGCTGCTGCCGTGGCCGGATCGGACATGGTCATCGTCACCGATGACAATCCACGCGGGGAGGACCCGGCGGCGATCCGCGCGGCCATCCTGCAGGGTGCAGCGGGGGCGCAGGAAATTGGCGACCGGCGTCAGGCCATCGCTGCGGCCATCGCTGCGGCAGGTGCGGACGATATCGTGCTGATCGCCGGCAAGGGACACGAACAGGGACAGATTGTGGGCACAGGGGACAATATGCGCGTTCTGGCTTTCGACGATGTGACCGTTGCGCGCGAATGCGCCGCACAATTGGCAGGAGCTGCCGGACAATGAATGCCGTTGCACAGATATTGCGCTGGCCCCAGGCCGATGCCGACCGCCTGCGCCTTGCGTTGTGGAGTGCGCAGGAAATCGCCCGGGCAACCGGCGGCAAGGCGAGCGGGGACTTTCAGGTCTCCGGCGTGGAAATGGATTCGCGCGATGTGCGGTCCGGCGATCTGTTCGTGGCGCTCAAGGGTGAGGCGATGGACGGACACAAGTTCATCGACAAGGCCTTTGCCAGCGGCGCCGCTGCGGCATTGGTGGAGCGTCCGATCGATCAGCCGCATGTGCTGGTAAAAGACACCTCAAGCGCACTTGAGCTTCTTGCCAAAGCCGCACGAAAGCGCGCTTCTGCGACAATTCTGGGGGTGACGGGATCGGTTGGCAAGACCGGCGTAAAGGAAGCGATATTCGCAGCCCTCGAACGTTCCAGCAAGGGCGCGGCGCACCGTTCCATAAGGTCATACAACAATCACGTGGGCGTTCCGCTCAGCCTTTCCCGCATGCCCCCGCGCAGCAGGTTCGGCGTGTTCGAGATGGGCATGAACCATGCCGGCGAAATCTCCGGCCTCACCGCGCAGGTGCGTCCGCATGTGGCGGTGATCACCACCATTGCGCCTGCCCATATCGAAAACCTTGGCAGTGAAGAGGCGATTGCCGATGCCAAGGCCGAAATCTTCGAAGGCCTGCAAAAGGGCGGCACTGCGGTGATCCCGGCAGACAGCGCGCATTTCGACCGGCTGCGAGATGCGGCGCTGGCCAAGGGCGCGAAGGTGATTTCCTTCGGGCGGGCGCCGCACGCAGACATGCGCCTGCTCGATGCCATTCCCATGGCGCATGGCGGGTCTCTGGTCACGGCAGCCTTTGGCGACCATCGCCTGTGCTTCAATGTTGCCGAGCCGGGCGATCACTGGATATCGAACGCGCTGTGCGTGATGGCTGCCGTCCATGCTGCGGGCGGAGACATGGGGTCCGCCGGGCTGGCTCTGGCGGAGATGGGCGGCCTGAAGGGCCGCGGGGCGCGTTTGCGCATTCCTGTTCCGGGCGGCCATGCCTTGCTGATCGATGAAAGTTACAACGCCAATCCCGCATCGATGCGCGCTACGCTGGCGCAATTGGGCCAGACCCCGGCCACGCGCCGTGTGGCGGTGCTGGGCGCGATGAAGGAATTGGGAGACTTTTCAGAGGGTTTCCATGCCCAGCTGGCAGAGCCTCTGCTGGCAGCCGATGTCGATTTCGTCGTGCTGGTGGGCGAGGAGATGACCGCGCTGGCACGTGAGTTGGGGAAAGGCCTTGCCAATGTGCTTGGCAAGCCCCTGCACTTTGCCCATTGCGAAAATACGGGTGAGGCGATTGCTGCACTGGAGGAATTCGGCATGGCCGGCGGAGACGCCGTGCTGGTGAAGGGTTCCAATTCGGTGGGCCTGTCGCGCCTGGTGGCGCATTTTGGCGCCAGGGAAGGCTGATTCAAGCGGAACAATGCTGTATTTTCTTGCACAATTACTGGATTTCGAAGGCCTGCTAAACCTGATCAGGTACCAGACCTTCCGTTCGGGTGCGGCCATGATGACAGCGCTGGTCATTGGTCTGCTGATCGGTCCCAAATTCATCGCCATGCTGCGCGTGCGCCAGGGCAAGGGACAGCCGATCCGCGCCGACGGCCCGGCCAGCCATCAGGCCAAGGTCGGCACGCCCACCATGGGCGGGCTGATGATCCTGATCGCCCTGATCCTTTCGATGCTGCTGTGGATGGACCTGTCCAACCCGTTCGTATGGGCCTGCCTGGCAGTGACTGCCGGTTTCGGCGTGATCGGCTTTGTCGATGATTTCGACAAGGTGACCAAGCGCAGCCACAAGGGCGTTTCGGGCCGTGTGCGGCTGCTGGCGGAATTCATCGTCGCCGGAATTGCCGCCTATCTGATTGTCGGGGAAATCAACACCAACCTCTATGTGCCCTTCCTGTCCGACCGATCAATTCCGCTCGGCTGGCTGTATTATGTGTTTGCCGCCACGGTGATTGTGGGCGCGGGCAATGCGGTCAATCTGACAGACGGGCTGGACGGCCTTGCCACCATGCCGGTGGTGATCGCGGCGGGCGCTTTCATGCTGATCTGCTATCTGGTGGGCCGCGTCGATTATTCCGAATATCTGGGCATTCCGCACGTTCCGCAAGCAGGCGAACTGGCGATATTATGCGCAGCGATCATGGGGGCAGGCCTTGCCTTCCTGTGGTTCAACGCCCCGCCGGCAGCGGTGTTCATGGGCGATACCGGCAGTCTGGCACTGGGCGGCGCATTGGGTGCGATTGCCGTGGCCAGTCATCACGAGATCGTGCTGGCCATCGTTGGCGGCCTGTTCGTTCTTGAAGCTGTCAGCGTCATCATCCAGGTGTTCTGGTTCAAGCGCACGGGCAAGCGGGTGTTCCGCATGGCCCCGATCCACCATCATTTCGAACAGCTCGGCTGGAAGGAATCGACTGTGGTGATCCGCTTCTGGATTATCTCGATCGTTCTGGCCGTTATCGGTCTTGCAACGTTGAAGCTCAGGTGATCACGGCCAACGCCTTTTCCGGAAAGAAATTTGCCGTCCTCGGCCTTGCCCGATCGGGAATGGCGGTGGCGGAGAGCCTGCTTGCCAGCGGAGCGCAGGTTACTGCATGGGACCGGCAGGATACGCCCCGCCGCAAGCTGGAAGGGCGCGCGACCATTGCCGATCCGATGGAGATCGAACTGGCACAGTTCGATGCCATCGTGGTCTCTCCCGGTGTCCCGCTCAACACCCATCCGCTGACCGAAAAGGCGCGCGCGGCCGGCGTGCCGATCATCGGCGACATAGAGCTGTTCGCCATGGCCCGCAGCGAATTGCCCGCCCACAAGGTGGTGGGCATCACCGGCACCAATGGCAAATCCACCACTACCGCGCTGGTTCATCACCTGCTCGATCAGGCCGGTGTTCCGGCGCGCATGGGCGGCAATATCGGCCTGCCCGTGCTGGGCAGTGATCCACTGCCTGTTGGCGGTGTCTATGTGCTGGAGCTTTCCAGCTACCAGATCGACCTGACCCGTTCGCTGGCCTGCGAAGCTGCTGCGCTGATCAATATCACGCCCGATCATCTGGACAGGTATGATGGCTTTGCCGCCTATGCCGCATCCAAGGCGCGCTTGCTGGCCATGCAGGATGAAGGCCAGTTCGCCGTGTTCGGCTGCGACGATGATGAAACGCGCGCGGTGCAGGCCGTGGAAGCTGGCCGCCGCGCTGCCGGACGCGCCGTGTGCGCTTCGGCCTCCGGGCTGGCACAGCATCAGGGTGACTGGCCCAGCCTGCAGGGGCCACATAATCTGCAGAACGCCGCCATCGCCGCTGCGCTGGTGGAGGAACTGGGGCTGACCCGCGCACAGGTGCTGGAAGGGCTGGCCAGCTTTGCCGGACTGCCGCACCGCATGGAAGTGCTCGGCACGTTCGATGGCGTGCTGGTGATCAATGACAGCAAGGCCACCAATCCTGCGTCCACCGCGCCCGCGCTGGCCGCCTATGCTCCGGGACCGGAACCGCGCATTCACTGGATTTGCGGCGGATTGCCCAAGGCGGACAATCTGGACGAATGCATACCGTTCTTCGGCAATGTCGTCGCCGCCTACACTATTGGCGAGGCGGGCGTGCTGTTCACCCAATTGCTGTCTCCGTACATGCCGGTGCACAATTGCGAGATGCTGTGCGAAGCCACCACGCGGGCACTGGATGCGGCCAAGCCGGGCGACGTTGTCCTGCTCTCGCCTGCCTGCGCCAGTTTTGACCAGTTCCGCGATTATGAAGTGCGCGGCGATACGTTCCGCGAAATCGTGGCCGGACTTACCGGCAGCGATCCTGCGAAAGCCGGATTTTCCGCGAGGTCCGCAGCATGACGACGGCGCGCCCGTATATTCCCCGGCCCGGCAAGCCTGCACCTCAGACCGCGCGCTTCCCGCGTGATCGCAAGCGCCAGTTGCAGGTGTGGTGGCGGGAGATTGACCGCGTGCTGCTGATGCTGGTGCTCGCCTTGATGACGCTGGGGACGATTGCCGTGCTGGCCGCATCTCCTGCCAGTGCAGACAGGCTTTCGACCGCAGATCAAACGCTGGACCCGCTGTATTTCTTCATGCGGCACATCATCTGGCAGGTGGCTGCGCTTGGCGTGATGCTGGGTACGTCCCTGCTGCCGCAGGATATGGCACGGCGTGAAGCCATCCTGCTGTCGGCAGCGATGCTGGTGATGCTGTTGCTGGTGCCGTTGATCGGGGTGGAGAAGAACGGCGCCACGCGCTGGCTCAATCTGGGAATCGTTTTCCAGCCCTCGGAATTCCTCAAACCGGCCTTTGCGGTGACGCTGGCGTGGATCTTGTCGTGGAAGATCCGCGATCCCAGCCTGCCCGTCATCGGCATTTCGGCGGCGCTGGTCGGCACCATCGTATTCCTGCTGATGGCGCAGCCCAATTTCGGCGAAGCGATCCTGTTTGTGGGCAGCTGGTTTGTGCTGGTGATGCTGGCGGGCCTGCCCCTGCAGCGCATCGGCATTCTGGCCGGTGTTGGCCTTGCGGGACTCGTGCTGGCCTACAGTTTCTATGAAAACGCCCGTAACCGCATCGATTCCTTCCTTGGCGGGGGCAGTGCCTTTGACCAGGTGGATCTTGCCAGCCGCACGCTGATGGGCGGCGGCTGGACAGGAACCGGGCTGGGGCTGGGCAGGCAGAAGATGAACCTGCCAGAGGCGCATACGGATTATATCTTCTCGGTCATCGGCGAGGAATTCGGCCTGCTTGCGTGCATGGTGATCGTCGCCCTCTATCTCGCCATCGTGGTGCGCGTTCTGGTGCGGCTGATGGATGAGGACCGGCTGTTCAACATTCTGGCCGCCAGCGGGCTGATTGCCCTGTTTGGCGGGCAGGCTTTCATCAATATTCTCGTCAACCTGCAACTTTTCCCGTCCAAGGGCATGACCTTGCCTTTGGTGAGTTATGGCGGATCGTCTACCATCGCCCAGTGCTTCACAATTGGCATGTTGCTGACCATTACCAGGCGCAACCCATATCTCAGCCGCGAAGCATTCGATCTGCGCGGCTCGCTGGAGAAAGAGACGAGGCCATGAGTTCGGTTAGCTGTCATTATGTTCTGGCCGCAGGTGGTACCGGCGGACATCTGACACCTGCCTTCGCGCTGGCGGCAGAGCTGGAGAAGCGCGGCCATCACGTGGCGCTGATCACGGACAAGCGCGGATCGGAAATTCCCGGAAAGCCCGATTTCCTGCCCGCCCATGTCCTGCCGGCGGGGCGTTTCGGCAAGAACCCGCTGCGCTGGCCGACGGGCATTTCCGCCGTGTTGCAAGGGCGCGGAATGGCAAAACGCCTGTATGAGACATTTCAGCCCAGCGCGGTGATCGGCTTTGGCGGCTATCCCGCCTTGCCCGCGCTGCTGGCGGCGAGTTCAGCCGGAATTCCCACCATTATTCACGAGCAGAATGCCGTTCTGGGCCGGGTCAACCGGCTGCTGTCAGGACGGGTGAGCGCCATCGCCACCGCCTATCCCGATGTGCAGCGGCTGAAGGGCAAATATGCGCCCAAGACCCATCTGGTGGGCAATCCGGTGCGGCCCGAAGTGCTGGCGCTGCGCGATGAGGAATTTCCCGCCTTCACCGCCGATGGCCTGTTTCGCGTGCTGGTGACGGGCGGCAGCCAGGGCGCGCGGATCTTGTCCGAAGTGGTGCCCGATGCGCTGTCCATGTTGCAACCCGCGCTGCGCAGCCGCCTGCAGATTACCCAGCAATGCCGCCCGGAAGATCTGGAACGGGTGCGGGATCGCTATGCCGAATATGCGATACCGGCGGAGCTTGGCACCTATTTCGAGGATATGCAGAACCGGCTTGCCGATACGCATCTGTTTATCGGCCGTGCAGGGGCATCCACCATTGCCGAACTGACTGCCGTGGGTCGTCCGGCGATCCTGATCCCGCTGCCCATTGCCACAGACGATCATCAGACCGCCAATGCCCGCGAAATGGTCAAGGCTGGCGGCGCGCGGTCCATTCGCCAGGCGATGGCGACCGTGCCCAATCCCGATGATGCATCCGGCACCAAGGCCAATGCCATGCGCCACCGTCAGGCCGACCTGTTCCAGAAAATGGCCAAGGATATCTCCAAGCAGATACAGGCGATGGCGCAGCATCCCGAAACGCTTGCCACGGCTGCCCATGCGGCGTGGAACTGCGGTCGCCCCGATGCCGCGGAAAAACTTGCCGATCTGGTTGAAAGCTTCGGCGCCACGCCCATTCAGGACGTGATCCGCGTTGGCGCAAAGACCGCGCGCGGTTCCACCAGGAATGCCACCGCATCGCAGGGCGCAGCAAAGGACAGCAACTCGTGAAGGCGATCGGCACCGATATCGGCACGATCCATTTCGTGGGCATTGGCGGCATCGGCATGTCCGGCATTGCCGAGGTGATGCACAATCTGGGCTACCACGTGCAGGGCTCCGACATTGCCGAAAGCGCCAGCGTGGAAAGGCTGCGCGCGCGCGGCATTTCCGTGATGATCGGCCAGCGGGCGGAAAATCTGGGCGATGCGGCGGTCGTCGTCACCTCCACCGCAGTCAAGCGCGACAATCCGGAGGTTGCCGCGGCACTGGAATCGCGCATCCCTGTGGTGCGCCGGGCGGAGATGCTGGCAGAGCTGATGCGCCTGAAGCGCACCGTCGCCGTTGCCGGCACGCATGGCAAGACCACCACCACATCGATGGTGGCGGCGCTGCTGGATGCGGGCGGGATCGACCCCACGGTCATCAATGGCGGGATCATCGAAAGCTACGGTTCCAACGCCAGGCTTGGTGCCAGTGACTGGATGGTGGTGGAGGCGGATGAGAGCGACGGCTCCTTCCTGCGGCTGGACGGCACGATTGCGGTCGTCACCAATATCGATCCGGAGCACCTCGACCATTACGGCACTTTCGATGCGGTGAAGGAAGCCTTCCTGCAATTTATCGAGAATGTGCCCTTCTATGGTGCGGCTGTGCTGTGCGTGGACCACCCTGAAGTGCAAAACGTGATTGCCCGCGTGCGTGATCGCCGCGTCATCACCTATGGCTTTTCCCCTCATGCAGACGTGCGGGCGGAAAACATCGCCAGCGAAGGCGGCTCCACCCGTTTCGATGCCGTGCAGCGCGACCGCGACGGGAATGAACGGCGCATCGCCAATATCGTGCTGCCCATGCCCGGGCGTCACAATGTCCAGAACGCGCTGGCGGCGATTGCCGTGGCGGTGGAAATGGGCTGCGACGATGACACCATCCGCACTGGCTTTGCCCGGTTTGGCGGAGTGCGCAGGCGCTTCACGCTGGTGGGCGAGGTGGACGGTGTTCGCGTGATCGACGACTATGCCCATCACCCGGTTGAAATCCGCGCGGTCCTCTCGGCTGCGCGCGAAGCGGCAAAGGGGCGGGTGATCGCGGTCGCCCAGCCGCATCGCTATACCAGGCTGCGCGATCTGCTGGCAGAGTTCCAGGGCGCCTTTGCCGATGCCGATATCGTCTTTGCCGCGCCCGTCTATGCTGCGGGCGAACAGCCGATCGCCGGGGCGGACAGCACCGCCCTTGTCGCTGGCCTCAAGGCGCGCGGCCATCGCAATGCCAGCGAGATCGCCGGGCCAGAGGAACTGGCGAGCGAACTCGCCGGAATAATCGAGACAGGAGACATCATCGTGTGCCTTGGCGCGGGCGATATCACCAAATGGGCGGCGGGACTTGCCGCATCCATCAAGGCAGCAAGGTCAAAAGCGGCATGAACTGGCGCACGCAAACGGGCGATGAACTGCTGGGCGCCAACGCGCCGGGATCGGATGAGGACGTGGGCCAGCCCGATGTCGTCACCTCACCCGTGCGCGGCAAGCTGGTCAAGGATGCCCCGCTGGACAGGCTGGTGTGGTTCAAGAGCGGCGGTGCGGCGGATTACCTGTTCGAACCTGCCGATCTGGACGATCTTACCCGTTTCCTGTCCGGGCTGGACGAAGGCACGCCGGTCATGGCGCTGGGTCTGGGATCGAACCTGATCATCCGCGATGGCGGGGTGCCGGGCGTGGTGGTGCGGCTGGGCAAGCCCTTTGCCAGCGTGGAAGTGCGGCGGGACAATATCATCGAATGCGGCGGCGGTGCGCCGGGCATTCTGGTTGCATCAACCGCGCGCGATGCGGGCATTGCCGGTCTGGAGTTCCTGCGCGGAATACCCGGTACGGTGGGCGGTTTCGTGCGCATGAACGGCGGAGCCTACGGGCGCGAAGTGGCGGATATATTGATCGATTGCGATGTGGTGATGCCGGGCGGCGAATGCGTGAATATCCCGGCACAGGACCTTGGCTACAGCTATCGTCATTCCAAACTGCCCGATGGGGCGATTGTGGTGGCAGCCCGTTTCCAGGGCGATCCGGGCGATCCGGTGGCTATCGGCAAGGAAATGGACCGCATCGCCGCCGAACGCGAGGCATCGCAACCATTGCGTTCCAAAACCGGCGGTTCGACTTTCAAGAACCCTGACCCTGCTGCGGCAGGCGGGCGCAAGGCATGGCAACTGGTGGACGAGGCCGGCTGCCGTGGCCTGAAGATGGGCGGCGCACAGGTGAGTGAGAAACACGCCAATTTCCTGATCAACACCGGCGATGCCACCAGCAGCGATATCGAAGGGCTGGGAGAGGAAATTCGCCGCCGCGTTTCTGAAAAGACGGGCGTGGCGCTGGAATGGGAAATTCAGCGGGTGGGCAGACCATGAGCCTTCTGCCGCACCTGCATGTCGTCGTCCTGATGGGCGGCTGGGCCAATGAGCGCGAGGTTTCGCTGATGTCGGGCAATGGCGTGGCCAATGCTCTTGAAGGGCTGGGCCACCGCGTCACCCGCATCGATCTGGACCGCGACATAGCCGCCAGATTGCGTGAGGCCGCGCCCGATGTGGTGTTCAATGCGCTGCACGGCGTGCCGGGTGAAGATGGCACGGTGCAGGGCATGATGGACCTGATGGGCATTCCCTATACACACTCGGGCCTCGCCACTTCGGTTGTCGCCATCGACAAGGAACTGACCAAGCAGGCGCTGGTGCCGCATGGCATTCCGATGCCGGGCGGGCGCATCGTGCACAGCGAAGACCTGTATGCCGGCGATCCGATCGCGCGGCCCTATGTGCTCAAGCCGCTCAACGAAGGATCTTCCGTGGGTGTTGCGATCATCACGGATGAGAGCAATTGCGGCAATCCCATCCGCCGCGATGCCGAAGGGCCGTGGCAGAAGTTCGAAACGCTGCTGGCAGAACCGTATATTCGCGGGCGCGAGCTGACCACGGCGGTGCTGGGTGACCGCGCCCTGATGGTGACCGAGCTGGTGCCCAAGAGCGGCTTTTACGATTTCACCGCGAAATATACCGATGGCATGACAGAGCATGTATGCCCCGCGCATATTCCGCCGGAAATCGAGAAATTGTGCCTCGAATATGCGTTGCAGGCGCATCGCAGGCTGGGATGCCGCGGTGTCAGCCGATCCGACTTCCGCTGGGATGACGAGCGCGGGGAAGACGGGCTGTTCCTGCTGGAAACCAACACCCAGCCGGGCATGACCCCGCTCAGCCTGGTGCCCGAGCAGGCCTTGCATTGCGGTATTGCCTATCCTGAACTGGTGGAAATCATCATCAAGGATGCGCTGGACCATTTCGCCAAATTGTCACCGGGGGGAGCGTCCTCCTGATGGCCCAGACAATCCGCCGCAACGCCACCGGGGTTCGCCGTCAGGCCAAGGCGCAGGGACGCCAGGGCCAGGTGCGCAAGGCACGGGCGAAGACCACGTCGGTGCTCGACCGGATCATGCAGGCATTGCCCTTCACCGAAGAGCAGTGGCACCGCTTCTTCATCGTCCTGATATTCGCCTTCGTGCTGGCGCTGGTGGTGGTGGTGGCGCGGGTCACGGGAGTCAGCGAAATCGCCTCGCAGCGGTTCGCGCGGACCGCGGCCAATGCCGGTTACAAGGTTCGCCATGTGGAGGTGCTGGGCACCAATCGCCTCAACGAGATGGAAGTCTATGCGCTTGCCATCGGCAATGAGGACCTGGCCATGCCTCTGGTCGATCTGGAGGAATTGCGCGGCAGGATCGAAGCGCTCGACTGGGTCAAGGATGCGCGTGTCTCGCGCCAACTGCCCGATGCGCTGGTGATCGATATCGTCGAGCGGGAGCCGCATGCGGTGCTGCGCCGGGCAGACCGGCTGATGCTGATCGACCCCACCGGCGTGGAACTGGACCCGATCTCTCCCGCCGATGCGGAGGGCATGCTGGTGATTGCCGGTGAAGGTGCGCAGTCGCAGGTGGAAGCGCTGACCCGGCTGCTCGATACAGCGCCTGCCCTGCGTCCGCAGGTTGTGGGCGCGGAATGGGTTGGCAATCGCCGCTGGAACCTGACTTTCCGCACCGATCAGCAACTGGCCCTGCCCGAAGGGGAGGACCGCGCCGCAGCCGCCCTGATCAGCTTTGCCCGGGCAGACGGACTGCACCGCCTGATTGGCGGCGAAGTGGCCGGTTTCGACATGCGCAATCCGCCGCGCATGTATCTGCGCGTGCCGGGACGGGCCGATCGCGAACTCGATTTGCAGGAGGACAGCTGATGGCCAGCCAGCCACGGATCACGCAGGTCATCGGCGCCGTGAACATCGGCTCTTTCCGCATTTCCGCCATGATCGCGGGCCTGACCGAGAACGGTGAGCTGCACGTACTGGGCAGCGGCCACCGCGCGGCGCAGGGCATAAAGCGCGGCTATGTCACCGATATGGCGGCGGCCACCTATGCCGTGCGCGATGCGATCGAACGGGCGGAGAAGCTGGCCGGGGTCAATGTCACCAGCGTCTGGATCGGCTGTTCAGGGGCGGGCCTGTATTCCACCATCAGTCCGGTGGAGATCGAGATTGGCGGCAGGCGGATCGAGGAAGAGGATATCGAGCACCTGCTCGTCTCCGCGCGAGAGGGGCTGGAGCCGGACGGGCGCATGGTGCTGCACGCACAGCCCGCGTGCTATTTCCTTGATGGCGCAGACGGCGTGGCCAATCCCAAGGGGCTGCATGCAGACCGGCTGGGCGTGGATATCCACGTGATGCTGGCCGACGGCGCGCCCATGCGCAATGTCACCGAAGCAGTGCAGAATGCCCATCTGGAAGTGGAGGGGATTGTCGCCTCGCCGCTGGCTGCCGGTTATGCCTGCCTCACGCCGGAAGAGCGCGACCTGGGTGTGGCGCTGGTGGAATTTGGCGGAGAAGTGACCAATGTCGCCGTTTACGCCGGCGGCATGCTGGTGGGGCTGCATTCCATCTCACGCGGGTCTGCCGACATCACCGATGCGATTGCATCTGCCTTTGGCATCAGGCGGTTCCAGGCAGAGCGGCTGAAGTGCGTTTCAGGCTCGGCCATTGCCAGCCCGTCCGATCACCGCGAGATGATTAGCGTGACCGGTCCTGACGACGATGGCACCGGCCATGTGGCGCGCGGCGCCGATGATCGCGGCAGAATTCCGCGCGCGGAACTGATCTCCGTCATCACGGCCGAGCTTGACGGATTGATGAGCGATGTTGGCCGCGCGCTGGAGAAAATGGGCTTCACCGGCAGTAAATCTGCTGCCAGGCAGGTTGTGCTGACCGGCGGCGGTGCGGAACTGGCAGGCCTTGCCGATTACGCGCAAAGCGTGCTGGGCACACCGGTGCGGATTGGAAAATCACCGCAGTTGCGCGGGCTTCCCGAAGCGCATGGCGTGCCCGGATTCGCCACGCTGGCGGGGCTGGTGCTGTATGCTGCGGAGGACCCGGTCGATATTCGTTCGGTCGGTTCACGCTTCACCAGCACCACAAGGGTGAGCGGATTTTCGCTTGTCAGGCACGTCTGGTCGGCGATGAAGGACTATTTTTAGACACATCGCCATGCGCGCATGGCTGTGGATACATCCTATTACCTATTAACGGCTGGAATCGCTTTGTGGCACAAGCGAAATATCAATTTTTGTACAGGCTCCTCAGGAGAGCATCGAGATGAGCATCAATATCGGACCCCCCTCGGTTGAAGAACTGCGCCCCCGGATCACCGTGATCGGTGTTGGCGGCGCTGGCGGCAATGCCATTGCCAACATGATCGAATCAGAGATCGAGGGCGTGGATTTCATCGTCGCCAACACAGATGCGCAGGCGCTGAACAACGCGCTTGCGGAACATCGCATCCAGCTTGGCCCGGACATTACCCAGGGCCTGGGTGCCGGTTCGCGCCCGGAAGTGGGCCGCGCGGCGGCAGAGGAAACGATTGCCGAGATCGAGCGCGCGCTGGAAGGCGTGAACATGGTCTTCATCGCTGCCGGCATGGGCGGCGGTACGGGCACTGGCGCTGCGCCGGTGATTGCAGAGATCGCCCGCCGCAACGGTATCCTGACCGTGGGCGTGGTGACCAAGCCGTTCCTGTTCGAAGGCACGCGCCGCATGCGCGCAGCCGAGGCCGGCATTGATGAGCTGCAGAAGAACGTCGATACGCTGATCGTCATTCCCAACCAGAACCTGTTCCTGGTGGCCAAGGCGGAAACCACCTTCAAGGAAGCTTTCATCCTGGCCGATGAAGTGCTCCAGCAGGGTGTGCGCTCGATCACCGATCTGATGGTGATGCCGGGCCTGATCAACCTCGATTTCGCCGATATTCGCTCCGTCATGAACGAGATGGGCAAGGCGATGATGGGCACGGGTGAAGGCGAAGGCCCCAACCGCGCGCTGGAAGCGGCCGAACGCGCCATTGCCAACCCGCTGCTCGATGGCGTGTCGATGCAGGGTGCCAAGGGCGTGATCATCTCCATCATCGGCGGTGAGGACATGAAGCTGCTGGAAGTGGATGAGGCTGCAAACCACATTCGCGAGCTGGTCGATCCCGAAGCCAACATCATCTGGGGCTCAGCCTTCAATCCCGACCTCGATGGCAAGATCCGCGTTTCCGTGGTGGCAACCGGCATAGAGCAAGGCTCCGAACAGGCGCATTCCGCCGGGCAGCCGCTCAACCTGGGTGCGTCGCGCGGGCCGAAGAAGCCCGTTCTGCCGCTTCCCACCGCAGCTGAAATCGGTGCGGATTCGACCGACGAAGATGACCGGGATGATGGCCTGAACGCCTCGTTCGACCTGCCCGAGTCCGAAACGGACGACGGTGATGCCTATTCCTTGCGGGAGGAGGATGAAGCCTCCGACGCGGGTGCCTTGCCTGATGATGGCGAAGACGATGGCTTCACCGGTTCCGTGACCGAGAATTTCGCGGCCATGTCGGCCCGGTCCGGCGATCAGGGCGGTGATGCACCAGGCAGCGATGATATGTTCGAACTGACGCAGGAGGCGCAACCCGCTTCTGAAACTGGCGATGCCGGTGCGGCAGAAACGGGCGATGCGCGCGGGCAGGATGAGCTGCTGCTCGATGCCTCGCGTCTGGCCGAAGCCAATCAGCCGATCCCTGACCCTCAGGCAAACAGGCGCCGCCGGTTCTTCGGCGGTCCCGATGATGCTGCTCCACAGGCTGAGGCTGCTCCGGCAGAACCGAAACCGGCTGCTGCGTCAGCTGCTGCCCCTGCCGGTGGAAGTACGCTGTTTGAACGGATGGCCAACCTCTCGCGCGCAGGCATGGAAGATGAGAACGAGGAAGATGACGAGGAAGAGCAGAGCTCGGCCATGCGTATTCCCCGCTTTCTTGGCCGCCAGAACAATCAATAGCCGGTCATTTTTCCGGCGTTCAGGCCGGGATGTGTATTCGGCAGCGATGATCGTAAAAACCAACCGGGTCCGCCCTCATCGCGCACTGCTGCTGTGCGCGGTGGGTGCGTTCCAATGTCTTTGCGCCCCGTTTGCTGTGCAGGCACAGGAAGTGGTTCAGCAATTGCCCAATCCCGCGTCGGAGCGCCTGAATGAGGCGTTGCGGCGTCTTTCACGCGCACCCGAATCGCTCCCCGCGCTCATCGCTGCAGGGCGCGCCTCACTGGAACTGGGCGATGTGGATGCGGCTGCGGGCTTCTTTGTCCGCGCGCGCGCCGTTTCGCCCGATGATGGTGCGGTGCTATCCGGCCTGGCGCTAGTTTCCCTGCGCCAGGAAGACCCGGTTGCGGCGCTCGACCTGTTCGACCGGGCGCAGGCCGCAGGCGAAAATCTGGATGGCTATGCTGCGGATCGCGGGCTGGCGTTCGACCTGATCGGTCAGAATGCCCGCGCGCAGGAACTATATGGGCAGGCATTATCACGCGATGAAAATGCCGAAACGGTGCGGCGCCTTGCCCTCAGCTACGCCATTGCCGGCGATCAGGCCGCGTCCGAAGCGATCCTGCTCCCCTTGTTGCAGCGCCGCGACCTTGCCGCCTATCGCACGCGCGCCTTCGCGCTGGCGATTCTGGGCCGGGAGGATGAAGCGGTCTCGATTGCCGAGACGATGCTGCCACCACGCATATCGCGCCGGATGGGGCCGTACCTGCGCTATATGCAGCGGCTGACCCCGGCACAGCAGGCGGCTGCAGCCAATCTGGGTTCGTTCCCCAGGGCGGCAGACATTGGCCGTGATGAGCCGCGCCTTGCCCGCAATGCCGCCACGCCGCTGCCATCGTCACCGTCCAGCAATGTCGATGCGCGGCTGATCCCCGGCGGTCCGGCACTGGGTAGCGCGGCCCTGGGTAGCGCTGCTGAAGAACTGCCCGCCCTGGCAAGCGCTGAACCGGTGGTGCCAGAGCCTGAGGCCCAGCCTTCCTTCTCCATCAGCGAGGAAGTGCCTGCACAGGCGGCAGTTGTGGCAGTCGCCGATCCCGCACCAACACCCGCAGCAACACCGGCCCCGACTCCAACTCCAACTCCTTCTCCAACTCCCGCCGCAACCGTGGTGGCCGAGGAGGAGCCGGTCAGCCTGGCCGATGTGTTTGCTGATTTCTCACTCGAGGAGGAAGCCGCCGCACCGGTTGCTGCACCGGGCGCGGTGGATATCACCGCCATTGTACCTGTGCGTGAGCAGAAGGCACCCGAACCGCCGCCACCGCCCGCACATCCCAGTCGCCACTGGGTGCAGGTCGCTACCGGGCAGGATCTGGCAGCATTCCGCTTTGACTGGCGCCGTCTGGTGCGCAATGCCGATGGCCTGCTGGACAACCGGTCGGCCTATCGCGCGCGCTGGAATCAGACCAACAGGCTGCTGACCGGGCCTTTCGATTCTGCCCGCGCGGCGCAGGAGTTCGTTACCGCACTGGGCAACGCCGGTGTTGATGCGTTTCGGTTCACCAGCGCCGAAGGGGAGGAAGTAACCGCGCTCAACTAGGCGTAAATACGCAGTTGTCCCCAAGCTATCCCCGCCATTCTCCAGCTATTTTTGCACACCTTGCCAACAGCCTTGTCGAGTTCTCCCCGATGACGTCATGGCTCCCCCATTGCGCTTATTCGCCCGGCGCGCGATTTGACTGGCAGAGCAATCCGAGAACGGGATCCCAGTTGTATGAACACCGGGCGTGAGCCGATGCAAGAAGCCGAAGATGCCGCCCCGGTAGAGATGCTGGCGGCGCTGTTCGAGGCGCATGGATGGCCCTGCGAATTCGTCAATGATGACGAAATTTGCGGAGAAATTCAGGGAAGCTGGACGACTTACCAGCTGCGCGGAATCTGGCGTCGAGAAGACCGTGTGCTGCAATTGCTGTGCCTGCCCGAAGTGCGCGTGCCCGATGACAAGAAGCGCGCCGCCTATGAATTGCTGGCGATGATCAACGAACAGCTCTGGCTCGGCCATTTCGATATCTGGACGCAAGGCGGCGTGCTGCTTTATCGCCACGGCCTGATGCTGGGTGACGATGGCATGCTGGGGCTTTCGGTCGCCCAGCTGGCGGTGGAAAGCGCGGTTGCCGAATGCGACCGTTTCTATCCCGCATTCCAGTTTGTGCTGTGGGGAGACAAGAGTGCCCGCGATGCGCTGGATTCCGCTTTGGTGGATGCAGCGGGCGAAGCCTGATATCGGGCATTCCCATGTTCGATTCCATTCTCCTTGTCGGTTGCGGCAATATGGCCGGGGCCATGCTGGAAGGCTGGCTGGCGGCTGGCCGTGATCCGTCCGGCTTCACCGTCGTCGATCCGGTGCGCGATGGTGCGCCGGGCGATATTCCGGTTGCCAGGCAATTGCCGCAAGCGGGTGAATTCGACGCGATATTGCTGGGCGTGAAACCGCAGAACCTGCCCGATGTGGCGCCGCAGGTGGCCCCTCTGGCAGGCAGCGGCACGGTGATCCTGTCGCTGCTGGCGGGGGTTGAACTGGACGTTCTGGCGCAGCATTTTCCAACGGCCCGCGCCCATGTGCGGGTGATGCCCAATCTGGCAGTCTCTCTGGGCAAGGCGCCGGTTGCGCTTGCGCAGGCAGGGCTGGATGAAGCGGGCCGCGATGGCGTGATCGCCCTGATGGCCCCGCTGGGCACGCCCGAATGGATTGGTGAGGACAAGTTCGATCTTGTCACTGCGCTGGCAGGAAGCGGCCCGGCGTTTGTCTATCGCTTTATCGATGCGCTGGGCGGTGCGGCCACTCGTCTGGGCCTGCCCGAAGATCAGGCGCGCCGTCTGGCCATTGCAATGGTGGAAGGCGCAGCGTCGCTGGCGGCGGCATCGCCGCATGATCCGGGCAAGCTGGCAGACATGGTCGCCAGCAAGGGCGGGGTAACCCGCGCCGGGCTGGATGTGCTGGACGATGACGAGGCGCTTAGCCGCCTGATCACCGAATGCCTGCGGGCCGCGCGTGATCGCAGCGCCCAGATGGTGCGCGAAGCCCGCAAATGACGGCTTTGCGCCGTTAACCACAGCGCATACGGTTTCCCTTGAAAATTCCCACCGCACACTCGATATTGGACACATTCCGGCCCGCTATGTGAGGCCGGACAAACGGAGTTTTGGATCAAATGGCAAATTGGAACGACGACCGTGCGACCCGGCAGGGCTTCGGGGTGTCGCCGAGCCAGACGGGTGATGTCGCTGGCCGCTCGACTTTCGACGCAGGCCTGCGCAAGCACATGCTCTCGATCTACAATTACATGTCCTCGGGCGTATTGCTCACGGGCATTGTAGCGATGCTGTTCGCGCGTGGCGGGGACCAGTCGATGGCGGCGCAGGTGTTCACCACCGGCGGCCTGCTGAGCTGGATCATCATGCTGTCACCGCTGGCCATCGTGTTTGCGATGAGCTTTGGCCGCAACAAGTTTTCCACCAGCACTCTCCAGATGATGTTCTGGGGCTTTGCGGTGCTGATGGGCCTTTCGCTGTCCTCGATCTTCCTAGTCTATACCGGCGGATCGATCGCGGCGACGTTCTTCGCCACGGCGGGCGCTTTTGCGGGTCTCAGCCTGTTTGGCTACACCACCAAGAAGGACCTGTCCGCCATGGGCAGCTTCCTGATCATGGGTGTGGTTGGCCTGATTATCGCTTCGGTGATCAACATCTTCATCGGATCGACCGCTCTGGAACTGGCAATCAGCTTCCTTGGCGTGCTGATCTTCGCGGGTCTTACCGCTTATGATACGCAGCGCCTGAAGTCCGAGTACATGCAGATCCAGCAGCTGAAGGTGACCAATCCGGGTGTTGCCGCATCTTACCCGCTGGGCAAGATGGTCGTGCTCGGGGCGCTCAGCCTCTACCTCGATTTCATCAACATGTTCCTGTTCCTGCTGCGTTTCATGGGCGCATCACGCAACTGATAACTCGCCTGATCGCAATCAGGATTCACTTCATCGTGCCCGGGGTGCATAGCTGCACTCCGGGCATTTCTTTTGCGTTGTTCGCAAGCTAGTTAGTCGGTCACAAGACATTCAGGCGCGATTGGCTATGCAAAAGCCCTGGCGCTGCGAGAGAGGAATCGGGAAGAGCATGCTGACCATTCGCTGGAAACCCATTGCCGTGGTTTTGGGCCTGAGCCTGCTGGCAGGCTGTGCCACGCCGCCGCCACCGCCGCCGCCCCCTCCGCCTCCTCCTCCTCCGCCTGTGGTGATTGCACCCGAACCGATCCCTTACCGCCCGATTCCGCCTGCGGGCGCGGCCTATGTGATGGATGTGCCTGCCAAGAGCGCGGATGGTGAGCGCCTTTCCGTGAACTACGGCATCGATGAGAAGACGGCCGTGTGGCACTTCCGCTCCGGCTGGAATGTGGCTGCGCTCAATTGCACCGGGCCTGATGACGCTCAGATCACCGATTCCTATGGCCTGTTCCTGCGCATGTTCGCGCGCGAGCTGACCTCTGTGAATGAAGAGCTTGATCGCCGCTATCGGCGGCAGGCAGATTCCAGCCGCGCCGCCATTCGGGCGCGTGAGGCCGACCTGACGCAGGTTTACAATTACTTCGCCCTGCCGGCTGCGCGCAATGGCTTCTGCAATGTGGCGCGCACGCTGGCCAGCCAGCTCGTGACCACACCGCCAGAGGACCTGACCGCATATGCCGTGGCCAATCTGGCCTTGTTCGAAAATGCGTTTGAGCAGTTCTTCGACGATTACGAGCGTTATCAGATGGCCTCGGCCGACTGGGACCGGCGCTATGGTTCGCAATATGGCGCGTCGCAGCCCGGTTATGTGGCAGTTTACGGTGCGCAGGGCGGCGGTGTATCCTCCAGCCTGATCGCCGGTCAGTCCGGTGAACTGCTGGGCGAAGTGATCGACCCGGAGACGGGCGTGGGCATACCGGTCATTCCGGTCTCGGAAGGCAGTGTGGCGACGCCGGTGGTGCAACCTGTGCCCAACACGGCTGTGGCGGAGTAGGCTGGACGGAATTGGCGGGATGGTCGGGTGCAACTTCCCCCTTCCAAGCGCCGCGGCGTTTCGCTATTAGCCGCCGTCCCTGAGGCAGGTTTTCCTGCGCCGGGGCGCAAACGGGGCCGTAGCTCAGTTGGGAGAGCGCGTCGTTCGCAATGACGAGGTCAGCGGTTCGATCCCGCTCGGCTCCACCAGTTTTCCCAGGCGCGTTCCTTCGCAGGGCGCGGGCAAACCGGCCCGCACGCCGCCGGCCATGCTGGCCGATCACACACCGAAACCGTGACAGTGGCCGGAGACTGGACTAGATCGGGTCCACAAAGGCGCCAGCGCGCGCGTTCAGCCGCCCCTTGCACCTGCATAGGGATCAGCGGCGATGATAGCCGGCGGGCCGCATGGTCCTGCTGGCACTTGAGGTTAAACAGTTACAATGCATTTTCTCGACCAGGCAAAAGTTCACATCAAATCGGGCGCGGGCGGACCGGGCGCGGTCAGCTTCCGGCGTGAAAAATACATCGAATATGGCGGCCCCGACGGCGGCAATGGCGGAAAGGGCGGCGATGTCGTGTTCGTGGCTGTTCCCGGCCTCAATACACTGATCGATTTTCGCTATCACCAGCACTTCAAGGCCAAGCGCGGCGGACATGGCATGGGCCGTGATCGTACCGGCAAGGGCGCGGAGGATCTGGTGATCGAAGTGCCCGTGGGCACGCAGATCCTGGACGAGGACCGCGAAACCGTGCTGGCGGATTTCACCCACGAAGGTCAGCGCGTGGTGCTGCTGGAAGGCGGGCTGGGCGGACGCGGTAACGCCAGTTACAAGACATCCACCAATCGCGCCCCGCGCCAGCACCAGCCCGGAGAGCCGGCGCAGGAGCTGGCGGTCTGGCTGCGGCTGAAGCTGCTGGCGGACGTTGGACTGGTCGGCCTGCCCAATGCCGGCAAATCCACCTTCATCAATGCCGTATCCAATGCCGGTGCCAAGGTGGGCGCATACGCCTTCACCACGCTGGTGCCCAAGCTGGGCGTTGTCCATCACAAGGGCCGCGAATTCGTGATCGCCGATATTCCCGGCCTGATCGAAGGCGCCGCCGAAGGTGCCGGAATTGGCGACCGTTTCCTTGGCCATATTGAGCGCTGCCGCGCGCTGATCCACCTGATCGACATTTCGGGCGATGATCCGGTCGAAGCCATGCGCATCGTGGAGGGCGAGCTGGAGGCCTATGGCGCGGCGCTGGAAGACAAGGTGCGGCTGGTTGCGCTCAACAAGACCGATCTGGCCGATGCCGAACTGGTGGAGGGCTTCTCTGCCGAACTGATCGCTGCCGGAGCGGAAAAGGTGTTCCCCATTTCGGGTGCCACGGGGGCGGGTATTCCCCATCTGCTTGATGCCGTTCTTGGCTATCTGCCCACGCAGACCACTACTGAAACGCCCGGTCGCCTGCCTGCCGAAGTTGGCGAGGAGGAGCCCGAGGAACAGCCCTGGTCACCACTGGGCTGACGCTGGGCCATTTGCCTGCGGCTCACCTTTCGCTAAGCGAAGCAGCATGACTATCACGCGCCTTGCCGACCTCGCCGATCCTGCCAAGACACCGCGCCTCGTGGTGAAGGTTGGCTCGGCCCTGCTTGTGGGCAAGGACGGCCAGCCCAACCGTGCCTGGCTGGAGGCGCTGTGTGAGGAAATTGCCCAGGCGCGAAAGCGCGGCCAGCAGGTCATCGTCGTCAGTTCCGGGGCAATTGCGCTGGGTGCGGCAAAGCTGGGGCTGGCCCGGGGAGGCCGCTCCAATCTGGCCGATGCGCAGGCCGCCGCAGCCGTGGGGCAGATCGCGCTGGCAGGCCTGTGGTCGCAATTGCTGGGCAAATGCGGGCTGACAGCGGCACAATTGCTGGTGACGCTGGAAGACCTCGACGATCGCCGCCGTTATCTCAATGCCGCTGCCACCATCGGCAAGTTGCTGCAGGCGGGCGCGGTGCCGGTCATCAATGAGAATGACTCGGTCGCTACCGAGGAAATCCGCTTTGGCGACAATGACCGGCTGGCCGCGCGCGCCGCGCAGGCCGCGCGTGCCGATGCCGTGGTCCTGCTGTCCGATATCGATGGCCTGTATGATCGCGACCCCGCCGATCCGGATGCGCGCATGCTGCCGCTGGTCGAAGGGGTGACACGGGACATTCACGACATGGCCACCGGCGGCTCCAGCTCCGGGCTTGGATCGGGCGGCATGACATCCAAGCTGCAGGCAGCCGAAATTGCCGAGCGTGCGGGCATTGTGCTGGCGATCATCAACGGCACGCATGTGCGACCGTTTGAGCGGGCATTCCAGCATGATCGGGGGACGCTGTTCCTGCCGCGCCGCAACGATGGCGCGCTCAAGTCATGGCTGGGCGGCCGTCAGCGGATGAAGGGCGTGCTGGTTGTCGATACCGGTTGCGCCAAGGCGCTGGCCAAGGGCGGAAGCCTGCTGGCGACTGGCATTACCCTGATCGAAGGCGATTTTCGCCGGGGCGATCCGGTTGCGGTGCGCGATGCACAGGGACGGGCGCTGGGGCAGGGCCTGGTCGAATATGATGCTGACGAAATTGCCCGCATCAAGGGCTATCGAAGCGAGGAGTTGCAGGCGCTGCTGGGGTATTCCCCGCGCTCTGCAGTGATCCACCGCGATCAGCTGGTATTGCTGTGACCATCGCCATCACCGGCGGCACCGGGTTTGTCGGCCAGAGCGTGCTCGATGAAGCGCGCCGGCGGGGGCTGGCGGTACGCGCGCTGACCCGCAAGCAGCAGGAACCGCGCGATCTGGTGGAATGGGTCGGCGGCGATCTGGAAGACAAGGCTGCCCTCTCCCGCCTGGTGGACGGTGCGCGCGCCGTGCTGCACATTGCCGGCGTGGTCAATGCGCCCGATGCCGCAGGTTTCGAACATGGGAATGTGGCGGGGACGCAAAACCTCCTGACCGCAGCCAGGGGCGTGCAGGCGCAGCGCATGCTGTTCGTGTCCTCGCTGTCCGCGCGCGAGCCGGCATTGTCCGATTATGGCCGGTCAAAGCGGCTGGCGGAGGAGGCAGTGCAGGTCAGCGGCCTGGACTGGACGATCATCCGGCCCCCGGCGATTTACGGCCCGCGCGATACCGAGATGCTCGATCTGTTCCGCGCCGCCAAATTCGGCGTGGTGCCAATGCCCGGCAACGGCCGCGCGTCTATCATCCATGTCGAGGATCTTGCCCGCCTGCTGCTGGATCTGGTGGAGGGAACGCCCGCCACATTGAACCGCATGTTTGAGCCTGACGATGGGCGCGAAGGCGGCTGGAGCCACACCGATCTTGCCCGCTCCATCGGGGCGGCGATGGGCCGCAGGGTCTGGACCCCGCAGCTCCCGCCCTGGGCCGTGCTGGCAGCCGCCCGGCTTGACCGCATGGTTCGCGGCGGAAAGGCCAAGCTGACACTCGACCGGGCCCGCTACATGATCCATCCTGATTGGGTCAGCAGCCAGGACAAGCGCGTTCCGCCCGAATTGTGGCAGGCGCAGGTGGCAACGCAGCGTGGTCTTGCGGCTACCGGGCAATGGTACCGGGACAAGGGCTGGCTGTAATTTCCTGCCTGATGGATGTCATTGTCGCCGCTGCAAACTTTCTCGCAATGGCGCAAACCTATCATAAAATTTCATCCATCTTTCGCGAATTGTGCTTATAGTGCTATGGGAGATGTGAGGGTCACGTTCTACCTGGCTGAAATGGCATGTCGGGCAGAATATCGGGGGAAGAAGAATGCCGAAAAAAACCAGCCGGGTATCGCGCCGCTCCTTTGTTGCACTGGTCACCGGTGCTGCTGCCAGCACGATGATAACCTCACCAGCCAAGGCGCAAAACACCGGGCGCACGGATTCCGATCCCAATGACCGATCCGGCTATGGCCGCACCGGCACGACCGACTCCGATCCCAATGACAGCGCTTCGCACGGCCGCACTGGCTATACTGACGCCGATTCGAATGACCGCGCCAGCTATGGCCGTGGCGGCGGCGGCACCGGCTATACCGATGCCGATTCCAACGATCGCGCCAATTATGGCCGCGGTGGCGGCGGCGGGCGGTCATCCGGCCTGACGGACAGCGATTCGGGCACCAATTCGGATTCACCGGGTCGTGGTCGCGGCAGCGGCACCGGCTACACCGATAGCGATTCGAATGATCGTTCCGGTTATGGCCGTAGCGGCCTGACCGATGGCGATGATTCGGATTCTGCCCGTTATGGCCGGGGTCGTGGCACCGGCCGCTGAGGCCGCAACACCAACGCATTCGCTGGCAACTCATTGGCTCCAGCCCATTGGTTGATTGTGTGTAGTGCCGCCTGTTCGGGCGCCTTGGGACATTGTGGATAGATGAAATCGGTAACGGCCCGGGGGCCGCAGGAGAGTCCGCTTGAGAGCCTGATAGCTCCATTGAGCCCTCAGGAATTCTTCGATTCCTGGTATGAGCGGGAATATTACCGCACGCCCGGCCCGGTTGCCGCCGTGCAGGATTTGCTGAGCATCGACCGGATTGACGAGATCATTTCCGATTCCGAACTGCCGCCAACATCGCTGACCATGGCCAAGTCCGGGCAGGGTCTGCCGGCAGAGGAGTATACTTTTGCCAATGGCGTGATCGATCGCGGCAGCGTGCTCGATAACTTCCGCAATGGGGCCACTATCGTCCTGCCGCAGCTGCACTTTGCCGATGGCAAGCTGTACACATTCTGCCTTGCGCTGGAGCGGGAATTTGGCGCGCGGATACAGACCAATATCTATCTCACGCCCAGCAATGCGCATGGTTTCGGCATCCATTACGATGACCATGACGTGTTCGTGATCCAGGTGTCGGGTTCCAAGAAATGGGAAATCTACGGCAACCGCGAGCAATTGCCGTTCAAGGGCGAGGGCTTCCGCCGCGAGCGTGACGATGTGGGTGAACTGCGGGAAAGCTTCACGCTCAATCCCGGAGAGTGCCTGTATGTCCCGCGCGGCATGGCGCACCGGGCACCCAATGAAGGGGACGAGGTCAGCCTGCACATCACCGTGGGCATCATTGTTCAGACCTGGGCGGAATTCATGCTGGAGGCGGTGGCGGAGGCCAGCCTGCGCATCCCTGAAATGCGCCACTCGCTGCCGCGAACGCTCTATTTCAACGAGGGCGAACGCGCCGCGAACGAGGCGATTTTCCGCTCGCTGGTGGACCAGCTACGCGACAAGGCGAATTTTGAAGCGACGCTCTCGGTATTCGGCAGCAATTTCATCATGGACCAGGGCACGCGCGTGCGCGGTGCACTCAATACGCTCGCTGCCGGCATCGCGGCGGATGACAGGTTCCGCGTACGTGAGGGCATTCTCTATTCGATGGAGCTGGAGGGCGAAGAGCCGCAGGTGACGCTGGCGGGGTCCGCCATCACCCTGAAGCCGGACCTCGCACCGCAACTGGCTGAGCGACTGGCTGCCGGAAATCTGGCGATCAGCGATTTCAGCGTGGAGGATGCGGAAGATTTGCGTGACACGGTGGAAACGCTGGTCGCCTTCGGCCTGCTTGAACGCGCCTGAGCCGCCAGTCCTGAGCCGCCACCCCCAAACACCAACAAAAAAGCCCGACCGAATGAACGGCCGGGCTGGAAGTTTTTGGGAGAGGATGCCTGAAAGGCACCCCCTCTATGTGCGGGCGCGGCCCATCACACAAACGCGATTACTGCACCAGCCATTGCGCTTTTTGCACGTGACTGAATTTTCAGGTGAATCGACTCAGAAAGCGGGTTCGTAGCCGGGGGGCAGATCGCCCTCATCGCCGTCCTGCGAGGCGCCGGGAACGTGGATGCCGCATTCGGTCTTGTCCCATCCGCGCCAGCGTCCGGCACGCGGGTCCTCGCCCGGTTTCACGGTGCTGGTGCACGGCGCGCAACCGACCGAAAGATAGCCTTGAGCCTCCAGCGGGTGGCGCGGCAGATCGTGCAGGTCGAAGTAGGCTTCCAGATCGTCCTTGGTCCAGTCACCCAGCGGGTTGATCTTGAGCCGGCCGTCCTCAACTTCGAAACGCGGCAGGTTTTCACGGGTAACGGACTGGAAGGCCTTGCGGCCCGAAATCCACGCATCGAGGCCGGACTTGGCGCGCGCCAGCGGCTCCACCTTGCGAATCTCGCAGCAGCCATCGGGGTCCCAGCTCCAGCGCAGGCCGTTCTCGTCCTTCGCCGCCAGCACGGCGGCATCAGGGGTGACGACGGAGGAATTGGTCAGGCCCAGCAGGCTGGTCAGCGTGTCACGGTACTCCAGCGTCTCGTCAAACATCTTGAGCGTATCGACAAAGATCACCGGCACCGATGCATCGGCGCTGGCCACCAGGTGCAGCAGGACCGCGCTCTCCGTTCCGAAGGAGGAGACAACCGCCACGCGGCCAAGCTCTCCCTCGGCGAACAGCTGGCCCAGCATGGTGGACACATCCACGCCCTTGAAGCGCAGGTTGAGGCGATCGGCATCGGTCTGCGTATAAGCAGGCGCGGTGTCGATCACGTCGCGCTGACGGGCAATGGGATCGGCTTCAGCCATGGCGCAGGGTCCAGATCGGCACGCGCGCATCGGTGGTGGGCTGATAGACATCGGGAAAGCGCGCAAGGGCGGCTTCCACGTCGCCTGCATCCAGCGGCTGGGCAGGGGCGAAACTGTCAAAACCGCAGCGCTGCATATAGGCGATCTGGTCCACCAGCACATCGCCCACGGCGCGCAGTTCGCCGGTGTATCCGGCCTCACGCAGGATGCGCGATGCGGAATAGCCGCGTCCGTCGCCAAAGGCGGGGAAGTTGACTTCCACCAGCCGGATGCGGCCCAGATGCGGCAGCAGGTCGCGGGCGTCATCGCCCGGCTCTATGCGGACGGCCAGCGCGTTGGACTGGCCGACGAAGGCCTCAACCGTGACGGCGGGATCGCCGACGGGATCATCGTTGCGAAAGCGAATTTGCGCGGTCTCACTTGTAAGGGTCTCAGTCATAAAGAGCCTCCTTGAAAGGGGCCATGCCGATCCGGCGATAGGTATCGAGGAAACGCTCCCCCTCGGTGCGCTGGGCGAGATAGACGTCGGTGGCCTTTTCGACCGCATCGACAATGCCGTCCTCGTCAAAGCCGGGGCCGGTGATCTTGCCGATGGAGGTATCCTCCGCCTCCGACCCGCCGAGCAGCAGCTGGTAGTTTTCAGTGCCCTTCTTGTCGACGCCGAGAATGCCGATGTGGCCCGCGTGATGATGCCCGCAGGCGTTGATGCAGCCGGAGATCTTCAGCTTCAGCTGGCCCAGCTCATCGCCCTTGCCATTGGCGGCAAAGCGCTGCGAAATCTTCTGCGCCACCGGGATCGACCGGGCATTGGCCAGGCTGCAATAATCGAGGCCGGGGCAGGCGATGATATCGTCGATCTGGTCGAGATTTGGCGTGCCCAGACCGGCCGCGTCCAGCGCCGTCCACAGATCATGCAGGCGACCGATTTCGACATGCGGCAGGACGATGTTCTGCGTGTGCATCACGCGGCATTCGTCAAAGCTGAACTCGCGCGCCAGATCGGCCATCAGGTGCATCTGCTGCGCCGTGGCATCGCCCGGAATGCCGCCCACCGGCTTCAGGCTGATGACGGCGGAGACATAGCCCGGCGCCTTGTGCGGATGGGTATTGCGATCCATCCACAGCGCGAAATTGGGATCGCTGCGGTCGGCACTTGTCGGCAGGCCGGTCTTGAAGGCGGGATCGGCGAAGTAGGTGCGGATGCGCTCCAGCTCGGCAAAGGGCGGTTCGATGCCCTGTTCCAGCAGGTGGGCGAATTCGCCCTCCACCTGCCGCGCATATTCCTGCGCGCCCATTTCATGGACCAGGATCTTGATGCGCGCCTTGTACTTGTTGTCGCGCCGGCCATAGCGGTTGTAGACCCGCAGGCAGGCCTCGCAATAGGTGACCAGCTGGTCCAGATCGACCCATTCGCGGATGCACGGGGCGATCATCGGGGTGCGGCCCATGCCGCCGCCGACAAAGAACTTCGCGCCCAGCTCGCCTGCGTCATTCTTCACGATCTGGATGCCGATATCGTGCAGCTTCATGGCCGCGCGATCGCTTTCGCTGGCGATCACCGCGATCTTGAACTTGCGCGGCAGATAGCTGAATTCAGGGTGGAAGCTGGACCACTGGCGCAGGATCTCCGCATAGGGGCGCGGATCGACCACTTCATCCGCCGCAGCCCCTGCAAAATGGTCCGAGCTGATGTTGCGGATGCAATTGCCGCTGGTCTGGATGGCGTGCATTTCCACCTTGGCGAGGTCCGCCAGAATGTCACCGGCATCCTCCAGCTTGATCCAGTTGTACTGGATGTTCTGGCGGGTGGTGAAATGGCCATAGCCGCGATCATACTTGTCGGCGATGTCGGCCAGCGCGTGCATCTGCGCACCGCTCAGCGTGCCATAGGGCACCGCCACGCGCAGCATATAGGCATGCAGTTGCAGATAGAGGCCGTTCATCAGTCGCAGCGGCTTGAACTGGTCTTCGGTCAGCTTGCCTTCAATGCGGCGCTGCGCCTGATCGCGAAATTCGGCCACGCGGGCATCGACCATCGCCTGGTCATATTGGTCGTACAGATACATCAGATCACCTTTGCGATGGCCGCAGCGTCATCGGGTTTGAGGGTCAGGTCGGGGCGCACGGTCGGGCCAAGTGCGCGCACGCGGTCCTTGATATGGGCGGGGCGGGGGCCTTCCGGCGTGGCTTCGGCGGCAATTGCATAGGATGCATTGACCCGGCGCGCGGCTTCCTCGCGGGCAAGGATCGCCTCACCCTGATCGCCGACATCGACCGCGTCTTCCACATGGAGTGACCAGTTCTGGCCATCCCACCATACGACAGCACCGGTCTTCAGGTCGTTTCCGGTCAGGATATTCACTGCTGCATCACTCCAATTGTCTGTATTGCCGCTTTTTCAATGAGTTGAGCGGTCACTTCTGCGGTCACTTCGCCGATCACGATCAGCGCGGGGCTTTTCACCCGTTCACGTTCCACCAGATCGGGCAGGGCGGCGAGTGGTCCGCGCAGCACGCGCATGTTGGCGCGCGCGCCATTCTCGATCACCGCGAGCGGCATGTCCGGGGCAAGCCCGTCCGCCATCAGTTTCTCGGCAATCTGCGGTGCGGTCTTGACCCCCATGTAGATCACCAGCGTGCGGCCCTGTCCGGCCAGACCGGCCCAGTTCTGCTCGGTCAGGCCCTTGCACTGCCCGGCCACGAAGGTGACGATGGAGGAATGATCGCGGTGGGTCAGCGGTATCTGCGCTGCGGCTGCTGCACCATTGGCGGCGCTGATGCCGGGGACCACTTCCACGCGGACACCGGCGGCATTGGCAGCCTCTGCCTCTTCGCCGCCGCGCCCGAAAATGAACGGATCGCCGCCTTTCAGCCGGACCACATCATGCCCCGCCAGCGCCTCGCGAACGAGCAGGGCGCAGATGTCTTCCTGCGCCATGGTGTGGCGCGCGCGCTGCTTTGCGACGCTGATCAGCCGGGCATCGGGACGCGCCAACTGCAGTATTTCAGGATCGACCAGCCCGTCATGCACGATCAGCCGGGCAGACCCGATCAGCCTGGCTGCGCGCACGGTCAGCAGGTCCGCTGAACCCGGACCTGCGCCGACGAGATAGATCGTGCCATGGTTTTCCATGGCGGCTAAATGATGCCAGTGGCCTTTTCAGGCCAGTGAGAATGAGTGTTGCGGGGCTAAGGTGAACTTTACCGCCCCCTCAAGTACGGCTTTCAGTCGGCCTGTTCGCGCTTGTCCATCCGCTGCGAAATTGCTGCCACCAATTGCTGGAACTGGGCGTTGTCGCGCAGGTTGAGATCGCGCTGAGGGAAGGGGATCTCGATGTCGTTTTCCTGGAACAGGTCCCACAATCGCTTGAGCACGGCAGAGCGGACATTGCCCACGCCTTCCTCCGGATCATCGATCCAGCAGTGGATCACGAAATTGACCGAGCTGTCGCCATATTCGCTCATCCACACGCTGGGCGGCGGATTCTTGAGCACGCGGTCCACGCTTCGGGCGGCCTCCAGCATCAGTTGCTCGGCCTTGTTCATGTCGCAGCCGTAGGACACGCCAACGCTCACCTGCATGCGTACCTGGCGCGAGGAGTAGGACCAGTTTTCCACCTGATTGATCATCAGGTTTTCATTGGGAATCAGATATTCACGCTCATCCCTCGTGGTCACGGACACGGCGCGAATGCCGATCTTGCGGATCTGGCCGAACGTCTCGTTGCCCGCCTGATCGGCAATGGCGATCACGTCCCCCGGCTTGATCGACCGGTCCATCAACAGGATGATCCCGGCGATCAGATTGCCGAACGTCTTCTGCAGGCCAAAACCGATGGCGAGGCCGAATGCGCCCGAGAACACCGCCAGAGCGGTAAGATCGATACCCAGCATGTCTATGCCGATCATGATGGCGATGGCCCAGACGGCAACGCTCAGCAGCTTTTCCGCCAGCAGTCGCTGCGACGGGTCGAGCTTGGTCGCGCGCCGCAGCAGGCTGTGGGCAAATTTCGTGAACAGCCGCGCGAAGAGCAGAATGCCGACCACAACCAGCACCACCACCAGCGCTGTCCAGATCGAAAAGCGCGTATCGGCGAAGGTGAAGCCCCATGCATCGAGCTGGTGAACGATTTCGGCAAAAGTGCCGCTCTTTTCGGCGACAGCGTCTTTCAGCGCCTCGGCTCCGGCGACGACTTCTTCTCCCGTGGAGGATGGTTGCGGCTGGCTTATCTGGCTCATAATTTTCCCATTGCATCAAGGGCCTGGTGCAGATCCTGAATTAAATCAGCAGGATCCTCCAGGCCGATGGACAATCTAATGCCATGTCTGTCCTCCTGTTGCCACCCGGCAGGGGGCCACGGTGTTTCGCTGCGCGCGCGGCTGGGGTCAAAGGGGATGGCCAGGCTTTCAAATCCGCCCCAGCTGTAACCGATGCCGAACAGCTCCAGCGCATCGATGAAGGCGGCGCTTTGGGCCGGGCTGGCACCGCGCAGCACAAAGCTGAACAGGCCGCAGCCGCCGGTGAAGTCGCGTTGCCACAGTGCATGGCCGGGCGCGCCGGGCAGCAGCGGGCACAGCACATGCGCCACTTGCTGCTGGTCTGTCAGCCAGCGGGCGATTTGCAGTGCACTGGCCGTGCTGCGTTCCAGCCGCAGCGGCATGGTTCGCAGGCCGCGCAGCGCCAGGGCTGCATCATCGGGAGAGACCACCACGCCCAGTGCCTGGCTCTTGTGCCGCAGCTTGCGATAGAATTTCTCGTCCGCAGAAGCAGAACCCATCATCAGGTCCGAATGGCCGCCAACGTGCTTGGTCAGGCTCATGATGGAAATATCGCAGCCGCGCTCCAGCGCGGGAAAGCCCAGTGCGGATGCCCAGGTGTTGTCGATCAGGCTGACCGCGCCCTTTTCCCGCGCGGTGGCGGCCATGGCGGGGACATCGCCCACTTCCATGGTCAGGCTGCCCGGACATTCGAACAGCACGGCTTTGGTCCGATCACAAAACTGGCCGGCGAAGCCTGCGGTATCGAGTGGATCGAAAAAACGCGTCTCAATGCCGCAATCGGCCAGCACGGCGCGCGCCATCATGCGGCTTGGCTCATAGGCATTGTCAGTCACCAGCAGCACATCGCCTGCACGAAGCACCGCCAGCAGCGCGCCGGAAATGGCGGAGACGCCGCTGGGATAGAGCACGGTTCCTGCCGCTCCCGGCTCAAGCTGCGTCAGCGCATCGGCCAGCGCCCATTGCGTGGGTGATCCGCGGCGACCGTAATAGAAATGCCCGTCTTCATCGGGACGGCCTGCGGCCAGGTCTGCGCTGTCGGCATAAAGATGCGTGCTGGCCCGCCAGATCGGCGGATTGACCACCGCGCCTGTCCATTGCTTGCGGCGGCCGGCCTCTACGGCCCTGGTTGCCGGCCCACGGCTTTTCCCCTTGCCGCCTTCTTTCACACAGCCTCGCCCATTTCCTTGGGCAGGGCGGGATCGGCGCCCCATTCGCTCCAGCTGCCGTCATACAGGGCAACATCGTCCTTGCCGGCAAGATGCAGCGCGAACAGCAGCACCGATGCCGTCACTCCGCCGCCACAGGTGGTGACGATGGGGGAGGTCAGGTCCACGCCTGCCGCCTTGAAGGCCGCTTCAATAGCCGCCGGGTCCTTGTATGTTCCGTCTGGGTTGAGCACCTGATCGAACACCACATTGCGCGATCCGGGGATGTGGCCGCTGGCGATATTGGGGCGGAAATCGCCTTCCTCACCCGTAAATCTCTTGGCGCCGCGCGCATCCACCAGCTGTTCTGCCCCGCTGTCGATATTGGCCAGCACCTGCGCCTTGGTGCGCAGGCGGTCCGTGCCAGCCGGGGTGGGCGCATAATCGCCGGGAGCGCTGGTGACATCGCCGCTTTCCAGCGGGCGGCCTTCGCTGCGCCATTTGCCCAGCCCGCCGTCCAGCACGGCAACCTGCTTCACGCCGTTCAGGCGGCAGATGAACCATGCGCGCGCCGAGGTTTTGACATAGGAATCGTCATAGATGACCAGTCGCTGGTCATTGCTGATGCCCAGCTTTGCCATGCGCGCGGCGAATTGCTGCGGTGTGGGGACTGCGCCGGGCACGGGCGATTCCGGATCGAACAGGCTGGCCAGATCCAGAAAGCGCGCGCCGGGAATATGCTCCTTGGCGAAATCCGCGGCGGGATCGCGCCCGGCATCGGGCAGATGGGTCGATGCATCCAGAATGACCAGATCGGGTGAGCCAAGCTCGCGTGCGAGCCATTGGGTTGAGACGAGACTATCCATGTGCACGGCGTAGAACATGGCTGCGCTCAGGTAAATGTGTCGCAGCGTCAGGGCGCAAAAACCTATGACTTGTAACGCCGGTGTGAAAGCGGCATCAGGCGGGCCATGACCAAGGATGTATCTTCGTCCGCCCCGCTGCATCTGGGGCAGCACAGCGCGCTCCCGGCATCACCCGATGAAGCGGTGCTGGATTATGTGCCCAATCCGCGCGCCGGATCTTTGTATCTTGTGCGCTTTGCCGCGCCTGAATTCACATCGCTGTGCCCGGTGACCGGCCAGCCCGATTTTGCCCATCTGGTGATCGATTATGCGCCGGGGGACACGATCGTGGAATCCAAGAGCCTCAAGCTGTTCCTGGGAGCTTTTCGCAACCATAATGGCTTTCATGAGGATGTGACCGTGGGCATCGGCCAGCGGTTGTTCGAAGAAATGCAGCCGCAATGGCTGCGGATCGGCGGCTATTGGTATCCGCGCGGCGGCATTCCGATCGACGTTTTCTGGCAAAGCGGGAAACCGCCCGAAGCCCTGTGGCTGCCCGATCAGGGTGTGCCTTCCTATCGCGGACGGGGCTGACACTTGCCTCCTCTCCAACGCTTCGACTAGGACCGGCCAGGACTTTCGAAAACCGCATAAGGGCATTGGACGCCCATCACAAAATAGGGATTCATGGATGCGTATCGTTATGATCGGGACGGGCTATGTCGGCCTTGTTTCAGGTGCCTGCTTTGCCGATTTCGGGCATCATGTCACCTGCGTGGACAAGGACAAGTCCAAGATCGACGCGCTGCTCGATGGCCGTATTCCAATTTTCGAGCCGGGGCTCGATGCGCTGGTGGAAGCCAATGTCGAGGCTGGCCGGCTCAGCTTCACGCTGGATATCGCCGAAGTCCTGCCACACGCCGATGCGGTGTTCATTGCAGTGGGCACGCCTTCCCGCCGCGGCGATGGTCATGCCGATCTGTCCTATGTCTATGCAGCTGCTGCGGAAATGGCCCCGCTGCTGCGCGATGGCGCCGTGGTGGTGGACAAATCCACCGTTCCTGTCGGCACGGGTGACGAGGTTGAGCGGATCATTGCAGAGACAAGCCCGGGCCTGAAGTTTTCCGTAGCTTCCAACCCCGAATTCCTGCGCGAAGGTGCGGCAATCGACGATTTCAAGCATCCGGACCGGGTGGTGATCGGTGTCAACGATGACCATGCCGAGCAGGTGTTGCAGGAGATTTATCGCCCGCTCACCCGCAATGAATCGCCAATCCTTTCGATGAGCAGGCGCGCAGCGGAGCTGACCAAATATGCCGCCAACGCCTTCCTCGCGACCAAGATCAGCTTCATTAACGAAATCGCCGATTTGTGCGAGAAGGTGGACGCCGATGTGAGCGATGTCGCCAAGGGCATCGGTCTGGACAGCCGCATCGGTTCGCGCTTCCTCCAGCCGGGGCCGGGCTATGGCGGATCATGTTTCCCCAAGGACACGCTGGCACTGCTCCAGACGGGCCAGCAATATGGCGCTGTCTTGCAGATCGTGCAGTCGGTGGTGGACGTGAACAACCGGCGCAAGATGGCCATGGGGCAAAAGGTGATCGATGCCATGGGCGGCGATGTTGCGGGCAAGACCGTGGCGCTGCTGGGGCTGACCTTCAAGGCCAATACCGATGACATGCGCGATTCGCCCGCCATCGATATCGCCAAGGCATTGCAGGAGGCGGGCATCACCGTGCGCGCCTATGATCCCGAAGGCATGGAAACATCCAGGGCCGTGATCGAGGGCCTGACCTATTGCGAGAATTCCTATGACGCGATGACCGGCGCCGATGCGGCTGTTATCGTCACCGAATGGGATGCCTTCCGCGCGCTGGACCTTGTCCGCGCCCGCGAAGTGCTCAACGATCCGCTGCTGGTGGACCTGCGCAATCTTTACAGCCGTACGGATGTGGAGAAGCAGGGCCTGCGCTATGTTGCGGTAGGGCGCTGACAGCGGAACGCTCGCCATCCTGCATCAATCGATTCCAGTGACCGATTGACGCAGCTTCAATAGCACCGGCCCGCATTGACAAGGCCTGTACCCATCATCATCCTGCCCACGTGGTGGAGAGCGATGTATGTCCAAGGGGGGAGTGCGACCGATGAGTGCGAACGGTCCGGAGCGAGCGCGAATGAGTATCCGTCAGCTGGTGCTGGGCGGAGCGGCGGTTTTTTCGCTGGCCATGGTGCCTCTCGCGCAATCGGTTGCGCAGGGTAACGGGCCCAGTGCAACCCAGCTGTTCTGGGGTGAGCTGCACCTGCACACCAATCACTCGCTCGATGCCTATATAACCGCCAATACCACCGTCACGCCGGACATGGCCTATCGCTATGCGCGCGGCATTCCGATCCAGCAGCCGGGCCTTGATCGCAAGATCCAGATTCGTCGCCCGCTGGATTTCATGGCGGTCACCGACCATGCGGAGATGATGGGCCTGTTCACCCTGCTCAACCGCGCGGATGAGACCTTGCTGGCAACCCCCTGGGGGCGGCGCGCGATGGCAGCCCATGTGCGCGATCCGGGCCGTGGCGGTGCGATGAGCGTGACCACCGCGGGCATGGCTGGCCCGCCTGCGCCCGAATTGCAGGAAATGATGAGCCAGGTCTATTCCGATGCGGTGCGCAGCACGGCCTGGAGCGTGGAGATCGAGGCGGCTGAGCGCAATTACATCCCCGGCACCTTCACTACCATGTTCGGCTGGGAATGGTCCTCTGTTGTCGATGGCGGCAAGAACCTGCACCGCGTGGTGGTGGCCAATACCGATGCCGAAGGTGCGGCCAGCTTCATCCCCTACAGCAGCCAGGACAGCCAGCGTCCGGAGGACCTGTGGGCATGGATGTCCGCAACTCGCGAGCGAACCGGTGTCGACTTCCTCGCCATCCCGCATAATTCGAATATTTCCGGCGGTTTGATGTTCCAGATGACCGACAGCGACGGGCAGCCGATTTCGGCCGCCTATGCCCGCGCCCGGCAAAGCTGGGAGCCATTGGTGGAAGTGACCCAGGCCAAGGGCACGTCCGAAGTCCATCCGGAGATCGCCACCAATGACGAATTTGCCGATTTTGAAATCCGCCGCAAATTGCTGATCGGCACGCCGACCCCGGCGGATGAAGGCGATTACGCCCGGTCCGCCCTGCTGCGCGGCCTGCAGATCCAGGACCGCACCGGGGTCAATCCCTACAATTTCGGCATGATCGGTTCGACCGACAGCCACACCGGTCTCAGTTCGGTGCAGGAGAACGATTTCTACGGCAAGCTGGTGTCTGATATCCCGCTCAGCCAGCATGTCATCGGACCGCGTCCGGTCATTTTCCCGGCATGGGAAATGGGCGCATCGGGCCGGGTGGCCGCCTGGGCGGAGGAGAACACGCGCGCTGGCATCTTTGCTGCCCTGCGGCGCAAGGAAGTCTATGCCACCACCGGACCGCGCATTGCGCTGCGGATGTTCGGCGGCTTCAATTTCACCGCCGCCGATGCCGATGCGCGCGATATTGCCGCGGTCGGCTATGCGCGCGGCATACCGATGGGCGGGGACCTGACGGCTGCACCTGCGGGAAGAGCGCCGGAACTGTTGATCCACGCGGTCAAGGACCCGCTCAGCGGCAATCTTGACCGGGTGCAGGTGGTCAAGGGCTGGATCGACGATGACGGCGAAGCGCATGAGCGCATTTATGACGTGGCATGGTCCGATGGCAGGCAGAAGGATCGCGCCGGTCATCTTCCCGCCGTGGGAAACACCGTCGATCTGGAAACGGGCCTTTACACCAATTCCATCGGTGCAGTGCAGCTCGCCACCGTGTGGACCGATCCGGATTTCAAGGCCGATCAGGCGGCATTCTACTATGTTCGCGTGCTGGAAATCCCCACGCCGCGCCATTCGCTGCTGGATGCGATCGCGCTGGGCATCGATGTGGCGCAGACGGGCCAGCCGGCCACCATCCAGGAACGCGCTTACTCTTCGCCCATCTGGTATACGCCGGTCCGTTAAATGAACCTCCTGCGACTGCTCCTCAAGGAGCCGCTTACCCATTTCGTGTTGCTGGGCGGCTTGCTGTTTGCGGCCTATTCACTGGTGACGGAGCGGGACGTGCTGGATGCGGATTCACGCGTGATCACCGTCGATCGCGAGGCGTTGACGAATTTCCTGCAATACCGCTCCTCGGCATTCGAGCCGGGCTTTTTCACGGCGCAATATGACTCCATGTCGGACGAGCAGCTGGCCGAGCTGGCGCGCAGCTACGTGCGTGAGGAGGCGATGGCCCGCGAGGCGAGTGCGCTGGGTCTGGACAAGAACGACTATGTCATCAGGCGGCGCATGGTGCAGAAGATCGAATATCTCGTCGCCGGTGCCGATCTCAATCCCCGGCCGCCCACCGAACAGGAACTGCGCACCTATTTCGAGGCGCACATGGATGACTTCCGGCAGGATGCAGAGTTCACCTTCACCCATGTGTTTGTCGATGCGGAGAAGGACCATCCCGGCGGAATGGAAGCCGAGGCGCGGCGCCTGCTGGCCCGGTTGCGCTCTGCCCATGCGGGCTTCAACGATGCCCCCGCCTATGGTGACCGGTTCCCCTATCAGCGCAATTATGTGCGCCAGTTCCTTGGGCCGATAGCCAATGAGCTGGGGCCTCAATTCGCGGCCAGGCTTGCAGCCTTGCAGCCGGGTGAGAACTGGCAGGGGCCGTTTGCGGGCAATTACGGCCTTCACCTGATCCTGTTCACCGACCGCACGCAGGCGCGGGAGCCGGACTTCTCCGAAGTGCGCGAACAGGTGCTTGCCGCCGTGCAGGAGGAGCGCCGCACAAGCACCAGGGAAGCGCTGCTGGACGAGCTCGTGGACCAGTATGAACTGCGCTATGTCGGCGTGCCGTCGATCGAGAGCCTTGCCGGTAATGGGGACTCCTGATGCAGCGGGCGGTGCTGCGGGTCTTGCTGTGCCTGCTGGCCTGCATGGCTGCCAGCCTGTCGGTCATTCCCGCAAAGGCCCATGATGCGCGCCCGGTTTCGGTCCTGATCCGTGAGCTGCCGGGCGATCGCTTCGCCCTGAGAGTGCGCGCGCCGGATAGTGTGACGATGGACAATCGGCCGCATCTGCTGCCTCCTGCCGGGTGTCAGCCCGTCACCATCGGTGATGAGGGGGAGGGTAACCGCGCGACCGACATGATCATTGCCTGCACGGGCGGAGTGCAGGGCCGCGAGTTCGAGCTGGTTTTCCCGATCTACAACCCGTCATTGTCCACTCTGTACCGACTGGAGCAGCTTGGAGCGCCGACAATTTCAGCGCTTCTCCCGCCCAGTGAAGCGGTGTGGCAAGTGCCTCAGGAGCCGTCGAGGCTGCAGCTGTTCGGCGATTATCTTCGCCTTGGCATGGAGCATATTTTTGGCGGTTTCGACCATCTGCTGTTTATCGCCGGGCTGCTGATCATCGCGGCAACATGGCGGCGGACGCTGATTGCGCTGACAGGGTTTACCGTGGCCCATTCGGTCACGCTGGCGCTGTCCACGCTGGAACTTGTGCGCCTTCCGTCTGCCCCGGTGGAGGCGGCCATTGCCCTGTCGATCCTGTTCCTGGCGGCGGAGATCGTGCGGGGCCGCAAGGACAGCCTGACCTATCGTTACCCAACCGTGGTCGCATCGCTGTTTGGCCTGCTGCATGGCTTTGGCTTTGCCAGCGTGCTGCGCGAGATCGGCATTCCCGGCGCAGAGATCGGCACCGCGCTGCTGGCATTCAACCTTGGCGTGGAAGCGGGGCAGATTGTCTTTGTCGCTGCCATTCTTGGCATCGCGGCGCTGGCATCGCGCCTTGCCCGCAGCCAGCCCCGCCTTCAGCGCGTATTGGCCCGGCCGCTGGCGACGCGTGTGGCAGCCTATGCCCTGGGCACCATCTCGGTGTTCTGGCTGTTCGAACGCGTCAGCAATTTTGCCTGAGGCGTTCTGCCCGGTCGATCCAGCAGCGGCCCGGTGGCGTCAGGTCGCAAAAAGGGGTGATGGTGCCGGCTGCAGGAGTCGAACCCGCGGCCTGATGATTACAAATCAACTGCTCTACCAACTGAGCTAAGCCGGCCCACTGCCGCGCCCTTTGGCTCAAGAGACGCCGAAGGTCCAGCCCTCTGTTTGCGCAATGTGCGGGGTCAGGGCGGATGGCGCCCATAAGTTGCTGCGTGAGTGACTGGCGCGCAGCCATGCGGCGGTGATCAGCGCGTCGCTGGAATGGTCGTCTATCGCACCGCTGCCACCCACGGCTTCGCTGCCCAGCGCGATCAGCGCCGCGTCCAGTTCCTCATGACTGCGGATCTTGCTGCGCGAAGCGGAGCGGCCCGCCGCAATGGCTGCCAGCGAGGTGTAAATCTCCACCAGCACCGATCCGGTTTGCGGCAATGGGTCGATCGGCCAGACGGGCAGGTGACCGCGAAGCCGGTTCAGCAGCCGCATTCCGGTGAGGCTGGATTTGCCGACCTGCGCCGCGCCCACCAGGTTGAAATTGCTGTATGGCTTGCAGCCTTGGGCCGCCTGCAATGTCTCGGTCACCCGGAACCGGCCGCGCCCGCCGCCAAAGCGTTCCCCCTCACGCCCGCCATGACGGCGGAAATAGCGGCTGAGCTGATGGTGATCGACAAAGGCGGAGGCGGCGTAATGGTCGTCCCCCTCGCAGATATTATCGATCAACGCCCACAGCGCCGGAGCATCGGGAGGGCTGGCATCCCAGCCGGGGAAATAGGCGCCGTGGTCGGCAAAGGGCAGGGCGATGCCCAGGTCGAGGCCCACCAAAGTGTCTGGCGGAAGGTCATTGCGCAGGATCTCCAGCACCTCGCTGCGGTTCCAGCCGTTGCGGCGTTCCACCAGCACCGGCGGTCCGCCATCTGCGTGGGCAATGGCCATCGCAATCGCCTTGTGCCGCTCACCCTGCGCGCCGGACCAGTCTATCGCGATGAAATGCGAGAAGGGCCTAGGCACCGCGCTCCTCGCGCAGGCGGTTCCAATAGGCGATGCGCTCGTTCACCTTGCGCTCAAAGCCGCGTTCCACCGGCTCGTAATAGGTTTGCGGCTGCATCTCGTCGGGCCAGTAATTGTCGCCCGAAAAGCCGTGCTCGGCCTCATGGTCATAGGAATAGCCTGTCCCGTAGCCGATATCCTTCATCAGCTTGGTCGGCGCGTTGAGGATGTTTTGCGGCGGCATCAGGCTGCCGGTCTCCTTCGCGCTTTTCCACGCAGCCTTTTGCGCCTTGTACACGGCGTTCGATTTGGGCGCGGTGGCGAGGTAGAGGCAGGCCTGTACCAGCGCCAGCTCCCCCTCAGGGCTGCCGAGGAACTGGTAGGCGTCCTTGGCCGCAAGGCATTGCGGCAGCGCATTGGGATCAGCCATGCCGATATCCTCCACCGCCATGCGCACCAGCCTGCGCGCCAGGAACAGCGGTTCCTCCCCCGCCACCAGCATGCGCGCCAGATAATACAGCGCTGCCTGCGGATCGGAGCCGCGCACGGATTTGTGCAGCGCTGAGATGAGGTTGTAATGCCCCTCCCGGTCCTTGTCATAAACTGCCATGCGCCGCTGGAGGAATTCGCCCAGCGCGGCGGGATCGAGCGGCTCGGCGATGTTTGCCGCATACAGTGTTTCAGCCTGGTTGAGCAGGAAGCGGCCATCGCCATCGGCAGAGGCGATCAGCGCGTCACGCGCCGCCGCCGTCACGGGCAGGGGGCCTTCCAGCTCCTCCGCCCGGTCCAGCAGCTGGCCCAGCGCCCGCGCATCGAGCCGGTGCAGGATCAGCACCTGCGCGCGGCTGAGCAGGGCGGCGTTGAGTTCGAAGCTGGGGTTTTCGGTGGTTGCGCCCACCAGCGTGACAGTGCCGCGTTCCACAAAGGGCAGGAAGCCGTCTTGCTGGGCGCGGTTGAAGCGGTGAATCTCGTCCACGAACAGCAGCGTGCGTTGCCCTGCCTCGCGCGCCTTTTCGGCGGCGGCAAAGGCTTTGCGCAGGTCCGCCACGCCAGAGAATACCGCGCTGACGGCTTCGTAACGCATGCCCACGCTGTCTGCCAGAAGGCGCGCAATGCTGGTCTTTCCGGTGCCGGGAGGTCCCCACAGGATCATGCTGGATAGTTTGCCGGCGTTGACCATGCGGCCAATCGCGCCTTCCGGCCCGGTCAGATGGTCCTGCCCGATAATCTCGTCCAGCGAGGCGGGGCGCAGGCGATCGGCCAGCGGGGCATCGGCGTCTGGCTGGTCGCTGCGCCGGGGCTGCTCCTGATTGTCTTCGAACAGGTCTGTCATGGGATTGGCAGATAGGGGCCCAGTGCCCGCATTGCCAAGACAACATCGCGCACGCAGAAATCCACCTCAGGGCGCATTACGCTGATTTGGCGGCAGCCTGACCGACCAGCCGCAGATAGGCGTCCGCCACAGCGCTGTTGATCGCATCCCAGGAAAATTCCCGGCTGCGAACCTCGCCCGCCGCGCCATGCGCGCGGCGCAGGTCGGGATCGGCGATATAGGTTTCCAGCACATCGGCAAAATCGCTGATGCGGCCGGGTTCCACCAGCCGCCCGGTTTCCCCGTCGCGGACCAGGCTGGTGCTGCCCGTGGCGCGCGCGGCGATGACGGGAATGCCGCTGGCCATCGCTTCCAGCGTTACATTGCCAAATGTCTCGGTAACCGAAGGATTGAGCAGCAGATCCATGCTGGCCACCGCCTTGCCCAGAGCCGGTCCGCGCTGGAAGCCGGCAAAGATGGCGCCGGGCACGTGTTCGGCGAAGAATTCCCTGGCCGGGCCTTCACCCACCACCAGCACCTTGTGCGCAGTGCCGCGCTTTTTCAGTTCGGCGATGGCATCGGAAAAGACGTCCAGCCCCTTTTCCATCACCAGACGGCCAAGGAAGCCGATCGCCACCTCTTCATCGGCGATGCCATATTCGCGCCGCCAGGCCAGATCGCGGCGAGCGGGATCGAACACATCGCGGTCCACTCCGCGTGACCAGATGGAGATATCCTCGTTCATGCCCTGCTCTCGCAGCACCGCCGCCATGCTTTCGGACGGAGCGACCAGCGCATCGCAGCGATTGTAGAAGCGCCGCAGGATCGATTCGGCAACAGGCTCCAGAAAAGCCATGTTGTAATATCGCGGATAGGTCTCAAACCGGGTGTGGACCGACGCCAGGATCGGCAATTTGCGTTCGCGCGCCCAGGTTACGGCCCTGTGTCCGGCAATATCGGGAGAGGCCACGTGCACCAGATTGGGCGCAAACTTGGCCAGGTCCCGTTTAACCGAGGCCGACAGGGCCAGCGGAATGCGATATTCGCCGCGCCCGGGGATGGGCAGGTTGGGCAGACCCACCAGCTCTCCCGCCGGTTCGAATGCGGGATCTTCCACCTTGGGGGAATAGACGCGCACCGACGCCCCCTGCCGAAGCAGGAAATCAACCAGCCTGTTCAGCGCCTGATTGGCGCCATCGCGGACGTAATTATAGTTTCCGCTGAACAGGGCAACGCGCAGATCGGCGATATCCATCAATGCCCCTTATGACAGGCTGCGCCCGATTGCGAGAGGCTGAGACAATGAAATCGCCTTGCAAAATCGTTCATTTAGCCTATTCGCTAAATAGCTATGCATGATGTCTTCGACGCTTTGTCCCATCCGATTCGCCGTCAGGTGCTCGAACTGCTCAAGCAGGGCGGCATGTCTGCGGGCGATCTGGCAGACCATTTCCCGGTCTCCAAGCCGACCATGTCGGGCCATTTCGCCAAGCTCAAGGCCGCCGGGCTGATCCTGGGCGAGAACCGGGGCGGGTCGATCATCTACACGCTCAACATGACCACGCTGGAAGAGGCGGTGATGGGCTTCATGGGGCGGATGGGGCATCGCAATGCCATGCATGAAGACCTGCCTGTTGGAGAAGGAAAGAAGACATGAGGGTAAGGGGATTGCTGATCGCTTCGCTGCTGGTGGTGGCCGCGATGGTGGGTTTTGCGTTCTATATGGATGCAACCTTGCCCGAAGGAGGGATGTTGCCCGTCCACTTCAACGCCGCCGGTCAGCCGGACCGTTATGACAAGGCGCTGACCGCCCTGCTGGTGGCGCCAGTCTCGCTGCTGGTGGTGTCGCTGATCATGGCTGCCACGCCTTTTCTGGAGCCGTTGCAGAACAAGCTGGAGCAATCCGCGCCGCTGCTGCGCGCGGTGTGGATTGGCATGATCGTGGTGATGATTTTCGTGCAGGTCAGCATCGCCGCGCCCGCACTGGGCTGGCAGCTGCCCCCGCGGATGTTCTACGCGGTGATCGGCATGTTTCTGATATTCCTGGGCAATATGCTGCCCAAGAGCCGACCGAGCTTCTTTGTCGGCATACGCACGCCGTGGACCATCATGGATACCGACAACTGGATCGCCACGCACCGGCTGGGCGGCAAGCTGATGATGGCCGCCGGAGCGGTCATCATCATCAATGCCTTTGTCGAAACCAGCGAGGGCGTGGCCATTGCCTTGCTGCTGGGTCCAATCCTGATCGCCGCCTTCGTTCCCTTCGTCTACAGCTGGTGGCTGTGGCACCAGAAGAAGGCGAGCGGCAGTTAGCTCGCCTTGGCGGAGCGGCTGGCCTTCTTGCGTTCGTTCGGATCGAGGTGACGCTTGCGCAGGCGGATGGAAGTCGGCGTGACTTCGACCAGCTCATCATCATCGATATAGGCAATCGCCTGTTCCAGCGTCATCGTCCGCGGCGGGGTCAGGCGAATGGCATCGTCCTTGCCCGATGAGCGGATGTTGGTCAGCTGCTTGGCCTTCATCGGGTTAACCTCAAGGTCACCCGGCTTGGCGTTCTCGCCGATGATCATGCCTTCGTACAGGGGCACGCCGTGGCCGACGAACAGGATGCCGCGATCTTCCAGCGAATTGAGCGAATAGGCATTCGCCTCGCCCGTACCGTTGGAGATCAGCACGCCGTTCTTGCGGCCTTCGATCTTGCCCTTGTGCGGGCCATACTTCTCGAACAGGCGGTTCATGATGCCGGTGCCGCGCGTGTCGGACAGGAATTCACCGTGATAGCCGATCATGCCGCGTGACGGGGCAGAGAAGGTGATGCGGGTCTTGCCGCCGCCGGACGGACGCATGTCGGTCAGTTCACCCTTGCGCACAGCCATCTTCTCGACAACCGTGCCCGAATGTTCGTCATCCACATCGATGATGACGGTTTCATACGGCTCGGTCTTCTTGCCGTTCTCGTCTTCGCCAAACAGCACGCGCGGGCGGCTGATGCCCAGCTCGAACCCTTCGCGGCGCATCGTTTCGATCAGCACGCCCAGCTGAAGTTCTCCGCGTCCGGCAACTTCGAAGCTGTCCTTGTCGTCTGCTTCGGTCACGCGGATGGCGACGTTGGATTCAGCTTCGCGCAGCAGGCGGTCACGGATCATGCGCGATGTGACCTTGGTGCCTTCACGGCCGGCCATCGGCGAATCGTTCACGGCAAAGCGCATGGACAATGTCGGCGGATCGATTGGCTGCGCGTGCAGCGGCTCGGTAACTTCAGGATCGCAGATGGTGTTGGAAACCGTGGTGGTGGTCAGGCCCGCAATGGAAATGATGTCACCGGCATTGGCTTCGTCCACAGGCACGCGCTCGAGCCCGCGGAAAGACATGATCTTGGATGCGCGGCCGGTCTCAACGACATTGCCGTCATTATCCAGGCTGTGGATCGGGCTGTTGATCTTGAGCGAGCCGGAGAACACCAGGCCGGTAAGAATACGGCCAAGGAAGTTGTCGCGATCGAGCAGCGTCACCAGGAATTTGAACGGGCCGTCGGGATCTGCCGAGGGAGGCGGCACGTGATCGACGATCTTCTGGAACAGCGGCGTCAGCGTGCCTTCGCGCGACTGCGGGTTCTCACTGGCATAGCCGTTGCGGCCAGACGCGTAGAGGACCGGGAAATCGAGCTGTTCGTCACTGGCGTCCAGGCTCACGAACAGGTCGAAAACCTCGTCCAGCACTTCCTGGATACGCTCGTCAGGGCGGTCGACCTTGTTGACCACGACAATTGGCTTGAGGCCAAGGGCCAGTGCCTTGCCGGTTACGAACTTGGTCTGCGGCATTGCGCCTTCGGAGGAATCGACCAGCAGGATCACGCCATCGACCATCGACAGGATACGCTCCACCTCGCCGCCGAAATCGGCGTGGCCCGGCGTATCGACGATGTTGATCCGCGTACCTTCCCAATCCACGCTGGTACATTTTGCCAGAATGGTAATGCCGCGTTCCTTCTCCAGGTCATTGCTGTCCATGGCGCGTTCTTCAACGCGCTGGTTTTCACGGAAGGTGCCGGACTGGCGGAACAACTGGTCGACGAGCGTGGTTTTGCCGTGGTCGACATGGGCGATGATCGCCACATTGCGTAAGGGCGCGGACATAAAATAGGACCTTGGATTTGCGGGAGCAGGATTCTTGGCAAATTGCCTCTGCTGACGGGCAAGCCCCTAGCGGAGCATGGCTGCGGCTGCAAGGCGCAAGAAAACCGCGGAAACCGTGGGATTATGCCAGAAAACCCTCCGGTGCCTCCTCAGGCGTGTGATGTTTTTGCACCATCAGTAGTTTCTTGCGCAACTTATTTCCATATGCGGATTGTTCTTACCGATTGCGCAAACTAATCCGCGCGGCCAAACTACAGACACTCAGGTCCGCCAAACAGATGCCGAAACAAGGCACAAACGGACCGAGAGGGAGAGATGGAGAAACACATGAAGATCAGGAACGCCGGCACCGCCGGTTATACCCGCATGTTTCTTTGCGGGGTCGCAGCCGTTGCACTTACAGCCCCTGTGGCTGTCCAGGCGCAGGATCAGGATGCAGCCCAGCAGGAAGCTGAAGATGCCGACGCCAGCACCGGCAATTCCATTATCGTTACCGCCACCAAGCGCGAAACCACGTTGCAGGAAACACCCGTTGCCGTCAGCGTGACGACGGCCGAGACGCTTGAACGCGGCCAGATCCGCGATTTGCGCGACCTGCAGAGCGTGGTCCCCTCGCTCCAGGTCGGTCAGCGCCAGAGCGTGGCCAACACCAATTTCTTCATCCGCGGCTTTGGCAATGGCGCCAATAATGCCGGTATCGAGCCCTCGGTAGGCGTGTTTGTGGACGGCGTATATCGTTCGCGCACGGCCGCCCAGATTACCGATCTGCCCAACGTCAGCCGCATCGAAGTGCTGCGCGGTCCGCAATCAACGCTGTTTGGCAAGAATGCCTCTGCCGGTGTGATCTCGATCACCACGCAGGAACCGCAGTTCGATCTAGAGGCGATGGGTGAATTCACCTATGGCAATCGCGACATGGTGATTGCCAGGGGTTTTGTGACCGGGCCGCTGTCCGATACGGTTGCAGCCAGCATCTCCGGCGGCATCAACCAGCGCGACGGCTACCTGCAGGACCTTGGCACGGGCGACAAGACCAACAACCGTGATCGCTGGTTCGTGCGCAGCCAGTTGCTGTTCGACAATCACGATAATTTCTCGGCCCGCTTCATTGCCGATTACGATTCGATCGATGAAAACTGCTGCGGCGTCGTCAACGTGCGCAGCAGCCCGGCCACCGGCGCCATTCTGGCGCTTGGCGGCAAGGTCACCGATCCGGCCGATCCGTTCGCCGGCGTGGTCTACAACAATTTCAATTCGACCAATGATATCGAGAACTACGGCTTCTCCGGCCAGCTCGATTACGACTTTGGCGGCTTCACGCTGACTTCGATCACGGCCTATCGCAACACCAATGCGGTGACCGCGCAGGATTCGGATTTTTCCAGCGCGAACCTGATCTATCCCAATGCGCAGGACCTCACGATTGACACGTTCACGCAGGAAGTGCGCCTGGCAGGTGAGCTGACAGACGGCATCGATATGCTGGTTGGCGTCTTCTATCTTGCCGAGGATGTCGATCAGACCAACGACCTGCTGTTTGCCAACCAGTTCCGTCCCTATGCCAACCTGCTGATACAGGCTGGCACGGGCGGGGTGTTTGACGTGCCGACGCTCGAAGCCACTTTCAGCTTCTTCGACGGGGTCAATTACGCCGGACAGTTCTTCGCCGATGGTCAGGGTTTCGATGAGGCCTACACGCTCAAGTCCGATGCGGTGTCCATCTTCGGCCAGTTCGATTTCGAGATCGCCGACGGGCTGGTGCTGACGCTGGGCGGCAATTACACCGATGACAGCAAGACCTTTACGGCCAATGCGATTTCCAGCGACGTGTTCTCGTCAATCGATCTGGACGCGCCGCAATATGCGGCCTTCCGCAATCAGGTGCTGTATGAAGGCGGTGTCGCCCAGACCGTTGGCGATGCGCTGGGTCTGGACCGGCTGGCAACCGAGGCCGAGATTTTCGCCTTTGCGACCGACCCGGACACCGCCGCCTTCTTCCCGACCATTCAGGCCGGTGCACAGGCCTATGCCGATGCCAACATGAACAATCCGCTGGCCAATCCGCTGGCGCCGCTGCGGGCCTTGCAGTTCCTGCCGCCGTTCCTGGCTGTTCCCAACCAGGTGGAAAGCGGCAAGGTTGGCGATGACAACTTCAGCTACACCGCCCGGCTGGCCTATGATCTCTCACCCGATGTCAATGTCTATGCCAGCTATGCCACCGGCTTCAAGGCCAGCTCCATCAACCTGTCGCGTGACAGCCGGCCTTTCCTGGCGGATCGCGCGGCGATCCTGAATGCCGATCTGGGCGTCAACAACCTGACCTATGGCAGCCGCTATGCCGCGCCGGAAAAATCGCGAGTGATCGAAGCTGGCATCAAGGCCAATCTGGATGATCTGTCGGTCAATCTGACGGTGTTCGATCAGGTCATCAAGGGCTTCCAGTCCAACATCTTCACCGGCACCGGCTTTGCCCTGCTCAACGCAGGCAAGCAGAGCACATTCGGGATCGAGCTGGACGGCGTGGCGACCTTTGGCGATCTGACGATCAACTTCGGCGGCACCTATCTGGACCCGGTCTATGACGATTTCCAGAACAGCTCCGTCGGCAACCTCACCGGCACGCGTCCGGCCGATGTTCCCGAATTTACCGTGCTGCTGGGCGCGCAATACGAATTCGATATCGGCCATGCCGTTATCGTCCCGCGCGTTTCCTATCTGTGGCAATCGCGCGAGCAGCTGATCGAGGGCCTGCCGGGCTTCCTGGTGCGCGGTCCTGACGGGGCGATTCTGGACAATACCGCGGCGCTTGCCGTGGCGGTTCCCTTCACCCGCGAGGTGAACGACCTGACCGCATCGATTGCCTATGAATGCGAATGCGGCGTGAGCCTGTCTGTCTGGAGCCGCAACCTGCTCAACAAGCAGGATCTCGGCGTGATCTTCGATTCGCCTGCGCAACCGGGTGCGGTTTCGGCCTATCCCAGCGATCCGCGCAGCTATGGCGCAACGGTTCGTTTCCGCTACTGACCGGGCAGAACACCACAACTGAACAAGGGGAAGGGGGCTTTTGCGGCCCCCTTTTTCTTGTCCGTAATCTTACAGGTTGCGCAGTGTGCTGGCTGGTCTGGCGCGCAACAGCGGCAGAGATGCGGCAAAGGCGAAGATCAGCACCAGTGCCAGGCCTGCGCCCAGCACGGCCAGGATACGCGGCCAGTCCGGCAGCCATTCGAATTCGAACATCTGCACGATCACCAGCCAGGCGATACCGCTGCCCAGCGCCAGCGCCACCAACGCCAGGATCGCTGCCAGCAGGCCGAACTCTGCAAATTGCAGGCCCAGAAGCTGCCCCCTGCTGGCGCCCAGTACGCGCAGGATCACCGTGTCATAGATGCGCGCGGCACGCGCTGCGGCAATCGCGCCCAGCAATACGGCGATGCCCGCCAGCACCGCCACCGATGCCGCCGCCAGAATGGCCAGCGCCACCTGATCCAGAATATTGCGCGCCTCTGCCAATATCGGGCCGACCTCGATCACCGAACTGGAAGGGAAGGCCTGCACCAGCTGGCGCAGCAGGTCGCCCGGCTGTGCCCCATCGGCAAAGGCCACGGTGGCGGCAACATTATGCGGCGCATCGGCCAGCGCATTGGGGGAGAAGATGAAGACGTAGTTGAAGCCCAGACTTTCCCAGTCGATCCGGCGGAAATTGGCAATGCGGGCACTGCGTTCCACGCCCAGAATGCCCACGGTGATGATATCGCCCAGTTGCAGACCCGCAGCCTGCGCCGTATCGGCATCGACAGAGACCAGCGGCTCCCCGTCATAAGCGGCAGGCCACCATTCGCCCGCAGTCAGCACGTTGCCCTGCGGCAGCGCGTCGGCATAGGTCAGCCCGCGTTCCCCGCGCAGGCCCCAGGCACCTTCCGGCGCCTCTTCCTGCTGGCTGACGTAGGTGAGGTTGTCTTCAGGCCCATAGGCCAGCACAGCCCCGCGCAATGTGGGCGTGGTCTCCACCGTCGATCCGGGCGCGCGCGCCTCGATCATGGCGGTGAACTGCTCCACGCCATCTCGGGGCAGGTCGAGCACGAAATAATCGGGCGCAATGGCGGGGACGGAGCGCTGGATATTGCCGTTCAGGCTGGTCTGGACGGCCGCCAGCAGCACGAAGGCGGAAAGGCCAAAGCCCAGCGCGGTCACCAGCGATCCGGTGGCAGAGCCGGGGCGGTAGAGATTGGCCAGCGCGGCGCGGATTATCGGGTTGGACGGGCGAGGCCAGTTCTGTGCAGCCTTGCGGATCATGCGGCCCAGCAGGGCCAGCAGCAGCAGCATCGCCACCGCGCCGCCCATGAACACCGCAGACAGGCCCGGCGTGGGCGAGCCGATCAGCACCAGCGCGGTAATCCCGGCAAGTCCCGCAATCACCGGCACAGCCGCGCTGCGCCAGCTGCTGACCAGCGGCGATACGCGCGAACGCATCAGCGCCATTGCAGGAAAATCACGCGCACGCATCAGCGGCGGCGCGGCAAAGATCAGCGCCACCAGCAGGCCGAAGGCGGCGGCGCGCAGCAGGGCAGCGACATCGATCACCAGATCGGTGTTGACCGGTAGCAGCGATCCCAGCGCCTTAGCCAGCAGCGGAGTGACCAGCACGCCCGCAGCCAGTCCCGCCACCGATCCGATGACCGCCGCAGCGCCGATCTGCAGGCCATAGATGCGGGCGATATCGCCGCTGGTCGCGCCCAGAATTTTCAGCGTGGCAATGCTGGCGCGGCGCGCTTCCAGATAGGATGCCACGCCGCCGCCAATGCCGATGCCGGCAATCACCAGCGCCGCCAGCCCCACCAGCGTGAGGAATTCACCCATGCGCGAAACAAAGCGCTCTGCACCCGGAGAAGCGCGGTCCCTCGTGCGCGTATCCAGCCCCGCTTCGGGGAAGGCCTGCGCCACCGCCTCTTCGACAGAGGCGGGGTCGTAATTGCCGTCAAAGCGCAGGCGGGTCTTGGTTTCATACATCGCGCCCGGCGCGGTCAGCCCGGCTTGCTCAGGCACATCGAAGGGCACGATCACTGTCTGGCCCAGCGAAAAGCCCTCGCTCAGCCGGTCAGGCTCGTCCTCGATAATGCCCGCCACCGTCAGCGGCAGGCGGCCCAGCGTGAAGCGATCGCCCGGGCCGATGCCCAGCCTCTGCGCCACGCCCAGCGCGATCCATGCCTGGCCCTGCGGCGGCGCGCCCATGGTGCTGCCGCCATCAAGCGTCAGCTCGCCATAGAGCGGCCAGTTGTCATCCACGGCCTTGAGTTCAATCGGAGCGGTTGCCTCTTCGGTGCTGGCCATCGCCTGCATTCTGAGGCCTTGTGACAGCGTGCCGTAACCTTCGAGGAATTCATTCTCCTCCTGCGTCAGCGGGCGCTGGTAAACCTCGACTTCGAAATCGCCGCCCAGAAGCACCTGCCCCTGCTGGTTCAGCTCACCGCGAATGGCGGAGGTGAGCGATCCGATCGCCGCCAGTGCGCCAACGCCCAGGAACAGGCAGACCAGCAGCAGCCGCAGTCCGCGAAACTGCCGGTGCAGGTCACGCCGGGCAATCCGCCATGCGGTGCCCCAGCCAAGGCTCGCAGAGCCTCGTTCGTTCATGCCGCGCCCGGTGTTGCAGCCATCAGGTCTGTTTCGATGCGGCCGTCTGCCAGCGTGACCACCCGGTCGCATTTCTGCGCCAGCGCCTTGTCATGGGTGATGATCACCAGCGTTGCGCCGGTCTGCGCGCGCCGTTCGAACAGCACGTCGACAATGCTGGTGCCGGTGGTGGTATCCAGATTGCCAGTCGGCTCATCGGCAAAGATCAACGGCGGGCGCGGCGCGATGGCGCGGGCGATGGCGACACGCTGCTGCTCCCCGCCGGAAAGCTGCGCGGGATAATGCGTCAGCCGGTGGCCAAGGCCCACGGCCTCAAGTTCCGCAGCAGCACGCGCCCATGCGTCTTTCTCTCCTGCCAGTTCCAGCGGAGTGGCGACGTTTTCCTGCGCGGTCATGGTCGGCAGCAGATGGAAGGCCTGCAACACAATGCCGATGCGGCCCCGGCGGGCCAGCGCCAGCGCGTCCTCGTTCATGGCTGCAAAATCGGCTCCTGCCACCATCAGCGTGCCTGATGAGGCGCGCTCCAGCCCGGTCAGCACCGCCATCAGCGAGCTTTTGCCCGAACCCGACGGGCCAAGCAGGGCCAGCGTCTCGCCTGCCGGAACGAGAAGGTCGATGCCGCGCAGGATCTCCACGGCAGACGGGCCTTCGCCCAAAGTCAGCCGAAGATCGCGCGCCTCGATAGCGAATTGGTTTTTCTGGGGACTTGTCACAAGCCTGCGATGGCATAGCTATGGTGCACACACAAGATGGCTGGAAGTCGGTATAGTATGCGTATTGGCGGTTTATGGATGGGGTTGGCGGCGCTTTCACTGGCAGGCTGCGGGGCAGAGGCTCCGCCCACCCAGCAGCAGGTGGCCGAACCTGCGCCGATCACGGAAGACCTGCCCGTGATAGGACCGGAGCGGACTATCCTCGCCTTTGGAGACAGCCTGTTCGCCGGCTATAATCTGGCCGAGGATGAGGGATATCCGGAGAAACTGGAAGTGGTGCTGCGCGCCAGCGGCATCAATGCCCGCGTGATCGATGCGGGCGTATCGGGCGATACCACCGCAGCGGGTGCCCAGCGGATCGGCTTCGTGCTCGATAATGAGGCGCAAAAGCCCGATCTGGCAATTGTCGAGCTGGGCGGGAATGATCTGCTGCGCGGGATTACCCCCGATGCCACGCGCGAGAATCTGACCGCCATCATGCAGGAACTGGCCGCTCGCGATATTCCGGTGCTGGTGATGGGCATGCGCGCGCCGCCCAATCTGGGCGTGCAGTATCAGGAGGATTTCGATTCCATCTATCCCGATCTTGCCGCCCGCTTCGATGCCGCGCTGGTGCCCTTTTTCCTTGAAGCGGTTTATGACCAGCCGCGCCTGATCCAGGCCGATCGCATCCATCCAACGGCCGAAGGGATCGAGGCGATTGTGGCAGCCACGGCCGGGTCGGTTGCCGCAGCCCTGCCGGATGCAAAAGACTAGAGCCGCACAACTTTTCCGTCGGTGACCTGCCAGACGGCGGCTCTGCCCTCGATTTCGGCGAATGGGGCGCGTTCTGTGCCCGTCAGCCATATCTGTGCGCCGCTTGACCCCAGCCGTTCGAACAGCGCCGCGCGGCGGACCGGATCGAGGTGAGCCGCCACTTCGTCCAGCAGCAGCACGCCGGGGCGATTGCCCGCAGCCAGCACGGCATGGGCCAGCGTGATGGCGATCAGCATGGCCTTTTGCTCCCCGGTTGAGCACAGCGCGGCGGGCACGTTCTTTCCCGCCATCACCACTTCCAGCTCATCCCGGTGCGGGCCTGACAGCGTGCGGCGGGCGGCCCTGTCGCGTTTGCGATTGCGGTCAAATTCGGCGCGCAAGGCCTGTTCGCCCAGGGGGCCTCCGGGCCGGTATGTCAGGGTGGGCCGGGCAAAGGGCTCTGCCGGCAACACCTCCAGCTGCGTGGCGAGTTGCTGGATCAGCGCGGCGCGTCCCTGTGCCAGCAGGGAACCGCTTTCAGCCATCTGCAATTCAATCGATTCCAGCCAGGTCTTGTCGGGTTCACGATCGTCAGACAGCAGGCGGTTTCTCTCGCGCAGGCTTGCCTCATAGCGGGTGGCATGGCGCGCATGTGCCGGGTCCACGGCCACCGTCAGCCGGTCCAGATAGCGGCGCCTGGTGCCTGCGCTTTCAGCGAACAGGCGATCCATCGCCGGGGTCAGCCAGCCCATGGAAAGCCATTCGCCAAGGCTGATCGCGCTGGCGCTGGTGGAATTGATGTGCACGATGCGCCGTCCGGGCTGCGCTGCCAGCGTGCCGGTTCCCAGCTTGACCGGATCGCTGCCATCGCCCTGATCGAGCGCGGCACTGACCGCAAAGCTGCCATCCCCGCCCTGACCCGCCATTTCCGCCATGGAGGCACGGCGCAGGCCGCGGCCCGGTGAAAACAGTGACAGGGCCTCCAGCACATTGGTCTTTCCCGCGCCGTTCTCTCCCACCAGCAGGTTGAAGCGCGCCGTGCCGTCCAGCCGGGTTTCGGCATGGTTGCGGAAGGTGGAAAGGGTGATCCGGTCGAGTGCCATGGTGCGATCCGGCAATTAGGCGAGGCGGCGGCGCGTGACCATGCAAAATGCCATTTCCAAATATTGGTGAAAAATCCCAACTCTCAGGATTGAGGGCGCTCAAATCTTTCGGCGAGCTGAACGGAAATGGCGGAATTCTGCCATTTTCTGCATTTGGCACACTTGCTGCAGTGTAGTTTGCATCGGGCAAATGAAAGCCCGGCAACCAATCAGGGGAAATGAAATGTCGAACGAAAACAGCTTTTTTCACCGCGCCGCCGCCGCTTTTGGTGCTGTCGCAATGTCCATGGCACTTCTGGTGAGCTACTTTGCAACTCCCGAAGTGCAGGCTGCCGCGACGATGCTGGCATGAGCCAGCTGAGTCAGCAGCCAGTCGGCGGTCCTCCGAAGAAATTCGGGCTCGATCGCCAGAACGGCAAGATCGCAGGTGTCTGCGCCGGTCTTGCCCGTTATTTCAAGATCGATCCGCTGGTGGTTCGATTGATCTTCGTGATCGGTGCGGTTGCCGGTGTCGGCAGTTTCATCCTGATCTATCTTGCGATCTGGGCGCTGGCGGACTGATCCGCCGGCGTCCCGACGCCTGCCGCGCTTAACGCGCCTTGGCGAAAGGCGAAAAGTCGGTTCCCGTGTCGAAAACCTCCACGCCCTCGCGGCGCTTGAGGAAATTGACCACTCCGTAAGTGACCGGCGTCAGCAGCGCCTCCCAGCCGGTCTTCAGCGCCCATTGCGTCAGCGCCACGGTGATCACCAGTTGGGTGGTCCACCCTTCCGCACCCATGAAGGCAAGCGGGTAGAACAGCGCACTGTCCACGCCCTGGCCGACAATGGTCGAACCGATCGTGCGGCTCCACAAAGCCTTGCCCTGTGTCCAGATCTTCATCTTCGCCATCACATAGGAATTGACGAATTCTCCGGCCCAGAAGGCGATGATGGAGGCAAAGACTATGCGCGGGACTTGCCCGAAAACCTGCTCATAGGCGTCCTGCCCGCCCCAGTCGGCGGCCGGTGGCAGGGCGACCACAACCCACGCCATGAAGGCCATGAACAGCAGCGCGGCAAAGCCTGCCCAGATGCAGCGCCTTGCATGGGCATAGCCATAGACTTCGGTCAGTACGTCACCGATCACGTAGGACACCGGGAAGAACAGGATACCTGCGCCAAAGGGCCACAGGCCAACGCCGGGCAGGATGACTTCGGAAACCTTGCCCGCGCCGATCACGTTGGACAGCAGCAGTATGGTGACAAAGGCCGCCATCACATAATCGAAATAGCGAAACTGCCGTCCGGCACCCGCCTTTCCGTCCAGTTGTTGCGGCTGCCTGTTCATCGAAGTGCAGCCTATCGCGATTTGCGCCCGGCGCAAAGCCCGCTATGGACCACCGCGACGCGCCCATAGCTCAGCTGGATAGAGCACGGGACTTCTAATCCTGAGGCCGCAGGTTCGACTCCTGCTGGGCGCGCCAGTTTTGTCGGAAATTTTTACACGCGGTGCGCGCGTTAAGGTTTCGCCAACCATCGTCTCCCGCACAAATCCGCCAAACCGCAAAACTGGCACGGCTCGTGCAATGTTATTGGCGTACCCAAGAGGGTCTTCGAACGAGGTGGGGCCGAACCCCTGGATCCCCAAAGTCTCCCGGCTCCACCTCCCCGAAGCCCCGCTCTCCCCAACAATCAGACGAAGTTCTAGCGGTGACCGGCCCAAGGCACGTCGGTGCGCGTCATGATCATGTCCCCTGCATAAGGCTGGCACAGATCGAAAGCCGCCTGCGGATCATCACCCAGATATTGCTGCCAGTTTTCGGGCGGGATAATCACCGGCATGCGGTGATGCACGCTGCGCATCTGCGCATTGGCGCCGGTGATCACCATCGTATAGGCGGGGCCCCATTCTGCGGTATCGCGCCACAATCCGGCGATGGCGAACAAGGGCGTATCGGGCAGGGTAAACCAGGTGCGGGTCTTGGCGCCCTTTTCCCCTTCGGCCTCGGCGAATTCGGAAACCGGGATCAGGCAGCGCCGCGATTTGAAGCTGGCCGACCAGAACGGGCTGCCCAGCTTGTCACTGCGGGCATTGTTGACCGGCTTGGGCTTCAGCGGCTGGCCCTTGGCGCCCTTGCGCGCCAGCGGGAAGCCCCAGTTCATCTGTTGAATGCGCCGGTCAGCCAGCACCAGGCCGGGATATCCGGGATAGATTTCTGCGGGGGAATTGCCCGGCGCCACGCGCATGTCTGCCCCGATGGCAGAAAAGAAATCCGCCACTTCGGTGCGGCTCTGGTTCATGCGGTAGAGATTGCACATGTCGCCGTGGGATCAGTAACCCGCTTCGGCTGCGGGCACGGGACCGGCGGTGAAGCCACCAGCCATCGGCCAGATCAGGTCACCGGTGATAACCCCCATGCTCATCGGCAGGCGTGAGCTGGCGAGGAAGTGAATTTCGCTGGGGTTGCGGCCCATGTCATAGCGGGTGACGAAGACACTCAGGCCCAGTTCGGGATTGTCCGGGTCCCATTCAATCGTTTCGCAGCCTTGCGTGAGCGGCTCCACCGGGCCGATTTCATCGTTCGGACCGATCATCACCCGGAAATTCTCACCCAGGGCGAAAGATCGCTCCTTGCCCGATGTGTTGACCAAGTAAACGGGCGTTCTGCCATCCGCCTCTTGCGGCAGGACCACAGGTTGGAAAGCGACCGCGTCGCAGGCATCGTCAGGCTGGGCGGCGATGTACTCGCGGATTTCGGCGATTGCCTCAATCTGGGCAGGTTGCATCTGCTGCGATGAATCGGGCGCGCTCAACTGCTCGGCAATCAGCGCGGCACGCTGCTGCGCCTGGCTTGCCGCGGCCATCCGCGCTTCAATATCCGCAGGCTCAAAATCCTGTGCGGCGGCGGCGCTGGCCAGCGACAGCATGGCTGGCAACAGAATGATGCGCTTCATCGAAAACTCCCGCCGTGTGTAATCGGTGGGAGCGTAGAGCGATCACTCGGCCTTGGCGACCTGCTTTTCATCCAGCAGCTGCTGCAATTCGCCAGCTTCGTACATTTCCATCATGATGTCGCTGCCGCCGACGAATTCACCCTTCACATACAGTTGCGGGATGGTCGGCCAGTCAGAGAAACCCTTGATGCCCTGGCGAATCTCCATGTCCTGCAACACGTCGACGCTTTCAAAGGCGACATTGCAGTGATCGAGGATCGCGCAGGCGCGGTTGGAGAAGCCGCACTGCGGAAACAGCGGCGTGCCCTTCATGAAGAGAACCACGTCGTTCTCGTTCACGATCTTGGAAATGCGTTCATTTGTCTCGGACATGGGTCCCACCAATTTGTTCTGTTGAAGCCATCAATTGGGAACGGACGTGCTCAGTTGCAAGGCATGGAGTTCGCCGCCCATCCGGCCGCCCAGCGCTTCATAAACCATCTTGTGCTGCGCGACGCGCGTCTTGCCCCTGAAGGCTGCGGATTCCACGCGGGCCTGATAATGGTCGCCATCATCCACCAGCGCGGTGATCTCTACCACGGCATCAGGAAGTGCGGCCTTGATCAGGGCTTCGATATCCGCCGCTGGCATCGCCATCAGATCATGCTCCGCTTCATCAGGATTCGCTCATGAACTGGCGGCGAGCCTCGATCGCCTTTTCTTCCAGCTGGGCGCGCACGGTGGATTCGTCCACGTCGCATCCGGCAGCGGTAAGATCGCCAACCAGCTTGCGGATCACATCCTCGTCGCCCGCTTCCTCAAAATCGGCCTGTACCACCGCCTTCTTGTAGGCTTCGGTCTCTTCCGGGGTGAGGCCCATCACCTGCGCCGCCCATTCGCCCAGCAGGCGGTTGCGGCGGGCAGCAATGCGAAAGGCATTGTCCTCGTCAAAGGCGAACTTGGCTTCTTCCGCGCGCTCGCGGTCCTTGAAATCGGTCATTTTGATAGCCCTTTATCCAGTTGGATATATTTTGCCTGAGGCTGGGTCAGGCGGCAAGCCCGGTTCCGCGCGCCAGCCAAGGTTTTTCCTGCGCCAGACGCTGCTCATATCCGGTTATGGCGTCCTTGCGGGTAAGCGTGAGGCCAACCTCATCAAGACCCTGCAGCAGGCAGAACTTGCGGAATGGATCAATCTCGAAACTGAAACGATCCTGGAACGGCGAGGTCACGATCTGGCTTTCCAGGTCAATCGTGATCGGATCGGTCCGGGCCACTTCCATCAAACGGTCCACCTGATCCTGCGGCAGGACCACAGTGAGAATGCCGTTCTTGAAGGCATTGCCCGCGAAGATATCCGAAAAGCTGGGGGCGATTACCGCCTTCACGCCCATATCGAGCAAGGCCCATGCGGCGTGTTCGCGGCTGGAACCGCAGCCAAAATTGTCACCGGCGATGATGATCGGCGATCCCTTGTACTGCGGATCGTCGAACACATTGGCCGGATCCTTGCGCAAGGCCTCAAACGCCCCGCGGCCAAGCCCGTCACGGCTGACGGTCTTGAGGAAATGGGCGGGGATAATGATGTCCGTGTCGACATTCTTCATGCCGAAGGGGTACGCGCCCCCTTCAACCTGCGTGACAGGATCCATCAATCGGTCTCCGGATTTTCGCCGGAGGGGATGGCAGGAAGCTGCGCAGGCTCATTGCTCTTGTCCTTGCGCTTGTTCACGTAAATCAACGCCGCAGCCACAGCTGCAGAACCGATCGCGCCGGCAATGGCGGCTTTTCCAGTGGGGAATTTCTTGGTCATGATTCTTCAATGGGCGTAGGCGGATTTGGTTGCAAGATTGACGGGCGGAAAAGATTCACTTCAGGAATTGGCCCAGCTCCATCCACCGCGCCTGTTTCCCCGCCAGATTCATCGCTGCATAGGCCGGGCTGGAGGAGGGCAGGCTGACCAGCATATAGGGTGAGCCTGCCAGCAATTTGCTGCCGATCCGGGCGGATTTGGCGCCGTTGAAGCCGATGGCGCGCAGGGCGGGGAGTTGGGCGCACAGATCGTGCAGGCTGTTGTGGCTCTCCTCGCGAATGGCACTGTCCAGGCTGCCTTCCCGGTGTGCCGATTGCACAGTGTCCCACAGGCCGATCCCGGCATTCAGCAGGGCTTGCAGGCGAAGCTCGTAATCCAGCGCAACAAGATCGCGGCCGATCACCGCGCCGACAAGCTGCCAGAACTGGTTGCGCGGATGGGCATAATATCGCCCGGCGGCCAGCGATGCCTCACCCGGCAGGCTGCCGAGCAACAGCAGCCGCGTATCGGGCGATACGACCGGAGGGAAACCTGCCTTACGCAGGCTGCTTGCTCAGCTCCCGCACGTCGGCAAGCCTGCCTGCAACGGCAGCGGCTGCCGCCATCGACGGGCTGACCAGATGCGTGCGCGCGCCGGGTCCCTGTCGGCCCACGAAATTGCGATTGCTGGTGGAGGCTGAGCGTTCGCCCATGGGCACCTTGTCCGGGTTCATGCCAAGGCACGCCGAACAGCCCGGCTCACGCCATTCCAGCCCGGCATCGATGAACACCTTGTCCAGCCCCTCGGCCTCGGCCTGGATTTTGACGAGGCCGGAACCCGGCACCACGATGCCCCATTTGATGTTGGGGTGTATGTGGCGGCCGCGCAGAACCTCTGCTGCGGCGCGCAAGTCCTCGATCCTGCTGTTGGTGCACGAACCGATGAAGATGTTCTGCACTTCGATTTCGTCCATCCGCTGCCCCGGCTCCAGCCCCATGTAATCAAGGCTGGCGCGCGCGGCTTTCTGCTTGGAAGGATCGGCAAAGCTGAGCGGATCGGGCACCACGCCGCCGATGGGCACCACGTCTTCAGGGCTGGTGCCCCAGGTGACGGTCGGCTCGACTTCGGTGGCATCGATCACCACGGATTTGTCAAACACCGCGCCTTCATCGCTGTGCAGTGTCTTCCAATAGGCGACGGCCTTGTCCCATTCCTCACCCTTGGGGGCGAAGTTGCGCCCTTTGAGATAGGCAAAGGTGGTTTCATCGGGCGCGATCATCCCGCCGCGCGCGCCGCCCTCTATGCTCATGTTGCATACGGTCAGGCGGCTTTCGATGGACATGTCCTCAAACACCTTGCCGCGATATTCGATCACATGACCGGTGCCGCCGGCGGTGCCGATCACGCCGATGATGTGCAGGATCAGATCCTTTGAGGTGATGCCGGGGCCAAGTTCGCCCTCCACCCGGATTTCCATGGTCCTGGACTTGCGCAGCAGCAGCGTCTGCGTGGCGAGCACGTGCTCCACCTCGCTGGTGCCGATGCCAAAGGCCCATGCGCCAAGCCCGCCGTGGCAGGCGGTGTGGCTGTCACCGCAAACGATAGTGGTGCCGGGCAGGGAGAAGCCCTGTTCCGGGCCGACCACATGGACAATTCCCTGTTCCTTGGCCGTCGCACCGAAGTAGCGCACGCCAAAGGCCGGGGCATTGGCTTCCAGCGCGGCCAGCTGCGCAGCGCTTTCCTGATCGGCAATGGGAATGCGATTGCCATCGGCGTCCACCCGCGCCGTGGTGGGCAGGTTGTGATCGGGCACCGCCAGCGTCAGTTCCGGGCGGCGGACCTTGCGGCCGGAAAGGCGCAGGGCTTCAAAGGCCTGCGGGCTGGTCACTTCGTGGACCAGATGGCGATCGATGAAGATCAGGCAGGTGCCGTCATCGCGTTGTTCCACGACGTGGGCATCCCAGATCTTGTCATAAAGGGTGCGGTGTTTTGCAGACATGCAGCCCCGTTAGCCGCCAATGCCACTTTACGGCAAGCTGCGCGCGGCGAAGGAATTCTTTTTCGCGCCAAATGACTTGGAAAAGAAACAATTCTGCACTAACTGACAATTATGTCAGCAAATGCACATGCCATTCCGATTCACATCACCCCCGATGATATTGATTTCATGGGCCACGTGAACAATGCCCGCTATCTGAACTGGGTTCAGGACGTGGTGCTCAGCCATTGGCGCAAGGTCGCCCCGCCGGAAACGGTGGCCGCGCATGCGTGGGTGGCCCTCAAGCATGAGATTACCTATCGCCGCCCGGCTTTCCTGAAGGATGACGTGGTGGCCAGCACGGTGCTGGAAAAGATCGCCGGTGCGCGCGCCTTCTACAACACGGTGATCGACCGCGGCGGCGAAGTGCTGGCCGAAGTGCAGAGCATGTGGTGCTGCATCGATACCAACACGCTGCGCCCGGCGCGGATTGACCGCAATGTGGCGGAGAAATATTTCGGTCTGCCGCGCCAGCAGAAGACCTACACCGGCGAATAGGGCGCGGCGTTGCTGACTGGGCGCCGCTGAGTGGGCGCCGCTGAGTGGCGTTGCTGAAAGGTGAGGGGGCCAAAGGTCCGCTTTGCCTCCGGCCCATACCGCGCCTATACAGGCAGCCATGCAGATCGCAGTTCCAATCCTGATTGTGCTCGCCACCATATTGGCGATGGAATGGGTCGCCTGGGCGAGCCACAAATACATCATGCACGGCTGGGGCTGGGGCTGGCACCGTGACCATCATGAGCCGCATGACAAGATCTTCGAAAAGAACGACCTGTACGGCGTAGTGGGCGCGGTGATGAGCATTTCCATGTTCGCGCTGGGCAGCACGATGGTGCTGGGCGATGCGGCCTGGTGGCCGGCCACCTTCATCGGCCTGGGCATTCTTGGTTACGGCATCATCTATACGCTGGTGCACGATGGGCTGGTCCACCAGCGCTATTTCCGCTGGGTGCCCAAGCGCGGCTATGCCAAGCGGCTGGTGCAGGCGCACAAGCTGCACCACGCCACCATCGGCAAGGAGGGCGGGGTCAGCTTCGGCTTTATCTTCGCCGACGATCCGGCGCGGCTGAAGGCAGAACTCAGGCGCCAGCGAGAGGCCGGCATTGCCGTTGTCCGGGACAGCGCCGGAGCCTGAGGCCGGAATTTTCCGGCGTTAGGAATTTCACAGAGTTTGTGCCCCTATAAGGCACGCTTCCAAATGCCGTTGGCTGGCAGGTTTGCGCTGTCATGGAGGCTGCATGTATCGCTCCGACCCGTGGCACAAACTCGCACTGGCCATCGTGCTGGCGGCTGCTGTGGCCTTTTCCGCCGCCGCCATCATGGCGCGCGGGCCGTGGTACGATGAATTCTACACTCTCTACGCCGCCGACCCGGGCCTTGGCTTTGCCGATGCGCTGGTGCAGCGTTGGCTGCCGGATAACCACCCGCCGCTGTATTATGCCTTGAGCTGGGCCAGCGGCTGGCTGGGAGAGGCCGTGGAGGCGCGGCGCTTCATCAATCTTGGCATCCTGCTGATGGCTGCGTTCGCGCTTTTCCTGCTGGGGCAGTGGCGGCCTGAATTTCGCCGTGTCGGCTTGCTCTATGCCATTGCTCTGGTCAGCTTAGACCCTGCTGTGCTCCAGGTGGCGCAATTGCGATCCAACTTCCTCGCTTATGCAAGCGCGGCGGTGCTCGTTGCCGCCCTGACGGTGATTGCCAATCCTGCCTCACCAAAGCCCGTGCGGCGTGACTGGACTTTTCTGGGGATTGCCCTTGCCATCGCCTTCAATGTCCACCTTACCGCCACGGTGATTTGCGCCGCCGTGGGCGCGGCATTCGGGGTGTGGATCTTGCTGCGCCGCGACTGGCCGCAGTCCATCGGCCTTGTGATTACCGGGCTGATTGCAGCCTTGCCCTTCATCATCCTGATAGCGATGCAATTTGGCCGGATGGAGGAGAACACGCGGGTTTTCTGGATACCCGGCGGCTTCGATGCGGCGCGCTGGGCGCTGGAAAACGAGCTTGTCGGCTGGGCCGGAGACAACATCGCCCTGACCGTGGTTGGCGCCATGGGGATCGGCTATCTGGTGCAGGCAGCGGTAAGGGAGCGCCAGCTTCCGCCGGAATTCCAGCTGGTTCTTGCCCTGGCGGCCGGTGCCGCTCTGGCCACCACTATCCTGCTGGCCGTGCACATGTGGCGACCGATCATCCTGGGGCGCTATCTGGTGGCATTGGCCCCGCTCATCGCGATGATCCTGGCAGTCGGCGCCTCGGTCATTCTTGGCCGGGTCAATGCTCTGCTCAGGCTTGCGGCGATTGCCACCATGCTGATGATCATGGGCCTGTCGCTTTCGCAGAAGCTGGACATGGTGCGCGCCCTGCCTTCATGGAACGGCACCGCCGGCAGGATCGCTGAAATCTCCCGCCAATGCCCCGATACGATCGTGCATCCGGCACTCGACTGGAACAGGCCGACGATGGACTTGCCACCGGCGGACAACCGGCGCGTGATGCCCATGGCCTATCGCCTGATGGCGCAGCGCCATGACTTTTCTGTCGAGGATGAAGCCTCCCGCCGGATGTCTGCCGATTGCCCGACGGTGTTCTGGGCCGAACACGTTGCCGGGCAGCAGGATGGCCAGGCTGAAATAACCGCGCGCTTGCTGCAACAGGGATATCCGGTCGGGGAAACCCGGTTCGAACAGATCGGCGATGGCTGGATATTGCTCTCGAATGCGCCGGGAATGCTTCCCTAGGCCGCAGCGATCCGAGCGGCGTGCTGTTTGACCAGCGCGATCATGTTGGGAACGCCCTGCGTGCGGTTGGAGGAGAGCTGGTTCTTCAGGTCGAACGGTTCGAGAGCGGCGATCACGTCCATTTGCGCAACCTCGCCGGCCGGGCGGTCCTGCACGGCGGAAATCACCAGCGCGACGATCCCCTTGGTGATCGCGGCGTTGCTGTCCGCCAGGAAATGCAGATTTTCGGCATTGCCGGTGGGATAGACCCAGACCTGCGCTGAACATCCGCGCACCAGAGTGGCGTCTGTCTTCAGCGGCTGGGGCATATCCTCAAGCTCTCGCCCCAGTTCGATCAGCAGGCGATATCGTTCATCGCCTTCGAGGAATTCATATTCTTCCTGGATGTCTTCAAGCGTGCGCATGGGGCGCATCTAGTGGCTTGGCGCTACAAATCCACCCCATTGGCGATGGCTTCCAGCTTGCGGATGCGTTCTTTCAGGTCCGCCAGCTCTATCCGGGCGGCACCTTCGCGTACGCCGCCTTCGATTTCCATCGGCATGGTGCGCAGGTTCAGTTCGCGCTCCTTCAGCGCCAGCCAACCCTGCCAGCCTTTCAGCATGGCGGTGGCCAGGATCATCATGCCCAGCAGTGAACAGCTGGCAATCAGCAATTGTTCGCTCAACATTCCCTCCATCCCCTATTCGTCGCGCAGCCGATCAATTTCGGCGGACAGGCGCACAGTTTCATTTCCATCGGTGGCGATGCGTTCCAGCACCTTCACCCGTTCACGCAATTCGGTAAGTTCGGCGGCCATCTCACGCTCACGCGGGGATGGGCCGACAGGATTGCCCTGCTGGTCGGTGGCATAGCCGTTCAGGGCATTGTGCCGGCTGCGCAGCACGCTGCCGATGATTGTCATGCCAACGATGATGACAATGGCTGTCCAGAAGGTCACCGCGCAGTCTCCCTTTGAATCTCTACGCTGCTATCGGGAAGCCGCAGGTCCTCGATCTGGCGGGCGAGATCGGCATTGCCATCGGTGGCGATGCGTTCCAGCACGCGGATGCGCTCCTCCAGCTGCTCTGCCTTGGCGGCGCTGATGCCGGATTGCGGCGGCGCGTTGCGCAGTTCCATCTCGCGCTCCTTGTAGCGGATGTGCCGTTTGATAACTCCGCCAAGCGTGGTCATCACAATCGAGACGAGGATGATGACGAAGATGAACGCCAGGATCATGTTGATATCCATCAGTTCACCTCGTCACTGTCGCGCAGGCGGTCAATCTGGTGGGTCAGCTGGAAGCCGCTATCGGTAACGATGCGCTCCACATTCGCCATGCGTTCCTTCATGGAACTGACTTCGGCGCGCAGGGCGGCGTTTTCCTGTGTCAGCAGGCGCACGCGCTCCATGCTTTCAGAGGACATGTCGGGCTTGAGGGATTGGCCCCACATGCCTTCCAGCGGATAGCCATTCCTGATCTTGAGCTTGGTGTTGTGGACCGATGCCCACACCCCGGCGAGTGCGATCGCGATGCCGCCGCCGATTACCCAGGGAACGAAGCCAAGCCAGGCTGCAATTTCCGGATCCATCAGTTTGTCTCCTGTCGATCGCGCAGAGCTTCGATCTTGCGCGCGGTGTCATAACCTTCATCGGTGACGATGCGTTCGAGCACGGCGAGGCGGTCCTCGGCGTTTTCCAGCCGTTCGGTCAGCACGCGGTTGGTCTCCAGCAGACGCTGTGCCTCGCCATTGTTCGACTTCTCGATCCGGCCTCCAGCGCCGTCGTCCAGCGGATAACCATGCTTGACGCGGATCCATGTGCTGATCAGCCATGCCCCCATCGACAAGCCAACGATTGCCACCACGAAGCTGGGATCGCCAAAACTCATCTCAATTCCCTTCCGTCTAACTTTCAGATGGCTGCGTTTTCAGCCTGCAGCCGCCGGTTCTCGACCTGGCGGTTATCGCGCAGGGCCTCGATCTGGCGGGCGGTGTCATATCCCTGGTCGGTCACGATCCGCTCCAGCACGCGCACCCGCTGCTCCAGTTCCTGCACATGGCTGGCATATTGCGCAGCGCGTTCGGCGGTGTTTTCGGCAGTGGCGCTCATGCGCATCTGCTCAACCTTTTCACGGTGCTTCATCCAGATCGCAAACAGCGGGATGGACATGCCCATGATCGGGATCAGAAGTGCCAGATTACCCATTGTTCAGTTTCCCCCAAAGTGCGTGGTCAGCGCAGCCGTTCGATCTCTGCCGAAAGGCGCGGATTGCTGGTGACATAGTACTGCTCCACATCGGCCAGGCGGCGGTCCACATCGCGGAACTGCGCGCGGATTTCGCGTGCGGTGCGCTTGGGAGACTGGCGGACGCCCTGCCAGTATTTCTGCTCCTGATCGTCACGGTACAGATGCGGCGGCTTCTTGTTCAGCAGCAGGCCGGCCAGGAAATAGAGCGGGATGAACCAACCGGCGGTCAGCCCGATCATCATCAGCGCGCCCAGGCGAACCCACAGCGAGTTGACCCCGGTGTAGTCGGCAATCCCGGCGCAGACGCCCATCAGCTTGGCATTGTGCTTGTCGCGATAAAGTGTGGTGCGGGGCGTGTTCACTTCTGCGTTCCTTTCTTCTCGGCGAGCAGTTCTTCCAGCTCGCGCAGCGGTGCATTGTCGATTTCGCGGTCATGCATGATGCGGGCGGTCTTGAAGTCGGGATTGTCCGCGGAAACCAGCCGCTCGACCGTATCCATCCGTTCATCCAGACGCTTGGCCAGCTGATAGAGTTCGTCCAGCAGCGATTCGTCGTCCGAGGTGATGGACCCTGATGTCTTCCACTTGGTGATGTAGTGGAGGATCAGCCAGGGAAGCCCGATCACGACCACCGGTATGATGAATACTTCTTCCATGACTTATCCCTCCTGCTTCTTGTCTTCGTTGCCCTTGCCCAGGGCGCGCTTCATCTCAGCCAGTTCGTCATCGATCTTGTCGCCACCTTCCAGCGCGGCGAATTCATCGGCCAGGCTGGGGGTGCTGTTGGAAATGCCAAGCGCATCGGCGCGGCCTTCGGCATAATCGACGCGGCGTTCGAGCTGGTCGAACCGGCTCAGCGCCTCGTCCACCCGCTCATTGGTCATCAGGCTGCGCAGCTTGACGCGGTTCTCGGCGCTTTCCAGCCGGGCCGCGATCTGGCTCTGCCGGCTGCGGGCTTCGCGCAGGCGGTTCTGCAGCTTGTGAATATCCTGCTCGTACGCACGCAGCGCATCATCCAGCACGGCGATTTCCTGCTTGAGCTGGTCGGCCATGTCGCTGGCCTTCTTCTTTTCCAGCAGGGCTGCCCGGGCCAGATCCTCACGATCCTTCGACAGGGCCAGCTGTGCCTTTTCCGACCAGTCGGACTGGAGCTTGTCCAGCTTCACCGTGTGACGGTGCATTTCCTTCTGGTCGGCAATGGTGCGCGCTGCACTGGCGCGCACTTCGACCAGCGTTTCCTCCATTTCCAGGATGATCATGCGGATCATCTTGGAGGGGTCGTCTGCCTGATCGAGCAATTCGTTGAAATTGGCCGCGATGATGTCTCGGGTACGCGAAAAAATGCCCATCCAGTTTCCTCCGGCTGATAGCGAATTGCGGGTTGGCGTGGGGCTGGTGCGCAGACGCTCTATCTCGCGGTCAATACGCGAGGCGGCGTTGTCGTCCCGGCCCATGCCAATCGGGGTCAGGGGGTTGCGATTGTCTTCGTTCACGCCAGTTCAACCAGTGGCACGGCAACCAGCATCAGGTGCGATGTAACACCCTCTTGTTGCGCGATTGCGAAAAAGTTGAAGGCGATCATCGCGGCGATGCTCACCAGCGCGGCGGCGCCGGTTTTGCTGGCAAGAAAGCGTTGATCGAACATGAATTCCTCCTGATTTCCAAGTTACCCTCAACATTGCAAAGGGCGTGCCAATTTGCGCAATCGCGCGGAAATCAGGCTGTTTTGCTGCGGCATGGCTGGATGAATATGGGATGTATTGCCAAGCATTGGCGAAATTTGCTATATCTTGGTTGTGGAAAGAGACAGCCAGTTTATCGGCCAGTCAGGGGCCTTCCTTGATGCGGTCGAACGCGCCAGTCGGGCAGCGCCGATGGCGCGGCCAGTCCTTGTCATCGGAGAGCGGGGAACGGGCAAGGAATTGATTGCCGAGCGCCTGCATCGCCTGTCCAACCGCTGGGAAGAACCGCTGGTCACGCTCAATTGTGCGGCCTTGCCCGAAACGCTGATCGAAGCCGAACTGTTCGGCCATGAGGCGGGCGCTTTCACCGGTGCCACCCGGGCGCGCGAGGGTCGTTTTGAGGAGGCGCACCGCGGGACCTTGTTCCTGGACGAACTGGCCACCTTGTCGATGGGGGCGCAGGAGCGGCTGTTGCGCGCCGTCGAATATGGTGAAGTTACCCGCATCGGATCATCGCGGCCGATCCGTGTCGATGTGCGCATCGTCGCGGCCACGAACGAGGATTTGCCGCGGTTGGCGAGGGAGGGGCGCTTTCGTCCCGACCTGCTCGACCGGCTCAGTTTCGAAGTCATCACGCTTCCGCCGCTGCGTGTGCGCGAAGGCGATATCGAGGTGCTGGCGGATTATTTCGGGCGCCGCATGGCCGCTGAACTGGGCTGGGAGGAATGGCCCGGTTTCGCCGAGCATGTGGCCGAGGCGCTGGAGACCCACAGCTGGCCGGGCAATGTGCGCGAATTGCGCAATGCAGTGGAGCGCGCGGTTTACCGGTGGGATGACTGGTCAGAGCCGATTGCCCACATGGTATTCGATCCCTTTGATTCGCCGTGGAAACCTTCGCCCCAGTCCCAGGCACTGGACAATCTGGCACCGCAACACCGGGCACATGACAGCGCGCCTGCACGCGCCCATGCTTCAACGGATTTCGATTCCATCGATGATCTGCGCGGGGCTGTGGACCTGCACGAAAAGGCGATTTTGCAGCATGCACTCGGCCGCCACAGGTGGAACCAGCGCCAGACTGCCAAGGCGCTCGGCCTGTCCTATGACCAGTTGCGCCATTGTCTGAAAAAGCACGGCATCACCAATAGTCCAGCCGATCAGGGGACTGATGGTTAACGATCAACTACGTGCAATTGGTTACCATCCATAAAACTTTGAGTTAACGGGCAGGTAAGGGGGGCATGGTATCAAACTTTCGGATTCAGGGGAGTTTCTACTATGTTTTCATTCGCACGCTATATCGTCAGGCACAAAGTCGGTGCCGTTGCTGTTTGTGCTATCGCGGTCTTCGTGATGACGCCGAATGGTGAAGAAGAGCAGGAGCAATCCAACAGTCCGTGGTCTGTCCAGCAGAGCTCGGTCCAGGTTGCTCAGGCCGATGAGTCGAGCTTTGTTGACGATATCGTCAGTGAAGCATCCGGCTACCTCGAAGAAGCTGGTATCGGCAATCCGCTGGAAGAAGCCGACGCAGCGGTTAACCGCTTCGAGGATACGGCAGCGGCCATGAATCAGGTGAACGGCGGGTCCTGACCTGCCCTTGCTTTCGGCTGCCGCCACGGGGAGGCAGCGGTCGATTGCATGTTCATACCGGCGCCTGCGGGCGCATAAGTGGGCGGACTGGCAGATAGTGCCAGGTCCGCCCACGTCACATCGGGTCTATTCGCGGCCCCGCCTGTCTGATGCGCGAAAGCCGATGCACTGCCGAACGCGCTTGCAAAATATCCCGACTGCGACTAACTGACGCATCAATCCCGACATTGTGATTACAAAGCCGTGATGCTGGCGCCGCAAGGGGCCGGCCAAATCCGCTTTGTCACATTGTTCGACTAGACCGCCGCTGGAGTTTTATGGCCGATATTGCGCGCCTGACCGATCTGATCGCCCACGAAGCCGAAACGCTCGGCTTTGAGCTCGTGCGCGTTCGGTTGATGGGCACGGGTGAGAATCGGACCCTGCAGGTCATGGCGGAAGATCCCGCCACCGGGCAGATGATCATGGAACAATGCGCCCAGCTTTCGCGCGCCATTTCCGCCAAGATCGATACGATTGAGGAAAGCGGCGAGGAGCTGGTCGAAGGGGCATATATGCTGGAAGTCGGCAGCCCCGGTATCGACCGCCCTCTGGTTCGCCCCAAGGATTACGCCAATTGGGCCGGGCATGACGCCAAGATATCGCTGGTGGAAAAAGTGGACGACCGTCGCAGGCTGGTCGGCCCGATCATTGGCATCGAAGGCGATGTTGTCACGATTGATGACAAGGATTCCGGTGCGGTTACCGTGCGGTTGGAAAACATTCATGCGGCGCAACTGGTCCTGACTGACCGGCTGATCGCCGCCACCCAGCCGCTCGACAGCTCGGGCGCGGACGAAATCGAAGAAGCAAACGAAAACGAAGAAGAAAAGGCTTAAGCGAAAAAATGGCCACCCCCATTTCCGCCAATAAGGCAGAACTGCTTGCGATCGCCACGGCTGTCGCTTCGGAAAAGATGATCGACAAGTCGATCGTTATCGAGGCGATGGAAGAAGCGATCCAGAAAAGCGCGCGCAGCCGTTACGGCGCGGAGAACGATATCCGCGCCAAGCTCGATCCGCTGACCGGCGATCTGCGCCTGTGGCGCGTGGTCGAAGTGGTCGAGGAAGTGGAAGACTACTTCAAGCAGGTCGATCTCAAGCAGGCCGAAAAGCTCCAGCCCGGCGCGCAGGTGGGTGACTTCATCGTCGATCCGCTGCCCCCGGTGGACCTGGGCCGCATTGATGCGCAGAGCGCCAAGCAGGTGATCTTCCAGAAGGTCCGCGATGCCGAGCGTGAGCGTCAGTATGAAGAATTCAAGGACCGCGCCGGCGAAGTCATCACCGGGGTGATCAAGTCGGTCGAATTCGGCCATGTGATCGTCAACCTTGGCCGTGCCGAAGGTGTGATCCGCCGTGACCAGCAGATACCGCGTGAGGCTGCCCGCGTGGGTGAGCGCGTGCGTGCGCTGATCCTGAAGGTGGAGCGCAACAATCGCGGTCCGCAGATCTTCCTGTCACGCGCCCATCCCGAATTCATGAAGAAGCTGTTCGCGCAGGAAGTGCCCGAAATCTATGACGGCATCATCGAAATCAAGGCCGCTGCCCGCGATCCGGGCAGCCGCGCCAAGATCGGCGTGATCAGCCACGATTCCAGCATCGATCCGGTCGGCGCCTGCGTCGGCATGAAGGGCAGCCGCGTTCAGGCGGTGGTGCAGGAATTGCAGGGCGAGAAGATCGACATCATCCCCTGGTCCGAAGATACCGCCACTTTCGTGGTCAACGCGTTGCAGCCGGCTACGGTCAGCCGCGTGGTGCTGGACGAGGACGAAAGCCGCATCGAAGTGGTTGTTCCCGATGATCAGCTCTCGCTCGCCATTGGCCGCCGCGGACAGAACGTTCGCCTGGCCAGCCAGCTGACGGAAAGCCAGATCGACATCATGACCGAGGAAGAAGCCTCGGAGAAGCGCAGCAAGGAATTTGCCGAGCGTTCCAAGATGTTCGAGGAAGAGCTGGACGTGGACGAGACACTCTCTCAGCTGCTGGTGGCCGAAGGCTTCGCCGAGCTGGAGGAAGTCGCATACGTCGACCTCGCCGAACTGGCCGCGATCGAAGGTTTCGACGATGAGCTGGCTGAAGAGCTCCAGAGCCGTGCCACCGAAGCGCTCGAGCGGCAGGAAGAGGTGCACCGCGCCACCCGCCGCGAACTGGGCGTGGAAGATGCGCTGGCCGAAATCCCGCACCTGACAGAGGAAATGCTGGTGGTGCTGGGCAGGGCCGGAATCAAGACGCTGGACGATCTGGCCGATCTGGCCACCGATGAGCTGATTGCCAAGAAGCGCGAAGCACCGCGCCGCCGACAGAATGCCGATGGGCCTCCGCTGCGCCGTTCGCAGCGCCAGGAGGACAAGGGCGGCGTTCTGGGCAGCTATGGTCTGAGCGAAGAGCAGGGCAATGAGATCATCATGGCCGCTCGTGCGCACTGGTTCGAGGATGAGGAAAAGGCAGCTCCTGCTGCCAAGGCCGAAGCCCAAGCAGAGGAGGCCGCTGATGCGGAATCCTCACAATGAGCCGCTAGGTTCCGACAGAACCGGAAAGCGCGGCGGGGGCAAGGAAGCTCCTGAACGGCGCTGCATTCTGACCGGCAGGACCGCCTGCCGCGATGAACTGCTGCGTCTGGCGATCTCTCCTCCCAACGCGCAAGGTATCTGCGATGTCCTGCCCGATGCGCTGGCGCGTGCGCCGGGGCGCGGGGCATGGATCGGTGTGAGCCGGGCCGAATTGCAGCAGGCAATGGACAAGGGCCAGCTCAAGGCTGCCCTGGCGCGGTCCTTCCGCGATGGAAAGCTGGCGATCCCGCAAGATTTGCCTGTCCTACTCGAAAATGCGCTGCGACGTGCGGTTTTGGAGAGGCTGGGCCTCGAAATGCGCGCAGGACGGCTTATCTTGGGTTCTGACAGGATTTCCAACGAAGCGCGGATGGGCAAGGTCGCCGCGCTTTACCATGCCAGTGACGCCAGCGAGGATGGATCGAAAAAGCTCGATCAGGCCTGGCGGGTGGGAATGGATGCGGAAGGCAGCGGCGAGACTGGCGACAGGCTGCCACTGGACCGCATGGCCTTGTCTGTGGCATTGGGCCGCGACAATGTCGTCCATCTGGCGCTGGCCGATCGCGCATCGGCTGAGCGGGTCCTGATTCCGCTACGGCGTTTGCAGGCCTTTTTGGGGGCTGGTGACGAAGCCGGCAACAGCAGTGACGGCGCAGCTGGTGAAGCTGCGCACGAACCTGCGACGACTGATTGATTTTGAAGGAAAAGTTTAGGCGTATGAGCGATAGTGAAGAAACACCGAAGCGTAGCCGCAAACCATTGGGGCTGAAGCATTCGGTCGATGCGGGAGAGGTCAAGCAGACCTTCAGCCACGGTCGCACCAACAAGGTTGCGGTCGAGGTGAAGCGTCGTCGCAAGCTGACCAAGCCCGGCTCCGCTCCTGCAGAGGATGCGGCGCCCGCGCCTGCGCCTGCTCCCGAACCAGCGCCCGCGCCCGCTCCGGCACCTGCTCCGGTTGCCAAGAAGGCTCCGGCCAAGAAGATTCCAGCCGGGGAAACTCCGCAGGAACGCGTCGCCCGCCTGCAGCGCGAGGCCGAAGAAGATCGCCTGCGCCAGTCCGAGGAATCGCGTCGCCGCGAGGAAGAGGCCAAGGCCAAGGCTGCCGAAGAGGAAAAGCGCCGCGCCGATGATAATCGCAAGGCCGAGGTTGAGGCCGTCAAGCAGCGCGAGAGCGATGCCGAGGTTGCCAAGGAAACTGCCGCTCAGGAAGAGACGGCAGTGCAGGAAACCGAGGCTGAGCCAGCCGAAGCTGGTGCCGAGGCCGGATCACCCCCGCCCGCACCGCGCAGGTTTACGCCCGTTGCCCGTCCCGAACCCAAGCGCCCTGAGAAGAAGCAGGATCGCAAGGCTGCAGGCAAGGGCAGCGGCGGCGGTGGTGGCGGCAGCGGTGCTGGCGTCAGCGAGCGTGACAAGCGCCGCGGCGGCAAGCTGACCGTCAACCGCGCGCTCAACGAAGATGAAGGCGCTCGCGCCCGTTCGCTCGCCGCGCTCAAGCGTGCGCGTGAAAAGGAACGCCGGGCCCATTCCGGCGGCACGTCCAAGCCGCGTGAAAAGCAGGTGCGCGAAGTTGTCGTGCCCGAAGCGATCACGGTGCAGGAACTGGCCAACCGCATGGCTGAAAAGGGTGCCGACCTGGTCAAATCCCTGTTCAACATGGGCATGATGGTCACCGTCAACCAGACGATCGATCAGGATACGGCGGAATTGCTGGTCGAGGAATTTGGCCACAACATCCAGCGCGTGTCCGAAAGCGATATCGACATCGTCCACGATGTCGAAACCGATCCGGAAGAAACACTGGTGGAACGCCCGCCTGTCGTCACCATCATGGGCCACGTGGATCACGGCAAGACCAGCCTGCTGGATGCCTTGCGCGGTGCCAATGTGGTGAAGGGCGAAGCTGGCGGTATCACCCAGCATATCGGCGCCTATCAGATCACCACCAAGGACGGCAAGAAGATCACCTTCCTCGATACGCCGGGCCACTCTGCCTTTTCAGAGATGCGCGCGCGCGGTGCCAATGTCACCGATATCGTGATCCTGGTGGTCGCCGCTGACGATGGCATCATGCCGCAGACGATTGAGGCGATCAATCACACCAAGGCTGCCGGCGTGCCGATGATCGTGGCGATCAACAAGATCGACAAGCCCGAAGCCGATGCCAAGAAGGTGCGTGAGCGCCTGCTGGAGCATGAAGTTGTGGTGGAGGACATGTCCGGCGATGTGCAGGACGTCGAAATCTCCGCCAAGAAGGGCACCGGCCTGGATGAGCTGATCGAAAAGATCCTGCTGCAGGCAGAACTGCTGGAGCTGAAGGCCCGTCCGGACCGCGATGCCGAAGCCACCGTGATCGAAGCACAACTGGACAAGGGCCGCGGCCCCGTGGCCACCGTGCTGGTCAATCGCGGCACGCTGAAGCGCGGCGACACTTTCGTTGTCGGCACGCAGAGCGGCCGTGTGCGCGCACTGGTTGATGACCAGGGCAAGCAGATCAAGGAAGCCGGCCCGTCAATGCCGGTGGAAGTGCTGGGCCTTGGCGGCGTTCCTGCCGCGGGTGACGTGCTGACCGTGGTCGAGAATGAACAGCGCGCCCGCGAAGTGGCGCAATATCGCAAGGAAAAGGCGACAGAAAAGCGTACCGCGCTCGCCCCGACCAATTTCGACACGATGTTCAGCAGCCTGCAGAGTGATGTGGTCGAATTCCCCGTGCTGGTGAAAGCCGACGTGCAGGGATCGGTAGAGGCGATCGTTACCGCGCTGCACAACCTTTCCAACGATCTCATCAAGGTCCGCGTTCTGAATGCGGGCGTGGGTGCGATCACCGAAAGCGACGTGACCCTGGCAGCAGCATCGAAGGCGCCGATCATCGGCTTTAACGTGCGTCCCAATGCCAAGGCGCGTGACCTGATCAAGCGCGATGGCGTGGTGATGAAGTATCACGATGTGATCTATCACCTGACCGATGAGATCGCCAAGGAGATGGCTGGCGAGCTTGGCCCGGAGAAGATCGAACACGTTGTCGGCCGCGCCGATGTCAAGGAAGTGTTCAAGTCCGGCAAGAAGGACAAGGCGGCTGGTCTGCTGGTTGTCGAAGGCGTTATCCGCAAGGGCCTCCACGCCCGTCTCACGCGCGACGACGTCATCGTATCGGCCACCACCATCGCCTCGCTGCGGCGCTTCAAGGATGATGTGGATGAAGTCCGCACCGGCCTGGAATGCGGCGTGGTGCTGGAAGACACGAATGACATCCAGCCGGGTGACAGCCTCGAAGTGTTCGAGATCGAGCTGCGCGAACGGGTGCTTTAATAGTCCTGCGTCCAAGGAGGGCGGCATACTGAATGGAAAGGTACGTCGCCTTCTTCGCAGCCATGAATGTCGGTGGAAACCGGCTGAAGATGGAAGATCTGCGCGAGGCGCTGGAGCGTGAGGACCTGGAGGATATCGAGACCGTTGTCGCCAGCGGCAACGTGTTGTTCTCCTATGATGAACGGCCCACCGAAGGCCTGAGCGAAATGCTCGCGTGGATCGTGAAGGAGCACTTTGGCTTTGAAACCTTTGCCGCCGTGCGCAATGCGGCTGAGGTGCGCAGTGCCATTGCCGACAATCCCTTTGCGGCTGACGGGCAGGACAATCAGGTCCACACATTGTTTCTGGAAAAGCAGGCCGATCCGGCGCAATTTCAGGTGATGCTGGCAGGTTATGAAGGACGCGGGCGCGAAAGGATCGCCATCGGGGATCGCTGCCTCTATATCGATTTTGTCGATGGCGTGGGCAGCTCCCGGCTGACCAGCGCCTTCATGGAGCGCAAGCTCGATTGCCGCGGCACGGCGCGCAACATGCGCAGCCTGCAACGCATATTGGACAAGTTGGAAGAGTAATGCCCAAGCACTCCGCCCCCGAAGACCAGTCCGTCCGCCTGCTCAAGGTGGGTGAGCGCGTACGCCATATCCTGTCTGAACTGTTGGCCCGGCAGGAAGTGCATGATGAAGTGCTTACCGCCCATGCCGTCAGCGTCACCGAAGTGCGCATGTCGCCCGATCTGCGCAATGCCAAGGTCTATGTGAAGCCGCTGCTGGGCGAGGATGAGGCGGTGGTCATCAAGGCCCTGCAGGTCAACACCGCGTTCTTCCAGCGCGAAGTGGCCAAGCGCCTGGGCCTGAAATTCGCGCCCAAGCTGCGCTTCATGGAAGACGAAAGCTTTGATGAGGCGGGGCGGATCGAGCAGCTGCTGCGCGATCCCAAGGTCTCCCGCGATCTGGGTGAGGATGACTAGGCCAGATGGCCAAGCTCTATTTCTACTTCGCCAGCATGAATGCCGGCAAATCCACCACCCTGTTGCAGGCTGATTTCAACTACCGCGAACGCGGCATGGCCACCATGCTGTGGACCGCCAGCCTCGATACCAGATCGCAGGGCATGCCCATTTCCAGCCGTATCGGGCTGGAGGCGGAGGCGCATCGCTATCACCCCGCGACCGATTTCTGGACCGAAGTGGGTGAGCAGCACACGGCCACCCCGCTCTCGTGCATAATGGTGGATGAGGCGCAGTTCCTCGCCCCCGATCAGGTGTGGCAACTGGCCCGCGTGGCGGATGAGGCGGGTATCCCGGTGCTGTGCTACGGCCTGCGGACGGATTTCAAGGGGGCGCTGTTCCCCGGCTCCGCCGCATTGCTGGGCATTGCCGATGCGCTGGAGGAGCTGAAGGCCGTGTGCCACTGCGGGCGCAAGGCCACCATGAACCTGCGCGTGGATGAAGCGGGCCGGCCAGTGGGCGAGGGCGCGCAGACCGAAATCGGCGGGAATGAGCGCTATCTCGCGCTGTGCCGCCGCCATTTTGCGCAGGCGCTGGGGATATATAGCTAAGCGCTGTTTAATCGCCCGGGTCTTTACCTGTGGCGCAGCAGTCCCCATCTGCTAACCCGCAAGCCCATATGACAGACACAATCATTCAGATCCTGCTGCTGGTGCCCGCGTTGATCGTGGCCATCGTCTTTCACGAAGTTGCCCATGGTTATGTGGCGATGTTGCTGGGCGATCCCACGGCCAAGGAACGCAGGCGTCTCAGCCTCAATCCGCTGCGCCATGTGGACCCCATTGGCACGCTGCTGGTGCCCGGCGCCATGCTGCTGGCAGGCGGACCGGCGTTCGGCTGGGCCAAGCCGGTTCCCGTAATCAAGGAGAGGCTCGACAATCCGCGCTTCGGAATGATGGCGGTGGCTGCTGCCGGGCCGGGGACCAACCTGCTGCTGGCACTGGTGGGCGCTATTGCGCTGGGCCTGTTTGCTCCCAAGCTGGGGCTGGGGATGAACGGGGAGGCGGGATATGGCGCGCAGGCGCTGTTCTACTTCATCCTCATCAACATCTTCCTGGCGGTGTTCAACATGCTGCCGATCCCGCCATTTGATGGGTCGCATATTGTCGAGGGTCTTCTGCCCCCCAGCTGGGGTGAGACCTACAACCGGCTGCGGCCCTTTGGCATGATGTTCTTCTTCGCGCTGGTCGCCAGCGTGTGGTTCTTCCCGCAGCTGGGCATTCTGGAGAACACCGTCGGTGTGCCGGTGAACTGGCTGCTGGAGAAATACCTCGGTCTGGCCGAGGCGATTTCGGGCCTGTGACACGTGAGGCAGGGACACGCGCGCCGCCCAATGGCTGGCTGATCCTGGACAAGCCGCACGGGCTTGGCTCGACACAGGCCGTGGGCGCGGTGAAGCGCAATTTGCGTCAGGCCGGATATGCAAAGGTCAAGGTGGGCCACGGCGGCACTCTCGATCCGCTGGCCGAAGGCGTGCTGCCGATTGCGCTGGGCGAGGCGACCAAGCTGGCCGGGCGCATGCTGGAATCGGACAAGATCTACGAATTCACCCTGGCATTTGGTGAAGAGACCTCCACCCTCGATGCGCAGGGCGATGTGGTGACGACATCGGAACGCCGCCCGCCGCTGGCTGCCGTTGCTGCCATCTGCGAGCACTTCACTGGTGAGATCGAACAGGTTCCGCCGGCCTATTCCGCGCTGAAGGTGGACGGCAGGCGTGCCTATGACCTGGCCCGCGCGGGCGAGGAAGTGGAGCTGAAGACGCGCCGCGTCACCATTCATTCGCTTGGCCTGGCCGGGGGAAGGGCGGAAGGATTTGCCGGGGGAGGGCAGAGCGATGCGGTCACGTCCGCCTTTGCTACCACTGCGGGACGGCCCGATCCCTATGACCCTTCCATGCCGCTGGAACTGGCGGATAGCGTCACGCTGGTGGCACATGTCAGCAAGGGCACCTATATAAGATCCCTGGCGCGCGACATTGCTCATGCGCTGGGTACGGTGGGCCATGTGACCTATCTGCGCCGCACAAAGGCCGGTCCGTTCAGTGAAGATCAGGCGATTTCGCTGGACAAACTGAACGAAATCGGTAACGGCGCGCGACTTGAAGACCACCTCCTGCCGCTGGAGGCGGGGCTGGACGGTATCCCGGCCCTTCCCCTCGATCCGGAAAGCGCGCAGGCGGCCCGACAGGGCCGGGTCATTTCCGGATTGCCCCAACCAGACGGGCTCTATCTTGCGAAGCTGGCCGATGTGCCAGTCGCGCTGATCGAGATTACGTCCGGGACGACCAAAATCGTCAGGGGTTTCAACATGCAAGATACTGCGGAGTAATGGTAATGTCGGTAACTGCCGAAGAAAAAGCTGGAATCATCAAGGACAACGCCGTTGGCAAGGGCGACACCGGTTCGCCGGAAGTACAGGTCGCGATCCTGACCCAGCGTATCCGCAACCTCACCGATCACTTCAAGGCCCACCACAAGGATAACCATTCGCGTCGTGGCCTGCTGAAGATGGTCAACAAGCGTCGCAGCCTGCTCGCCTATCTCAAGAGCCAGGATGTGGAACGCTACAACACGCTGATCCAGAAACTGGGCCTGCGTAAGTAAGACTTTCGATGGGGCGGCTCCAAGGGGCCGCCCTTTCACTTTATCAGGTTTCCTTCGCAATTCGGTGAAGGGGCCTAGGGGCGTTCAAAAGGCCCTGAACCGGACCGGGACGGTATCCCCGGCAGAAAACCCCGCCTGGCAATAGGGCCTTGCGGGTTCGAAGGATAAATATGTTCGACACGAAAACTGTATCGCTGGAGTGGGGCGGCAAAACCCTCACTCTGGAAACGGGCCGTATTGCCCGCCAGGCCGATGGCGCCGTTTTGGCGACCTATGGCGAAACCGTGGTGCTGTGCGCAGTAACCGCAGCCAAGAAGGTGAAGGAAGGCCAGGATTTCTTCCCGCTGACCGTTCACTATCAGGAAAAATTCTCTGCTGCCGGCCGTATCCCGGGTGGTTTCTTCAAGCGTGAGCGCGGTGCGACCGAAAAGGAAACGCTGACCAGCCGCCTGATCGACCGTCCGATCCGCCCGCTGTTCCCGGAAGGTTTCTACAACGAAATCAACGTGATCTGTCAGGTCCTCTCCTATGATGGTGAGACCGAAGCCGATATGGTGGCGATGATTGCGGCATCTGCTGCGCTGACCATTTCGGGCGTGCCCTTCATGGGCCCGATCGGCGCCTGCCGCGTCGGCTATCGCAATGGCGAATATGAACTCAACCCCAGCCTGAATGTCGCCCTGGACGAAGAGGGCCGGCTCGACCTGGTCGTCGCCGCCACGCAGGACGCGGTGATGATGGTTGAATCCGAAGCCAAGGAACTGACCGAGGAAGAAATGCTCGGCGCCGTGATGTTCGCGCATGACGAGGCCCGCAAGGTCATCGGTGCGATCATCCAGCTGGCCGAACAGTCTGCCAAGGCTCCGTGGGAAATCGACAGCTCGGACGACAAGGCTGCGATGAAGGAAGAACTTCGCGGCATCGTGGGTGCGGATATTGCCGCTGCCTACAAGCTGACCGACAAGTCTGCCCGCTCCGAAGCGCTCAACGCTGCACGCGCCAAGGCCAAGGATCATTATGCCGGTGCCGATGGGCAGACGCAGATGACCGCCGGCAAGCTGGTGAAGAAGCTGGAAGCCGATATCGTGCGTACCGCCATCCTCGAAGATGGCCAGCGTATCGATGGCCGCAAGCTGGACGAAGTCCGTCCGATCGAAAGCATGGTCGGCTTCCTGCCGCGCACGCATGGTTCGGCGCTGTTCACGCGCGGTGAAACGCAGGCGATCTGCACCACCACGCTGGGCACCAAGGAATCCGAGCAGATGATCGACGGGCTGGAAGGCCTGACCTACACCAGCTTCATGCTGCACTATAACTTCCCGCCCTATTCGGTCGGTGAAGTGGGCCGCTTTGGTGCTCCGGGTCGCCGCGAAATCGGCCACGGCAAGCTGGCATGGCGTGCGCTGCACCCTGTGCTGCCTAGCCGTGAAGACTTCCCCTATACGATCCGCATCCTGTCCGACATCACCGAGTCCAACGGCTCGTCCTCGATGGCGACGATCTGCGGTGGCTGTCTGTCGATGATGGATGCCGGCGTTCCGATCGATCGCCCGGTTTCCGGCATCGCGATGGGCCTGATCCTGGAAGGTGACAAGTTCGCCGTGCTGTCCGACATTCTGGGTGATGAAGATCACCTGGGTGACATGGACTTCAAGGTGGCTGGTACCGAAAACGGCATCACCACCATGCAGATGGACATCAAGGTTGCCGGCATCACGCAGGAAATCATGGGCAAGGCGCTGGAGCAGGCGAAGGCCGGTCGTGCGCATATTCTTGCCGAGATGAACAAGGCGCTGGGTTCTGCCCGCACCGAGCTTTCCGCGCATGCCCCGCGCATCGTGACCATGCAGATCGACAAGGCCAAGATCCGTGACGTTATCGGCACGGGCGGCAAGGTCATCCGCGAGATCGTGGCTGAAACCGGCGCCAAGGTCGATATCGATGACGAAGGCCTGATCAAGATCAGCTCCTCCGACAATGCCCAGATCGAAGCCGCAAAGGCCTGGATCGAAGGCATCGTGGAAGAGGCCGAAGTGGGCAAGATCTACAACGGCAAGGTCGTCAACATCGTCGATTTCGGCGCATTCGTGAACTTCATGGGTGGCAAGGACGGTCTCGTCCACGTGTCCGAAATGCGCAACGAGCGTGTCGAGAAGGTCAGCGATGTCGTGACCGAAGGCCAGGAAGTTAAGGTCAAGGTTCTCGAGATCGATCCGCGCGGCAAGGTTCGCCTGTCGATGCGCGTTGTCGATCAGGAAACCGGTGAAGAGCTGGAAGACAGCCGTCCCCCGCGTGAAAAGCGTGAAGGCGGCGGTGATCGTGATCGTGGTCCGCGCAGCGGCGGTGGCGATCGTCGCCCCCGTGGCGGCGGTGATCGTGGTGGCCGCGGTGGCGATCGCGGCGGCAATCGTGATCGTGGACCGCGCCGTGATGGCGGCAGCGACAACGGTGGCGGTGACAATGGCGGTGGCAGCGGCCCCGACCATATGCCCGCCTTCCTCAAGGACGACTAAGGCCGACAAGGTCTGACGTGAGAGGGCCGCGAGCGATCGCGGCCCTTTTGCATTTCAGCAGGAGACTTGCAGATGCTTCCCAGAATTCACCTGGCCACGGCGCAGATCCCGGGCGGAGAGACGCTGGAGCTGGTTTCGCACGGGCGCGATTTCATCGTCATGCTCGGCCGTAACGAGCTGATGGGCACGCGCATGCAGTTTTCCGAGGAGCAACTGGCGCAGCTGACGCTGGACCGCGTGGCCGCCCCGCAGCCGCGCATATTGATCGGCGGCTATGGCCTGGGCTTCACCCTGCGTGCGGCGCTTTCCCGTCTGGGGCCGAAGGCGCAGGTGGTGGTGGCCGAACTGGTGCCCGAAATCATCGAATGGGCGCGCGGGCCCATGGCCGAACTGACGGGCGATTGCCTGGACGATCCGCGCCTGAAGCTGGAAATGGGCGATGTCGCCGCGCTGATCGATGATGCAGCCGATGGCACCATCGATAAATTCGATGCGATCCTGCTCGATGTCGACAACGGGCCGGACGCCATCGTCCGCTCCGAGAATACGCGGCTCTACTCCTTTCCCGGCCTGCGCGCGGCCAAGGCTGCCCTCAACCCTGGCGGCGTGTTTGCCGTATGGTCAGCCGCCACGGATGAGCGTTTCACGCACCGCCTGCGCAAGGCTGGTTTTGAGGTTGAGGTGCGCTCGGAGCGTGCTCGCCCCAACAACAAGGGGCCGCGGCATACCATCTGGTTTGCCACCGTGGGCTGAAGTGCCTGTTCAGCCTACGGCGAGGCGGGGGGAGTTGCTTTCAACGATCTGCGAGCCGAGCTTTTTCTCTTCGCGGACAAGCGCTGCCTGCACGCAGTTGCGGCCCGCACGCTTGGCCTGGTAAAGCGCAGCATCGGCCATGGCGACCAGATCGGCCGGACCGTTGGAGGTTTCAGGAACGCTGGCCACGCCGAAAGACGCGCTGATTGCGGCGCCGTGCGAACCGCTCAGCGCCTCCACTGCGGCCCGCAAGAACTCCGCGCGGCCCGTAGCTTCGTCGAGTGAGCATTTGGGCAGGATCACGAGGATTTCCTCACCACCATAGCGGCACACCACGTCGGACGGGCGCAGACCTCCGACCAGCTGGCCCGCCACATCGCGCAACACCGCGTCGCCCTTGGCATGACCGTGCTTGTCGTTGAGCGCCTTGAAATGGTCTAGATCGATCATGATTGCCGAAGTCGCATCGCCATCGCGCTCCGCCATGGAGAGGTAGCGTTCGAGCGAATCTTCCATGTAACGGCGGTTGTAAAGCCCGGTCAGCGGATCGCGCAGGCTCTGCGTGCGCAGCTTCTCGCGCAGGGCAATGTTGGACAGCGCCAGCGACATGGAATCGGCCAGTGCGCGGGCGATGCGCGAATTGTCCTTGAGCTGCTCCTTGCCATTCGTATCAGCAGGACAGCCAAACATCAGCAGGCCGTGGATCGTTCCACGCGCCACCATCGGCACTTCGATGGTGGCGTCCGTTCCCACGTGATGGGTGCAGCAAAGGCTGCCCGCCTTCATGTCATTGACATGGACCTTGCCACGCTTGAGCGCCCAGCAATTGGACGGCAGCAGCGCATCGGCGGGATCGAATTCGCCATCGTGCCCCCAGCACTTGGCCAGATCGAGGCGGTCACGGGAATTGTTGAACACATAAAGCGCGCCGGAAAATGACGGCAGCAGGCTGCGGCTGGTTGCTTCAAGGACTGCGCCTGCATCCTCATGGTTTTCGGCGCTTTGGAGCATGTCGGTCATGGCGAACAGCTCTTCGACCTGCTGGCGCGATTTGCGCGCCTGAATGGTCAGATAGCGGTGCTGCTCAATCTGCAGGCCGCTGCGGTGCCCCAGAAGGCGCGAAATGATAAACTGGATGGCAACAAGCGTGAAGGTTCCGACCAGTAGAAGCAACTGAGTGATCCCGACCGTAGTCATGGCCAGCACCAGCATAATCGCCGCTACGCCCTGCAATGAAAACAAGGCAGTGCGAAACTGCCCTGTCCGCATTCCAATGCTCTGCGCGTCTTCCAAGCTGGTCATGTCCCTCACCCAATTACCCTGTCCGTGCAATTACCGAGAAGGGGTAAAATAATTATCAATCATATATCATTTTTCGGCGCTTTTACTTGAGTTTGTCTTGGGCCGCGCAAATCGGGCAATCGCATTCCGAAAGGCGGCCGGAATGTGTTAGGTCTGGCCCATGTGAAATGTGATCACACTGATAAGCACTTGGGAGAGCGACATGAGCGAGCAGATCGACATGGCAAAAGTCGAAGCAATGGCAGGCAAGGTAATCGGCGATGTGGCAGGCGCAGTCAGCCTGTTCATGGCCTATATGGGGGACCAGGCGGGTGTGTTCGAGGCGATGGACGGCGAAGGCCCGATGACCTGCGAACAACTGGCCGCCAGGACCGGCATGAACGCCAAATACCTGCACGAATGGCTCGGCTCGATTGCCGCCGCCGGATATGTCGATTTCGACCCTGTTGCGGAGACTTTCGAACTTACCCCCGAACAGGCGCTGATCTTCACGCGCGAGGGCCAGCCCGCCTGCATGCAGGGCTTCATCCAGGCGATTGTGGCGCAATATGAAATGCACGCGGAAGCGGTGGAGACCTTCAAATCGGGCGAGGGGCGGCCGTGGTCGGATCACTCGCAATGCCTCTTCTGCGGCACTGATCGGTTCTTCCGTCCCGGCTATGCGGCCAATCTGGTGGACAGCTGGATCCCGGCGCTTGGCGGCGTGAAGGAGAAGCTGGAGGCGGGCGCCAAGGTGGCCGATATTGGCTGCGGCCACGGATCATCCACCGTGCTGATGGCCAAGGCCTTCCCCAATTCCACCTTCCACGGCTTCGATTTCCATGCCCCCTCGATAGAGCAGGCGCGCGCGCAGGCCGCCGAAGCGGGTGTTGCCAATGTGGAATTCAGCGTGGCGAAGGCGCAGGATTATCCGGGCGAAGATTTTGATTTTGCATGTATTTTCGATGCGCTGCACGACATGGGTGACCCCGTCGGCGCTGCCCGCCATATCCGCGATACGCTGAAGGATGATGGCACGTTCATGCTGGTCGAACCGATGGCGGGAGACAGCATGGGAGAGAACATGCACGTCATCGGGCAGATCTTCTACGGCTTCTCCTGCATGGTCTGCACGCCCGCCTCACTGGCGCAGGATGTGGGGCTGGGACTGGGCGCACAGGCGGGGCAGAAACGCCTGACACAGGTGCTGAAAGAAGCAGGCTTCAACACTGTGAAGCGCGCGGCGGAAACGCCCACCAACATGGTGCTGGAAGTTACGGGCTGACCTGAGGCGGGGGCGGCAGGCCCCCGCCGCTCAGCCTTCCATCCGCATCTTGCCGATGTAGTCCATCTTGCCGATCGCCATGCCCTGATTGCGCAGGATGGCGTAGGCGGTGGTGGTGTGGAAATAATAGTTGGGCTGGCTGAAGCTGAGCAGGAAATTCTCTGCCGTAAAGGGCCATTTCGTCTCGCCGAATTCGAAACGCATCGGCTTGCCTGTAAGTGCATCGACCTCCGCCCGATCCAGCGCTTCGAGATAGGCCAGCGCCTCTTCCAGTCGTTCCTGCAAGCCGGCAAAGCTTTCCGGATGCGGGGACAGGTCGGGAGAGAACACGCCCTTGAACGCGCCTTCCAGCGCGCCCTGGCTGTGCATGGCGCAGGCCCGCAGCTGGCGGTTGAAGGGGAACATGTCAGGCGCCAGGCTCGCGGCCATCATCTCGGCCTCCTCCTTGCCATTGGTCGCGGCAAATTCCTCGGCCTTGCCCAGCCAGCCGATGGTGCCGCGCAGGGTCTGGAGATAGCTGGGAACGACGGCGTCATAGAGAGAAAATGTCATTGGCCGGGTCCTTTCAGCGCTTCAGCCGCATCCGGCCAAGATAGTCCAGCTTGCCCACGGCCACGCCCTTGGCGCGCAGGATGTCATAGGCGGTGGTGGCGTGGAAATAGAAGTTGGGCTGGCTGAATGTGAGCAGGAAATCTTCGGCGGTAAAATCCAGTCGCCGCTCGCCAATTTCAAAGCGCATGTCCTTGCCGATGAAGTCTTCCATCTCCTCTTCGGTCAGGTCGTTCAGATAGCTCTCGGCCTCTTCCAGCTGGTCGCGCAAGCCGGAAATGGAGGATGGCGGCTCGCTGAAATCGGGCGAGAACACGCCCGCGCGCAGGCCCTCAATCGCGCCCATCGAATGCACGGACATGCTTTTGACCTGATAGGCGAAGGGCAGCATGTCATCGATCAGCCGGGCGTCCAGCACTTCGGCTTCCGAAAGCGCGCTGGCTTGCGCCTTGTCCAGCCAGCCCCTGGCCGCGCCAATGATTTGCAGGGTGGATGGGATGGTGGCGGCGTAAAGGGAAATGGGCATGGCACGCTCCGGACTTCGTCTGGCTGATCAGCCGTGAGGCAACTCCATAGACGCGGGCGCAAGCCTCTGCCACACAAAGCACGAGGAAAAGGGATTTCGGGGAGGAATCATTGGAGAATCTGACGGGCAAGGTCGCCTTTATCACTGGCGGTGCCAGCGGTATCGGCCTGGGCATGGCAAAGGCCTTTCTGGCTGAAGGCATGAAGGTTGCGCTGGCAGACTGGAGCGATGACCACATCGCCAAGGCCAGGGCCGAGCTTTCGGGCAATAATGCGGTGTTCTTCGTCAAGGCGAATGTTGCCGACCGCACCAGCCTGAAGGCGGCGGTGGACCAGACGCTGGAGCATTTCGGCAAGATCCACGTGCTGTGCAACAATGCCGGGGTCAACGGCGGCGGCACGGCTGCCAGTCCCGATTTCGATGCCTGGGACAAGGCTATCGCGGTCAATCTGGGCGGTGTGGTGAACGGCACCAAGATCGTTGCGCCGATCATTCGCGAACAGGGCGAGGGCGGGCATATCGTCAACACCAGTTCGATGGCGGGGATGGTCCCGCTGCCCGGCCTGGCGGCCTATTCGACGGCAAAATATGCCGTCCGCGGTTTCTCTGAAAGCCTGCGCATCCAGCTGGCGGAAAAGGGCATTGGCGTATCCTGCCTGTTCCCCGGCGCGACGCGCACGGCGCTGGTCCCGCTGCCAGAGGACGATCCCACCATTGACGAGGGAAACGCCCCGCAATTCCTGAAGGACCTGTGGGACGCGATGCGCGGTGCCATCGATCCCGAAGATACCGGCCGCGCGGTGGTGGAAGCGATCAAGGAAAACCGTTTCTACATCTTCACCAACCGCGAATTCCTAGATGAAGTGAAGCAGCGCCACCGTGAGATCGAGGACGCCTTCCCAAGTGACGAGGCAACGCCGGGCAGGCTGAAATTCGAAGGCATGCGCGCGGATATGGTGCGCAACCTGATGGCCCCGGGCAACCGGCCGGTGCCAAAGGAGAACAAGGAAGACATGGCGCTCGACCTTGGCTCCAAATCACCTGCGGGAGGACAGTAGAATGGCCAGCCAGACCCCACCCGTTCCACAGGCGCCGATGTCCTTTATCGATGCGCTCAATCGATCTCCGATGCGGACATTCCAGTTCGTGACCGTGGCGATCTGCATGCTGGTGCTGGTGTGCGACGGCATAGACCTGCAATTGCTGGGCATTGTCGCCCCGCTGGTGATGGAGGACTTCGGCGTCGATCGCAGTACCTTTGGCATTGCCATGATGACCGCCCTGATCGGCTTTGGCATCGGATCATGGGGCGGCGGCTATCTGGGAGATGTCATCGGCAGGCGCTACACACTGGCGATTGCCGCGCTGGTCTTCTCGCTCGCCACCATTGGCGCAGGCGGCGCGGACGGGGTGTGGTCGATGGCCTTCTGGCGGCTGATTGGCGGGCTTGGTTTCGGCGGCGCCTATGCCAATGCGCTGGCGATGGCGGGTGAATGGCTTTCCGATCGCTGGCGACCTGTGGTCGTCAGCACGCTTTCCGTCGGCACGCCGGTGGGCGGCACTATCGTCGGCTGGCTTGGGCCAGACCTTGCCGCAGCCAATGGCTGGGGCGGCGCATTCGTTATTTTCGGGTTGGCGACAATGGCGCTGGTGGTGGTCATCCTGGTCGGCATGCGGGACAGTCCATCCTACCTGCTGTCGCGGGGCAAGATCGATCAGGCGCGCAGGAATGCCGCACTGGTGCTGGACGATCAGGTGGAACTGGTTGCCGAAACGCATGATACCGATGGCAAGGATGGCAAATCGATCGGTGTCCTGCACGCCAGCAACAAGCGCATGAACATAGGCATCGGGGTGGCTTTTGCGGGGGCGGCGATGGTCGCCTATTCGATCCTAAGCTGGTCGACCACATTCCTGACCGCAGCCGGCTTCACGCTGGACGATGCGGGCGAAGCGGTTGCCATTGGCGGCATAACGTCGATGATCGGATCGATCCTGGTGGGCCTGCTGATCCGCCGCTTCGGATCGCGCATCGTGATGATCTGCCTCAGCGTGTCGCTGGTGGGCCTGATGATCGCCCTGGGGCTGGCGGTGGAGGCTCTTCCCGCTGCGCCCGATGCAGGAGAGCGCCTGCTGGTGGTATCGCTGATCGGGGCATCGGGCGCGGTGTTCAGCGCCAGCATTGCCGGCATGTATGTGGTGATGACTGCCGGCTATCCGCAAAGCTGCCGGTCTGCGGGCATTGGCTTTGGCATCTTCATGAGCCGGGTGGGCGCTGTTGCCGCAACCGGCCTGGGCGGAACGCTGCTGCAACTTGGCGGGCAGAGCGTGATTCCCTTCTTTACCGTTCTGACGCTGAGCGCCATCCTGATCCTGGCTGCGGCGTTCGTGGTCGATCGTCACGTGCCGCCATTGGCCCAGAGTTGACTGGGAGTTGATTGGAAGCTGACCTGCAAGCACCTTGCGCAGGAGTTCTCGAAGTGGCATTTGTAATATTCGTTCGGAATGACGTAGGAAAATAGCCGCGTTGTTTCCGATGAAAGCAGTTCCTGACTTGGGGAAGGGGCATGCAATTGGACGCGGAGGATTTCCCGCGAAGGCTGAGGGCTGTCGCAGATAGCCCGGATGTTGTGTCGATACGGCGCAATACTATGCATGCGCTCGAACTGTTTGGTATTTCAACTGCATATTACGTTGCGCCGATTACCGGCGACGCTCGCGTCAGCCGCATCGTCACCAATATTGGCTTGCCGTGGATATGGGAGCGCCAGTACCGCGCGCGCCTGCACCTGATCGACCCTTTGCCGCGCATTGCCATAGACAGGCTTGAGGCCTTCGTGTGGCCAGACCAGCTGGGCGATGAGAAACTGTCTCCCAAGGAACGCCGCTACCTCTCGATAGCTGCGAAATACGGTCTGGCGCGCGGAGTGGCGGTGGCCTGTTTCGGCCCGAACGGGCGCAGTGGCTTCCTGGGGGCAGTGCTGTCCAAGGATGCGCCCACGCCCGATGGGATCGCGCTGATGCGCATCCATTCGCTGGGCCAGACCTCAATCCAGCGCTATTGCAGGCTTGTGCCCAGGACCGTCACGATCCCGGCATTGTCCAATCGGGAGCTGGAAGTCCTGCACTGGATCGGACAGGGCAAGAGCAATTCGGTAATCGCGGAACTGCTTGAAATTTCGCCCTCTTCGGTGGACGTCTATGTCCGCAGGCTGTTCGCCAAGCTTGATGTTTCTGACCGGACGATGGCGGCGGTCAAAGCGCTCTCACTCGGCATGATCATCTCGGGCGATTACACCAAGATGCTGAAGGATGCGGCCCAGTTGCAGCCTCCCGGAGGTTCGTCGCTCGATTGATGCCTGCCCCGGCGCTGCCGGACTGCACAGATACTGTAGTAACTAACCCTGTCGGGCAATCACGTTACATGCGCAACTTTATGGAGCGGCTTATAGGCTCTCCAGAGATCACGCGACGGCTCTTCGGGTCGCGTCGAAAGACTTGTCGTGATCTCGGCGTCCTGGACCCCAAGCCGGGGCGCCTTAGTTTCCCTTATCGTGCGGCTTCGTGCCCAATCTCCTCCCCCCTCCTGAGAGGCGCGGAGCTGCACGGTATTTTCCGGATCGGTTTGTACGGATTCGGCGCCGAGGCGTGCCCGCGCGTTTGTCCTACCTCACGCGCGGGCCGCCAAACGGCTTTCCCGATTTTCCGATCGCTGCGTCCTAGCGGACGCGCGGCCCGCCAAAAGGCAGGGGCGGCGGGGGACGGCGCGCACCGCGGGGCAGCTGTGCCTGATAGGCCCGCCCGCAATGTTGCACGCAATAGGGGAAGCCCGGGTTCACCTTCTCTCCACAAAAGTGGAAATCGGCCTCGCCGGGATGGCCCATCGGCCAGCGGCACACACGCTCATTCAGATCGAGCAGGCTGGTCTTGTTGGCAATTTCCGGGCTCGGCTTGGCCGGCACCAGGCGGCGCGGCGGCGCGGGCGGAATCGGTGCCTGCTGATCGCCGGGACCCTGGCGAACGAATCCACCCGGACCCACGGAGTGAATCTTGGGCAGGTTTTCCGGCCGGTTGGGAATCGGCTGGCTGTTTTCAGGAATGGCCTTGGGCGCATCTGTTGCATCGTCGCTGGCTGCCTGCTCAACCTTGGGAGCCGGGGCTTTCACCCGGGGCTTGGCGGGCTTCTTGGCCGGCGCGACGGCTTCCTTCTTCTTCGCCGCCTTCTGGTCATTCGCCTTCACCGGCGAAGGGCGTGATTTCAGGCCAAGGCGGTGTGCCTTGCCGATCACCGCATTGCGCGAAACGCCGCCCAGCTCATCCGCGATCTGGCTGGCGGTGGCCCCGCTCTCCCACATCTTGGTGAGGGTTGCGATGCGTTCTTCGGTCCAACTCATGTACTATTCCGTTCTTCCAGTCGGTGGACACTTGTCACCGAAGCTTGCCAGCCTGCCTGCGGCCCGATAGGCGGCAGCACATGGCCAATCAAGCCCCAGCAAGTACCACGCAGCATGGCGATACCATGCATGAATTTCGTGATCCCGTCACGGATAGCCAACGCAGCTTTCCGCCAAAGGGCCAGCCGCAGATTACCGGTTTCAACCGGATCGGGCTGTGGAGTCTCTATATTAAGGAGATCCGGCGATTTCTCAAGGTCCAGACGCAGACTGTCTGGGCGCCTGCGGTCACGACCCTGCTGTTTCTGATCATTTTCACCGTCGCCATGGGCCGCAGTGGGCGTGAAGTGCTGGGTGTGCCCTTTGCAACTTTCGTCGCGCCGGGCCTGATCATGATGGGCATGATGCAGAACGCCTTTGCCAACGCCAGCTTCTCTCTGCTGGCCGGAAAGCTGCAGGGCACCATCATCGATCTGCTGATGCCGCCTTTGACAGAGGCCGAACTGATGATCGGCATCGTCTCTGCCGCGATTACCCGTGCGGTGATGGTGGGCGGCGCGGTGGCGCTGGCGATGTGGCTGTGGCCCGGTGTGGAACTGCGCGCGGCGCACCCGTGGGCAATCGTGTGGTTCGGGCTGATGGGCGCCACCATGCTGGCCATTGTTGGCCTGTTGGCCAGCCTGTGGGCGGAGAAGTTCGATCACAACGCCGCGGTCACCAATTTCATCGTCGCGCCGCTCTCGCTGTTGTCGGGCACGTTCTACGTGATTTCCAATCTCTCGCCGCTGTTCCAGATGATCAGCCGCGCCAATCCGTTCTTCTACATGATCTCCGGTTTCCGCTTCGGCTTTCTGGGGGCGAGCGACATCGGCAATACCAATGAGGCGGTGTTTGGCGCTGCGATCGGCGTGGGCGTGCTCAATCTGGTGCTGGGCGTGATTACCTATCGCGTGCTCAAGAGTGGCTGGAAGCTGAAGAGCTGATTGCCCGTGCGCGATGGCGGCTGACCATGTCGCGGATGGTTTCCTGCGCCTTGAACACGTTTTCCACTTCGCCCAACCCGAATTCGCGAGCCATCCTGTCCCCGTCGCTGTCGCGGTAACTGCCTGCGGTGATCTTCAGCGTGCCGCTGCCATCTGGCCCTTCGGTGCGCTCGATCTCGCCAATCTGGCCCGCTTCCAGCGAACTGGTCATCAGCCGGCGACCCAGATATAGCCGGATCACCCGCTCATCGGTGATGGCAAACAATGTCTTTCGGGCAGCGAACAGCGGTATGAACGGCGCTGACAGCATGCCGAGGCCCACCAAGATGAAGGGCAGGCCGAACAGCGGGAAAGCAAAGCTGAGCCAGCCCGCATCTCCCCATCCGCCGCTTGTCGCGCCCATGGCCATGACCGTCCAGAACAGGGCGAATGCCGTCCAGGGAATGGCGAAGAAATAGATCAGAAAGGCCTTTGTGGCCACGCGGGCCAGGGGCTTTGCCTGCCACAAGACACGCTCACTGCGGCGCAATTCCCGCTGCAACGCCATCTGCAAGGGATCGGAATAGGGCGCGTTCATATCCATACGATCCATATCGCATAAAATACTTGCCTTATTACTATCGTCTTGGGGTCCCCGGTGAGGAAAAGTCAGTGCGTCAGGCTGCGGCGCAGGCGGTAACGTCCGTCGACGAAACTGTCGAACAACTGTGACAGGCTGGGGTGGTCCACCGGCCCGCCATCGTCATCCTGCATCAGGTTCTGCTGGCTGACATAGGCGACATAGGACGAATCATCGTTCTCCGCCAACAGGTGATAAAAGGGCTGTTCCCGCAGTGGCCGCATGTCATGCGGGATCGCTTCATACCATTCATCGGTATTGGCAAACACCGGATCGATATCGAAAATAACGCCGCGAAAATCGAACAGGCGGTGGCGAACGATATCCCCGATAGCAAAACGCGCTCGCGAATTGCGGGGAGCCTGGATCCTGCGTCCGGCCTGCGGAAAGAAGAATTCCGACCGTTCCATGCGTTCCAATATAGAATGTTGCACCTGCGAAACAACCTCTCACAGATGACAATCCCCCACCAGATCGAAAAAGCCGTGCAGCAAGGTCTTGGCAAGGGCCCATCCATCGGCTAACCGCCGCGGCTTCTAACAGACCGGGCAGGCAACTTGCCTGCGCGCACCCCATGCGGAGAGGTGCCGGAGTGGTCGAACGGGACGGTCTCGAAAACCGTTGTGCCTTTACGGGTACCGTGGGTTCGAATCCCACCCTCTCCGCCACATACCTACTCTCATACCGTTGCCATCCGCGCCAGGGTCGGAGCAGGTGGAGCGAAGGAGCGCCCGGCCACTCTGCCTTGCTCGCTCAGCTCATCCAGAGCGTCTTGGATCTTCCGCGTTTTCCCTCGGTCGGCATGGCAATTTCGTACTGCTGTGCAACGCGCAGCGTGTTCGTACGGCCTATCGTCCGGAACCTGTCGTTGTCATAAACGGAGGGTGTCAGACGATCGAGGATCACCGCCGCAGATCGCCACTGTGGCCCGGCAGATTGCCCCGTTGTTTTCGCTCGAGATACGTGAGCCTCCGTTCGCAATCACGCCGATGCGCGAAATGTCCCAGTTTCACACTACTCGTTCCGATGATGCGGGGCTTTCCTGGCTGCGCCTTGCCTTGCACGATTTCGTTCAACGGAATTGATGCGCAGGGAGTTCCACGGCGCCGGGAACCACAATCGGACTGAGATCGACGATTCGACTCGGAGGGTCATTATTGTCGCGACTCGGTAAGGTTAATTCCTAACGCTGTTAAACTTACCCCGAAGCCTGTTCGTTACTGGCACAGTCCCAAATTCGAGAGCTCAGCAGTTTACGTATATTCCCGTAGTGCTGGATTGGTTTCTAAAGCAAGCGAAATTCATAAAATCCTGTTTTACATAGATTAAATGGCATTTCCCTCGATTCAAGACCCCTGAGGCTCCACGCGAGCCATTCGCTACGAAAATGTTAACACCATTGATATCGCACCACTTCGGTGTTTCCATGTCTGTGGATAAATCCGTTGATTGGCTTGGGGCCTTGAGCACCGTTTAGATTGTTCATTCACCTCAAGTCTCGCGGCGAGAGGACAGATTGATGAGTGAAGAACTGAACCAGCAAGACGGTGATTTTTCGACAGATGCCGCGCAATCGGGTTTCGGTGAAAGCCCTTCGGCTCAGAACGTTGTTCAGTCATCCAGGACTGTTCCGGTAGGCCCGTCGAACACGGTTACCTTGCCGGCGGACGCGGTTATCGATCAGGTCGAGGCCGTCGGACGCGATCTTGTGATCACGCTTGCGGATGGCAGTCGCATCGTGATCCCCGAGGGGGCGATCATTCTTCCGCAACTGGTGGTTGGCGACACGCCGATCCCGCCAGCGAACCTCGCTGCCCTCCTTGTGGGCAACGAGCCTGAACCCGCTGCAGGTGAAGTGCAGAGTTCTGGCGGCAATTTTGCCACCGACCCGGGCGATATTCAGTCAGCCTTCGATATCGGCGATCTTCTTCCTTACACCGAGCTTCCCGTCCGCACGATTCTGGAAGAGGAGATCATTCCCTTCGAGCCCGACGATGAGCCGGTGATCACGATCGAGCCGGACGATTCCGGCGTCTCGGTCATCAATGCCGAGGACGTGGTTTCCGAAGCGGGGCTACCGGCGCGTAACGGCGAACCAGAGGGAACGGACAGTGCTTCCGATTCCGAAGCCACGTTTGGCTGGATCAACTTTTCCTCGCCCGACGGTACGGCTGCGATCACGATCAACGGCGTTGCCGTTACCGCTGTCGGCCAGATATTCTCCACCGACCTGGGTACGCTGACCATAACGAGTATCTCGAATGGCCGGATCGGTTACGATTATGTGCTCGCCGACAATACGACGGATGTTGTCTCGGCAGACTTCTTCACAGTTACCATCATCGATACTGACGGTGACCAGGCGACAGCTACGCTGCGCATCGACATCATTGATGACGCGCCGATTGCCGCCAATGACACGGATCTGATCCCGCCCGCGGATTTTTCCGCACATGACGGCAATGTGATTACCGGCGTGGGCACGACAAGCGGTGCTTTGGGCGTGGACATCGAAGGCGCGGACGGCGCGTCTGTCTCTGGATTTTACGCTGGCACGAGCGGGTCATTTGCTGACGCTGGTGAAGAGATCACCGGTCAATTTGGCACGCTGATTCTCAATGCGGACGGGAGCTATGTCTATACACGTAACTTCAACACGCCGGGCGGTGTTGAGGATGTCTTCACCTACCAGCTGACGGATGGTGATGGGAGCGCTGACACCGCCACCTTGACCATCTTGATCTCTGACAGCCTGGACCAGGTCATTGTTCCCGAAATCGGCGAGGCTACCGAAGTTCGCGAGGCTCATCTGCCTCCGTCGACGGATACGCGGATCAATGAATCCCCCGGCACGGCCTTCGATGGCAACAGTGAGGCGGTAAGCGGCACCATAACCTTCATTTCGCCTGATGGTGTCGGAAGCGTTAGCGTTGGCGGCACGACGATTGACCCCGGCAATCTGCCGCAGATTGTGATTGCCGATACAACCGGCACCCTGATCATCACCGATTATCAATATGACCCCGCGACTGGTCAGGGGTCCATCACTTACACCTATACTCTCAACGACAACACCAGTGACACTGATGGAACGACCATTCCTGTCGAGGTGATCGTGACCGATCTGGATGGTGATGTCGCCAGCGATATCCTTGAAATTCATGTCATCGATGATGCTCCGATTGCGCAAGACGATACTGCCGCTCAGGACCATGAGAATGATCCGGTTGTGGTTGATGTTTTTGCCAATGACGAGGCTGGTGCGGACGGAGTTGACCTGGTCAATGATGTTGCGGTTGTTGGCGGCACGCTGACGG
>NZ_BAAAFP010000004.1:0-516 GCF_039523595.1 Alteraurantiacibacter aestuarii
CTTCGGTGGTTCCGAGCCGGTGGCACCGCCGCCTCCGCCTCCTCCGCCGCCGCCGCCGCCGCCTCCTCCGCCCCCGCCGCCTCCGCCTCCGCCGCCTCCGCCGCCGGTCGTGCAGTGCAACCAGGGCCCGTACATCGTGTTCTTCGACTGGGATCAGTCGGATATCACGCCTGAGGCTGCTACCGTTCTCAACAGTGCTGTCACTGCCTATGGCAACTGCGGCACCGCTGCGATCATGCTGGCCGGTCACGCTGACCGCTCCGGCTCGGCAACCTACAACGTCGGCCTGTCCGAACGTCGTAACGCCAGCGTCCAGGCTTACCTGACGGGCCGCGGCATTCCGGCAGCGCGCATCTCCAGCGAAGCATTCGGCGAAAGCATGCCGCGTGTTGCTACCGCTGACGGTGTTCGCGAACTGCAGAACCGCCGCGTGGAAATCACTTACGGTCCGGGTTCGGGTCGCTAAGCGAAGACCGCAAGGTCACAAAAAAGGGGCCGGAGGGAAACCTCCGGCCC
>NZ_BAAAFP010000005.1:0-775 GCF_039523595.1 Alteraurantiacibacter aestuarii
ATGAGAATGATCCGGTTGTGGTTGATGTTTTTGCCAATGACGAGGCTGGTGCGGACGGAGTTGACCTGGTCAATGATGTTGCGGTTGTTGGCGGCACGCTGACGGGTGCTGGCACTGTGGACTACAACGATGACGGTACGTTCACCTACACGCCGGCTTCTGGCGAGGAGGGCGAGGTCAGCTTTGATTACACGATCACCGATGGGGATGGGGACACGTCGCGGGCGACGGTTACGATCACGCTTGCGGCTGACTCGGTGCCATTGGTTGGCACAGCGACGAACCTGACGGTTGATGAGGACGGCTTTGCGTATGCCAATGGCGATGAGAGCCAGAGCGATCCTCTTGAGATCGACTCGACCGAGAGCCTGAGCGACACGAGTGGCAAGGTGACGGTGGACTTTGGCGAGGATGTTCCGAGCGATCTTGCTGGCTCGATAGTGTTTATCAACGCCTCCAATCTGAATGGGCAGCTGACGGCGGGCGGTGAGGCCGTGACCTTTGCGGTTGATGGCAGCGGCAATCTGGTTGGTTCGACGACGAGCCTTGGGACGGTGATCACGATCTCGATCACCAATGCTGTTGCCGGCAGCAACCCTGGCGAGGTGGATTACAGCTACTCGGCGACGCTTGCGCATCCGCTTGATCAGAACCTTCCTGGCGATGACAGCGAAGCCAGCGTGACGCTGAGCGGCATCGAGTTCCAGGTGACCGATGGCGATGATGGCGACACGGGCGAGGGCACGTTCGACGTGGTGATCTTCGACGATGTTCC